>NZ_CP022254.1:0-102500 GCF_003119195.2 Azospirillum baldaniorum | reverse complement strand
CAGCGTGCAGAGGTCTTCCAACCGCACGGTTTCGTTCAGGGTGTTCTCGGGGAAGGTCAGCTCGAAGGTTTCGGCGATGTGGTCCAGAACCTGTTCCAGCTGCTCGGCGGTGAGGCCGATTCCGCCGTCCAGCACGGCGTTGCGGGTCAGGACCTTTTCATCCACGCCGTATTCGTCACGGATCAGCTTCACGATCCAGCGGAACAGATGCATCCAATTGGTGATCCCGAGGATCGGCTCCGACATACCCCGCCCCTTGTGTACCGCGACCTTGGCGCGAAGAATGACACGCATTCTTTGCAAATTCATTGCGTGAAAATGCCGCTTCCGTAAGACGGCGGCGGCGCTCATAGAATGCGGCCCATGCGCGCCGCTTATCTCAATCTCGCCCTGTCGATGGCCCTGGTCGGCCTGTCCGTTCCAGCGTCCAAGGTGATCGTATCCCATATCCCACCGCTTGTGGCGGCGGAAATGCGCTTCGCCCTGGTCGCGGTGCTTCTGGCGCCCTTTGCCCTCAGGGGTGGAACGGCGGCGCTGCCGCGCAATGGCCGGGACTGGACGAGCCTCGCCCTGCTCTCCCTGTTCGGCATGGTGCTGTTCAACCTGTTCCTTCTTTATGGGCTGCGCGAGACCAGCGCGGTGGCCGCCGGAATCATCACCAGCACCATCCCGGCGATGACGGCTCTCGGGGCGGCGCTGATCCTGCGCGAGCGGATCGGAGCCGGCAGCGCCGCGGCCATCGCCTTGGCGGTCGTTGGCATGGTGGCGCTGAATCTGCGCCCCGGTGGCGGCGGTGGACCCGACGATTCCGTCGTCGGCAACGCGCTGGTGCTGGGCGCGGTGGTGTCGGAGGGGCTGTACGGAGTCTTCGCGCGACAGCTCGGCGGGAGGATTCCGCCTTTGGCGCTGACCTGTCTGGCGAATGTGCTGGCCGCGGCGATGATGGCGCCGGGCGCCCTGGCGACGCTGGGCGGCTTCGATCCGTCCGCGGTGCCCGGCTGGGTCTGGCTGCTGTTCGTGGCGTCCGGCCTGACCGGCGGCCTGCTGGCGGTGGTGCTGTGGATGCGCGGGATCGCTCATGTCCCGGCCAACCGGGCCGGGCTGTTCACCGGGCTGATACCGGCGGCGGGCGTGTTGGCCGCCGTGCTGTTCCTGGGCGAGGCCTTCACGCTGGCCCACGCCGCCGGACTGCTGTGCGTGCTGTTCGGAATCGCGATGGGAACGGGGGCGCTGCGCCTGCCCAAGCGCTTCACGCCGGGCTGAGCGCAACGCCCATCCGAATCACATCGTTTCCTGGACCAGGGCCACGCCCTTGACCTGGGCGTAGACCCGCTGGCCTGGAGACAGGCCGAGGGCGTCCCAGCTCTTGCGGGTGACGCGGGCGAGCATGCGCGCCCCCCTGCCCTCCTCGCCAAGGGCCACGACGGCCATCATCTGCACCTCGTCCTGCCGCTCCGCCGCGACGATGCGGGCGGGGAGCGCGTTCAGGATGGTGCTGCCCTCCGGCGGGTTGCGGGCGAGGCTGACGTCCGACGCCGCGATCCGAGCGCGCCGCGCCGTGCCCTGCGGCCCGAGATCGCCTGGAACGAGCAGGTGGCCGCCGTCCAGCCGCAGCAGGGTCAGACCATAGGCGTCCTCCCGCCCCGCCACCACCGCGGGCAGGGTCACCCCGGCTTCGGGCATGCGGGCGATGGGCAGGGTGGGATCTGCCTGAAGTTCCTGCATTGGGCCGGCAGCGACGACGCGCCCTTGGCGCAGCAGCACCAGATGGTCGGCGAGCCGTTCGACCTCCGCGATGTCGTGGCTGACATAGAGGACGGGGACGGACAGCACGCCGTGCAGCCGCTCCAGATAGGGGAGGATCTCTTCCTTGCTGAAGCGGTCGAGCGCCGCCAGGGGCTCGTCCATCAGCAGCAGGCGCGGCTGCGAGAGCAACGCGCGGCCCACGCCGACCCGCTGGCGCTCGCCGCCGGAGAGATGCTCCGGCGAGCGGTCGAGCAGATGCCCCAGCCCCAGCAGATCGACCACGTCGTCCAAGCGGATGTGCTCCGGCACGCCGCGGCCCACCGTCCGGCGATGGCCGAACAGCAGGTTGGTGCGCACCGACAGGTGGGGGAACAGGCTGGCTTCCTGGAAGACGTAGCCGATGGGCCGCTTGTGCGTCGGCCGGAAGGTCCGCCCCTCCTGCCAGACGTCGCCGTCCAGGGCAAAGCGCCCGTTCAGCCGCTGCAATCCGGCTGCGCAACGCAGCACCGAGGTCTTGCCGCAACCGGACGGGCCGAACAGCGCCGTGATGCCGCGGCCCGGCGCCTCGAACGCCACGTCCAGGGCGAACTGGCCGAGCGTCCCGTGGAAATGCGCCGACAGGCTCATCGCCCGCCCCGCCCGATGCGCTTCTCCAGCATCATCATCGTCAGGATCACCGTGAAGGAGAAGACCAGCATGCCACCGGCCAGCAGGTGGGCCTCGTCCCACTGCAGCGTCTCGACATAGTCGTAGATGGCCACCGACAGGACCTTGGTCTGGCCGGGGATGTTGCCGCCGATCATCAGGACGACGCCGAACTCGCCCATGGTGTGGGCGAAGCCCAGCACGGCACCGGTCAGGAAGCCGCGGCGGGCCAGCGGCACCGCCACGGTGAAGAAGGTGTCGAGCGGCGAGGCGCGCAGCGTCGCCGCCGCCTCCAGCGGGCGGTCGCCGAACGCCTCGAAGGCGTTGCGGATCGGCTGCACCACGAAGGGCATGGAGTACAGCACCGATCCGATGACCAGCCCTTCGAAGGTGAAGGCCATGGAGCGGGCGCCCCACAGGGAGGCCAGCCACCCGCCGGGGCCGTTCGGCCCCAGCAGCATCAGCAGGTAGAAACCCAGAACCGTCGGCGGCAGGACCAGAGGCAGCGCCACCACCGTAGCCACCGCCTCCTTCCACCAGGCTCCGGACCGCGCCAGCCACCAGGCCAGGGGGGTGCCGACGATCAGCAGGATGACCGTCGTCAGCGCCGCCAGCTCCAGCGTCAGGATGATCGGTTGCCAGCTCATCGGCGGGCTGTCCTTCCCAGGGAGGCCGGCATGGTCAGTTCGGCGCCCGCGTGCCGTAGCCGTACTTGGAGATCACCGCGGCGGCCTCCGGCCCCTTCAGGAAGGCGAGGAAGGCCGTGGCGGCCTCGTTGCCGGCGCCCTTCTTCAGCAGGACGGCGTCCTGGAAGATCGGGTCGTGCAGCGCTTCGGGCACCGGCCAGCGGGTGCCGTCCGGCTTGGCGATCACCTGGGACAGAGCCACGAAGGCGAGTTCGGCGGCGCCGGTCTCGGCGAACTGGAAGGCCTGGGCGATGCTGTTGCCCTGGACGATCTTCGGCTGGATCGCCTCGTAGACGCCCATCTTCTTCAGAGTCTGCACGGCGGCGAGGCCGTAGGGCGCGGTCGCCGGGTTGGCGATCGACAGCTTCTCGAAGGCGCCCTTGCGCAGCGTGTCCTCACCCAGCGGCGCGTCGCCGGCCTTGGTCCACAGCACCAGACGGCCGACGGCGTAGGTGAAGCGGGAGTCCGGAACGGCCAAGCCCTCCTCCACCGCCTTCTTCGGGGTCTCGTCGTCGGCGGCGAGGAAGACGACGAAGGGCGCGTCCTGCTTGATCTGGGCGTAGAACTGGCCGGTCGCGCCAAAGCTCAGAACGGCCTTGTGGCCGGTCTTCTGCTCGAAGGCGGTGGCGATCTCCTTCGCCGGGGCGGTGAAGTTCGCGGCGACCGCAACGTTGAATTCGTCGGCCCGGGCCGTCGCCGAGACGGACAGCAGCGCGACGGCGGCAAGCAGGAAACGCGTCATTCGAAAACTCCTTCCGATCTATCGTCAATCCACCGCAAGAATGATGTGCGATGCGTCGATCAGCGCGCAGGCCGGGTCGCCGGGCTTCAGGCCGATGTCGTCGGCGCTGCGCAGCGTGATGATGGCGGTCAGCGTCTTGCCGCCGCCGATGTCCAGGGTGATCTCGCTGTTGACCGCGCCGTCCTCGCGGCGGGCCACCACGCCTTCCACGCGGTTGCGCATCGAGGTGCGCTTCGCCTCGTCCGCCGGGGCGAGGATCACGAAAGGCGCCTTGATCAGCGCCGTCGCCGCGCGCCCCGGGAACAGGCCCAGGTCGCGCACGCTGTCACGGGTGATGATCGCGACGATCGAGGTCTGGTCCGAGACGGCCAGGGTGACTTCGGCGTTCACCGCCCCGTCGGTGATGGCGGTAACGGTGCCCCGGAGGGCGTTGCGGGCACTGGTGCGCATGAAGAATCCCCACATCAGGCTGGCCGCTGAGAGGCCGGTGCCGTTGAGTTCCGGTTCGAGCACCTGGAAGGCGCGGACCATCTCGCTCTGCAGGCGGTGGAAGGTGGCGACCAGCCGCACGCCGTCCGGCGTCAAGGCGGTTCCGCCGCCGCGCTTTCCGCCGGCCTGCGCCTCGACCAGCGGGCGGCCGAACAGGTTGTTCATGGCGTCGATGGCGTCCCAGGCCGCCTTGTAGGTGACGCCAACCGACCGCGCCGCGCCGGAAATGCTGCCCTCGCGCCCCACCGCCTCCAAAAGCCGGATGCGCTCCGCGCCGATCGGCGACGCGTGCGGCCCGGCGAACGACACCTGCGGTTGGACGGACATGAGCGGGCACCCCGAATTCGCTATATACGTTGGCTATATAACCATGCTCGGCGCAGGTGAACTAGCGCTTTTTGACAGAATCGTCGTTTTTCGAGGAATATCGGCGCGAGAGTGTAGGATGGCGATCTGAACAACCGCTCAACCCACGAAGTGCATCGTGCAAACGATGCACGACATCTGCCCATTCTGCCGATTTCCTGAGCGTATTTTGGCACTGGACGAAGGTTTATTGTTCGCTTGGCGGCGCAATCGACGGATTACGGGAACAGGATTGTCAGTTTCCGCACCATCAGGGCCCATCAGCCATCCGCAGGCTGCGCCGCCCGCCGCCTTTTGGGCGGGGGACGGCCGGATGCGGCGAATCCAATATATAGGCGACCTATACAGCGAGGGAGCGGGCGGAGCGCTGCTGCCCCGTCAATCCACCAGTTCCCAGTCGAGCGTGGACACGACGCGGACGACCTTGTCGATCTGCCGGCTTTCCATGATGCCGGGGGCCTCGTCGCGGGCGAGGATCTGGAACAGACCCTGGTTGGCGCGGCGGATGCCACCCAGAGTGGCGCCGCTGTCGGTCGCAAACTGGGTCGCCGCCTCGCGCGCCTTAGCAGTCGCCTCGGCGATCATCTCGGTCTTCACGTCGTTCAGCCGGGTGAACAGGTAGTTGGGGCCGGAGCCCATGCCCGGCTCCCCGCCCAGGGTGACGCCCTGGTCGAGCAGCTCCGCCAGATTCTGGCTGGCGCGGTCGACCCGCTCCACGTCCGGGCTGCGGATCATCAGGGTGCGGGTGAGGATGTAGCGCTGGTCCGCCGGCCCCTGGCGGTAGGCCTGGGCGAGCAGGTCCACGAGATCGAGCGAGCGCGAGACGACGGCGTCGGCGCCCAGCCCGTAGCGTTCCAGAAAGGCCAGCACGGCCTTCTCGTCCGCCGCCGTCTTCGCCTGGACGGCGGACAGGTCGTCGCCGGTGGCGACGAAGCGCACTGGCCAGAGGGCGAGGTTGGCCTTGACCTCGCGCTCGGCGGAGCCCTTCACGGTGACGAAACGGTCGGCCAACCGGACCTGGGCGACCTCGCGCCCCGCCGACCAGCCCGCCACCGCGATTCCGATGGCGAGAAACGCCGCAGCCGCCAGCGCCGTCCGGTTTCCGATCATCCCACTCTCCCTCGTCGCTCTTCGCGGAGCATGACGAAGGATTGTGGCGAAGCTCAGGCCGGAACGGCGCCCTCCGCCAGACTCACACCGTGGTCAGCCAGACGCACAGCAGCGCGTAGGCGACGGGGAAGATCACCAGGGACCAGCGGTCCAGGATCAGGGCCTTCGCCGCGTTCCGCTCGTAGATCATCAGCGACACCGCGCTCTGCATCAGGCTGAGGAAGATCATGCCCATGGAGGCGAGGTTGACCCGGTCCGACAGGGTGAAGCCGCTGCTGCGCGGCAGGTCGCTGGCGATGACGAAGTAGCAGGCGACCACCGCGAACAGCGCGCCGATGCCCAGGCCGAAGCGGGGGTCGAGGTCCACCGGCTTCACCAGGAAGGCCAGGAAGGCCACCAGCGAGGAGATGAAGATGGTCGAGAAGGTCTTGATGTAATAGACCGAATCCGGCCGCTCCAGGGTGATCGCGTGGGTGTAGCGGGAATAGACGGACTCGTGGTTCTTCGGCAGGGTGATGTCGCCGTAGTTGGTGCGGTAGTGGTGCGCCGAGATGGTGGACCCGTTGTTGATCAGCGTGTAGCCGGAGACGTCGACGTCGGGATCAACGGTGCTGTTGTCGGTGTCCGGCACATAGACCACGTATTCCGCCGTTTGGTCGCTGTCCTCGATCACCAGACGGATGGTCTGGGTGTCCAAGGGGAAGCGGCTGACGTCCCAGGGCTGGTTCAGAACGGCCTGGACGCGCGCCTGCCCATAGTTGGTGTCCTTCAGCTTGCGGACCGGGGTGGGCGTGCGGGATTCGATCCGCCCGTTCATCAACTCGAACGTCTCCAGCGGGTTCAGGGAGTCGTCGTCCCAGCGGAACCAGACGTAGAAGTCCACATTGACCTGATTGTCGCGGAGGTTCACCCCGGTGATCTGGTTGACGTAGGTGCCGACCACCACCTTCGATGGCCCAGGGGGCGTTTCCGCCCTCGACGCTCCGGGTAGGCCGGTCAGAAGGATGGCGAGGAACGCCAGCGCGTACCGAATCATGATGCCCTCTCCTTTCCTGCCGGATGTCAGTGCGCGTGGCTCTTCTTGACCAGCACGTCCATGGTCGCCAGCAGGACGCCGGAGACGATGAAGGTGACGTGGATGGCGACCAGCCACATCAGGTCGCGGTCGGAGACCTCCGACACGTTCATGAAGGTCTTCAGGATCTGGATGGAGGAGATCGCCACGATGCTGGCGATCAGCTTCACCTTGAGCGCGCTGAAATCCAGCTTGCCCATCCATTCCGGGCGGTCGGCGTGGCCGGCGACGTCGATCTTCGAGACGAAGTTCTCGTAACCGCTGAAGATCACCATCAGCACGAGGTTGCCGACCATCGTCAGGTCGACCAGCCCGAGCACGATCAGGATGATGTCGTTTTCCGTGCCGTGGATCAGAAGCGGCAGCGCGTGCACCAGTTCCAGCGCGAAGCGCCAGCCGATCATCAGCAGCGCGCCCACCAGGCCGACATAGAGCGGCGCCAGGAGCCAGCGGCTCTGGAACATCACCTGCTCCAGGAAATGCTCGGCCCGGCGCGCCGGACCGCGGCGCCCCTCGCCGTTGCGGGACAGGAGGGTGGTGTCGCCGGTCAGGGCCGACGGGTTCGACTGGGTCATGACTTGCTCGCCAATGTGATGTCGCCACGGATTTGGCCGATTTTCCGGCCGTCGATCTGGTGCTGGTAGGTCATCTGCAACTGGTCGAAGGCCAGCGAGATGGTCTCGGTGCCGTTGCTGCTGTCGTCGTCGTCAACCGACAGCACGTATTCGGTGATCTGCGTGTTCTTCAGGATGATGGTCAGGTACGGCTCGGCGAAGATGTCGCTTTCGCCGAAATGCTCGCCGCCCTGCAACTGCGCGAAGGTGCGGAAGAAGTGGATCGTCGCGGTGACGTCCTTCTTCTGCGGATCGAAGGCCGCCTGCATCAGCTTGGGCGAGGCGAGGTCGAAGTGGCGCTCCAGCTTCAGGCTGTCGACGCCGAGCTTGTCCTGCTTCTGCGCCTTCCGGCCGCTGAAATAGGAGGTCTCCTCGATCGGGTCGTCGTAGTTGAAGCCGCCGACCTCGCGCTTGCCCGAAGACAGGTCGAAGCTGACGCAGTCGGCCAGATTCTTGTAGTTGCGGATCAGCGACTCGCCCTTGATGCCGGGATAGTCAAGCAGGATGCGGGGCATGGCTCAGCGCTCCTCAAGCCGCAGAAGTCCGAAGATCCGCCCGACCTCGCCGCGGTCGCCCAGCAGCTCGGCGTACAGCTCCGGCAGGGACAGGTTCCCCCAGGCGGCGGCGCGGCGGACGAGGTAGGAGGTCGGGCTGTGCGGCTCCTCCCGCGCCAGGAAATCGGCAATCTGGTGCAGCATCGCGTAGGCCTCCTGCCGGGTCCGCGGCCCGCCGGGGCGGGCGAAGGCGGCGGCGGGGATGATCTCGGCGGACGCGTCGATGGTAGCTCCCTCCCCGCCCTCGGCCTCCTCCGTCACGGCGGCGGCGCCGTCCGGATCGATGCCGCGCTTGGCGAGCGCCTCGCGGTGGAACTGGATCAGGCTTTCCAGGGTCTTCAGCAGCTGGCTGAAGCCGGGGGCGGCGCGGCCGGCCACGGCGTCCAGTTCCGCCGCCAGGGTGCGCACCGCCGTCACCGTGTCGCGCAGATGACCGTGCTGGGTCTGGTAGAAGTCCGGCGGCGTGCGGTCCTGGGCGGCGAGGATCTGCTCAACCGTCACCTCGCCGTCATCGACCGCCGCGTGGAAGGCGCGCGGATCGCGGGTGGCGAGCTTGCGCAGGCGCTGGGCGTTCTGCCAATCCTGGAAACGGTGCGTCTCGTCGGTGTGCGGTCCCGGCTGGGTGATGGCGGTCGCCATCAGGTCGCGCGACAACTGGCTGTCCAGCCAGACCAGCGGCGCCAGCCGCGGCTCCGGATCGCCGTCGTCCAGGCGCGGATAGAGGCCCTCCCAGAAATCCTCGACCAGCCCATGGACCAGCAGAAGCCCCGGCGCCAGCCCCGCCGGGCCGTGCAGGTGGCCCAGCGCCTGGACCAGCCACGCCGCGACCTGAAGATCCTTGGTGCGGGTCGTCAGCAGGTCCGAGGACTGCTGGACGACGCCCTTCCAGTCGGCCTTCTTGACGGTGGTCTGCCAGATGCCCTGGTCCAGATCGTCGTCCATCCGGCGCGCCTCGGTCAGCGCGTCGAATTCCGGGCCATGGCGCAGGTCCTCGCCCGCCGGATCGTCGCCGGGGATGGGCTGGAGCAGGGCACCGATGTCGATCAGAGGGTGGGGCGTGGTGGTCATGGAACTGCTCACGGGAAGCGTTGGGCCGCGGGGCGGAGCATCGGGGGCTGGGACGGGGCGTTGCCCAGATCGAAGAAGGCGCGATCCGCCGGAGCCACCGCCCCGGAGGGCGCCGGCCATCCGGCCAAGCCGGGCATCCGCCGCATGGAGCCGACCGGGGCGAGCGGCGGCGCCTGCGCGGGCAGCGCCGGCACGGCCACCTTCTCCTCGCGCGGCGGCTTGCCGTCGGCCAAGACGGTGCGCTTGACCGCCAGAGTCATGAAGACCCGCACGTTGGGCTTCACCGCGGGTTGCGGCACCGCCTGCACCGCCGGAGCGATCGGCATCGGGGCAGCGGCGGCGGCTTCCTTGACTGGGCCGCTGGCCGTGGCCTCGAACAGCAGCAGCGGCTCGGTGTCCGGGCCGGGGCGGCGGTCGCGTTGAGGCGCGGCCTGCCGGCCGGCCAGGGCGAACAGCGCCCAGGGACCGTCATAGTCGAAGCGCAGCGAGGGGCCGTCCACCGTCACCCCCGCACCGACGCCGGACACCGGCAGCACCGTGCCATCCTTGGCCCAGCGCAGCGTCAGGCTCAGCTTGTCGCCAGGGTACCAGCGCAACGGCGTCCGCGGCAGCACGCTGGACAGGGCGCCGTTCGGCGTGGCGAGCTTCCATTCGATGATGTCGCTGCCCCCGGCCTCGCGGCCGCGGTTGACACGGAAGGCGGGGTCGAGCGCCAAGCCGCCGCTCTGGTCCGGGGTCACCGCGGCGATCAGCAGCGGACGCGCCCGCTCCATCGTCTCCACGAAGCGCAGCGCCTCGCGCCCGGCGGTGCCGAAGCGTTCGCCGCGGCGCAAGCCCTCCAGCACGAAGGCCGACCGCGCGTCGAACCGCTCGTAGAAGGCGCGCACCGCCGCCGGGTCGGCGTCCTCGCCCGGCACCGCGGCGGCGGCGAAGGGGAAGCGGCCGGCCAGCATCTCGTTGAAGGACGCGGCCATGTCGACGTAGGCGTCGTAGACGCGGGCGTCGGCGGCCAGCACGCAGCGCGTGGCGATCCACTGCTTCAGCTCGGCGAGACGGCTGCGGAAGAAGTCGTCCGGCACCCCGTCGATGGCGCCGAGATTCTGGCAACCGGCGGCGTCCACCGCGGCGCTTTCCACCGTCACGAACTTTTCCAGCTGCGCCAGGGAGCTGTTCGGGCGCCCGCCGTCGTACTTGTCCAGCTCGGTGATGATGCGCGCCCACTTGGAGGCGGCGCCAGACCCGGTCCCGGCGCCCATCACCGGGCGCTCCAGGATTTCCACCACCGGGGCGGCGATGTCGCGGGCGAGCACCGTCACCTCCTGCCGGGCGTTGCCGAGATAGAGCGCCAGCCCGGCCGGCGTGGTCTGCCCGAACAGCAGGTGCGGCACCAGCGGCCCGTCCACCCAGACGTCCAGCGCGTGGGCGTCGGGCCGGTAGAGCTGGTCGCCCTCCAGCAGCCGGTCGGCCTGGGCCAGCACAGCGTTGGCCTGCCGGGCCACCGTGTCGCGGATGGTGTCGGCGGAGGTGGTCAGCCCGATCTGGCGGAAGGACTGCATGGTCTCGGCCAGCACCGGGAAAGCGGTGCGCAACGCGTGGGCCGAGGCGCGGAGCTGCGCCAGCCCACCCGCCCGGTCCACCCCGCCGCCTGCCGGGCTGCCGGCCAAAGCGCGGGCGAGGATGCGCTCCACCCCTTGGCGGAGCTGGTGCTGCGCCGCCGCCCGCATGGAGGTGCGGAGCATGGCCGGCGCCTGCGGCAGGTCCTTGGCGTCGAACAGCAGATAGTCCTCGACCAGCGGCGGGATGCTGTCCAGAGCGGCGCGGTCCCAGCCGGCGCCCACGGCGGGCATCGCCAGCGCGCCGGCGTCGTCCGTCTTCATGAAGCGGCGGGCCATCCACACCGCCAGGGTGCGGCGAAGCTGCTCCGCCGCCGGAGCCAAGCGGGCGCCTCCGCTGGGGGCCTGTTCCAGCAGGCGGCCGATCACCGAGTCCAGACTGCGCGCGCTCACCCCCGCCTCGTCGTAGCGGCGCTGCGCCAGATCCAGGATGTCGGCGCGCAGGTTGGGGCCGAGCAGGTCGGACTTCTCCAGCCGGCCCAGCAGCGCCTCGAACTCCGGCGGCAGGACGGGGCCGTTGGCGCCGATCCAGGCGCCGCGCTCCGCCCCCAGGCCGCGGGCGGCGTCCTCCAGGCTCGACAGCACCTCGGCGTAGGCCGCCGCCGCGTCGGCGCCGGAGCGCGCCCCGCCAGCCAGCAGCTCCAGCTCGCTGGCGGCGACCGACAGCCGCGCGGCGGCGAGGCCGCCCATGGCGAGGTCGCGCAGATAGGCGTCGGCGTACTGCCGGAAACGGCGGCTGACCTCCGCCCGGTGGGCGGTCAGGTCGATGGGGCGTTGCGCCCCTGGTCCCGGCGCCGGGATGGCGGTGCCGCCCGGCGGCTGGTCGATCTCCCAGCCGTGCAGCCGCGCGGAAAAACCGCGCGCCACGCCGGAGCCCAGCGCGAAGTCCAGCACCTCGTCCAGCGGCAGGGTCGGGTCGCGGGCGTCCACGTTGTTGTAGGCGCGGGCCAGCCCCTCGGCGATGCCGATCTCGCCCGCGAAGGCGCGCAGCCGCTCGAAGGCGCCCACCCCCGCCGGCCCCACCCCGCCATCGCGGGTCAGGCGGCGCAGCCGGTCCTCGGCAACGTCGCGCACGGTGGACAGGGCCAGCCGGCGGTAGCCGACGGCCAGCGCCCCCGACACCGAATCCGGAACGCCGCTGATCCAGGAGGCCGGCAGAGGGTTGAAGGTCCAGTCGGTGGGCAGCATGGTCACGCCCTGCACGAAGCGGGCGGCCGGATCGCCGTAGGCGGCGGTCATCGGCGCCCCGGCCTCGACCGCCGGGCGCTGGTCGGCGAGCTGCTGCAGCCCGCCCGGAATATCGGCCAGGACCGGAACCAGCCGGTCCGACAGGGTGGAGGCGCGCTGCACCCCCATCCACAGCAGCAGAATCGCGGCCAGCGCGGCGGCCCCCGTCCCCACCGGCCAGGAATAGCGGCGCCACGCGCGGGAGGCGGCCAGCGCGCGGGTCGGCTTGGGCAGGCCGGCCTCGGGGAAGATCTTGCGGTTCAGCAGGTCGCGCCCGAACAGCGCCGCCGCGTCGGGATCGGGGCGGCCCGTGAAGTAGAGGCCGCGGACGTAGAGCGTTTCCTGATAGGCGGTGCGCTTGAAGGCGGTGCCGAGCAGGGCGCGCAAGGCCGCCTCCGTCCCGGTCAGCCGCTCCGTCAGGGCGAACAGCGGGGCGCCGTCCGGCGTGGCCGTGGCGCCGAACACCTCCAGCTCCACCGCCAGCAGCCCGTCCGCCAGCGACTGCAGCGCTTCGCTCACGAAGTCGGGGGAGAAGGCCGTCTCCAGAGCGTAGGGACTCGACCAGCCGAGCATCCCACCGGTCAGGGACGGGGGCAAGGCCTCGGCCAGCGCCGCGAAGCCGGGGGCCTCCTCGCAGCCGGTCACCACCACATAGACCGGCAGGGCGAAGCCCAGCGTGCGCTGGATCTCCCACAGCCGGGCGTACAGCTCCGTCCCGCGCGCGGTGGCGCGGCGCACGTCGTCCAGCTCGGCCAGCGGCACGGTCAGGATCAGCCCGTCGGCGGGCAGCATCGGGCGGCGGCGGCCCAGCAGGTCGAGCACGCCGGCCCAGGCGGCGCGGGGATCGTCAACGTCGATGACCACCGCCCGGTCGTAGAAGCGCCAGGAGAAGCCCGCGTGCCGCTCGGCGGTCACCGGCGGCCGCACCTCCTCCGCGCAGGACAGCAGGCCGGCGTCATCCGACGCGGCGACGCCGGTGCGCAGGTACCAGGGCACCAGATAGACGTTGCGCGACAGCGTCTCGCGATAGGCGGCCAGACCGTCGCGGAACAGGCGGCGGATGTCGCGGATGGTGACGTCCGGCGCGGTGGCGGCCAGCGCGGGGACCGCCCCGCCCTCCTCCGCCGTCGCGTCGGGCGGCGGCAGGGCCGCCGGTTCCGCCGGGGCGGGCGGCGCGGCGCTGCGGGCGCGCAGCAGGATCGCCGCCATCACCGCGATGATCAGCAACACGAGGACGAGAAGCCCCGCGAAGACCCAGATCTGGTTTCCGGCGATGCCGGACAGGACCGCTGCCAGGAGTTCCATAACCGTCCTCTCCCGTCAGCGGGTCACGCGGACCGATGCCTGAAGCACCGCGTCCGCCGCGTTGGAAAGCTGCGCCGTGGACATCCACCAGAGCGCCTGACCCAGCACCAGCCACAGCCCGGCTATGGCCCCCAGCACCAGCGGCCAGCGCGGCCCGCGCGCCAGCGTGCGCGCCTTGCCGTCGGTCAGCGTGTAGGCGTAGGCAGCGGGGATCAGCGTGCGCCCGCCGGGCAGCACACCGGCGCCCAGCTCGGACTCGCGGCCGGCGATGAACTCGAACAGGCGGGCGCTGTAGTCGCGCAGGGTGGATTCGCCGCCCGGCACCCGGCAGCGCCCCTTGAAGCCCATGCCGAGCACGAAGAGATACACCGCCGCCAGCTGGACCAGCCGACGGTCGTTGCTGGCGAGCAGCGCCTCCATGCGGTCGAACACCCGCTCGCCGGCCAGCCGGGTGCGGAACACCGCCTGCTCCAGCAGAACGCTGCGCCACAGCTCCCGCCCGTTCCACTCCACGTCGTGGATGAACAGGTCGTCGGCCAGCGCCGCCATGGCGTATTGGGCCTCGCGGTGCTGGCTGATCATCAGGTCGGTGCCGGTGCGCCCGACTTGGACCGCCTGCGCCTCCAGGAAGTCCTGAAGGCGGCGGATGATGATCTCGGCGTCGGGCTCCAGCGCCAGGGCCGGCACCGCCGCGATGCCACCGCGGGGCGCCGGGATCGCCAGGGCGTCCTCGGTCAGAAAGGCCGGCAGGCTGTCCGCCGTCTCCCCCGCGGCGCCCTCTGGCTTCGCCGCAGCGGCGGCGGGACGGCCCGCCCCGACCGCGGCGCGGTGCTTCTGGAGTTCCCGCGCGAAGGCGAGGAAGTGATCGACCAGATCCCGGCGGTGCAGCATGGCGGTCATTCCCAGCCTCAGGCGCTGACGAAGAGGGTGATCTCGACGGGGCGGAAGCGGCTGCCCAGCGAGTCCGGGTTCCAGATCTCCAGCCGCTCGCCGGGGACGATGTAGCGGGGATCGACCTTGATCTCGAACGGCACCACGCCGCGCGGGGCGGCCACACCGCCCTCGCCGCTGTCGTCCAGCGCGACGCGCTCGGCCCCCTTCACGCGCAGGCCGGACAGCGTCTCCAGCCGCGAGCGGGAGGCGACGATGCAGTTCTCCATCCAGGCGGCGACCTCGCTGACCGGGGCCGACGCCGGGCCGCGCACGCCGACGACCAGCCGGCCCTTCAGCCAGGCCTCGTCCATCGGCAGCCCGAACATGCCGTCCTCGAAGGTGAAGGGGATGCGGGCGACGCCCTCCTTCACCCGGTCGATCATGCGCAGGATGAAATCGCGCACCTCACCGAAGCTCGCCATCGGGTCGTCGTGGTCGTAGCGCGACAGCTTGGCCGGCACGGCACCGCTGGCAAAGGCCGACAGGTGCCCGGCCAGCGTGCACAGCGACATGTAGACATCGAACGGGTGGCAGACGCCGACGCCGAGCTGCGCCTCCAGCGGGGGCAGGCCGGTGACGAGGCTGCGGATCTCCGCCCGCGCCGCCTCGGCCAGCTCGGTCGCCGGGTTGCCGTTGCCCACGCCGGAACGCTCGGCCAGGAACAGCGCCTTCTCGCGCACGCGCCGCACCACCTCCGCCCCCAGCCGGCCGAGCGGCGCGTTGGCGGCAACGGTCAGCGCCGGCGGCACGAAGTCGGTCAGCACGAAGGCGTCGTTGCGGAAGGTCGCCTGCGCGATCGGCATGGAGGCGAACTTCTGCGGCGGCTTCTGCGTCGGGCCGGTGGTGGCGAACAGCGCCAGCCGCGGGCGCAGCCGGGCGATCGACAGCTCCTCCCCGCCATGCTGGTCGGCGACCGGCGCGCCCTCGACCGAGACGTAGCGCGGCGTCTCCCCCGGCCCCGGCGCACGGTCGCCGCGGGCGGCGGGAACGATCAGGTGGATGGTGATCTGCGTCTGCCCCACCGGGTCGGCGTAGGCGGAGATGTCCACCTCCAGCGGCTCGTCGATCCCGGCGCGGTAGTCCACGACGAGGCCGTCGGGCAGGATCGCCTCCAGCTCGCGCACCTGGACCAGCCCGGAGACGAGTTGCACGCGGTCGACCTGAAGATGGACGACGCCCCAATGGAAGGGCCGCGCCTGCCGGACATGGTAGGTCAGCTGCCGCTCGTGCCGCAGCGCCTGCTGCTGGAAATGCTGCGGGGCCAGCAGCATCCCGTCGTGCCAGTCGATGGCGTCGGGAATGTCGCGCGCCTCGGTCATTTGGCCCTCACGGAATGGGAAAGAACATCACGGAACCAGTTCGACATCCTTGTCCCCGGCGGTGAGGGTCAGCGTTCGTGTGTCCGGCACGCGCAGGCGGTGCGGTCCCGGCGTGGCATAGTTGGCGAAGACGAGGATCGCCCAGGCCGGCTCGCCCGGCGGCAGGTCCGTCTTCAGCGTCTGGCCGGGGACCAGCTCCCAGCTCGTCACGCCGAGCGTGGTCGGATGGTCGCGCATCGACTGCTCGCGCTGGGCGAACCACTCCGCGGCGGTCAGCGCCCCCAGCTTGTCCACCAGCGCCTTGTCGCGCACGGACACGAGGTCGATGGCGACCGGCGTGGTGTCGTTGGCGGCGGGGGCGACCGTGAAGGACACGCTGTCCAGCGCGGCGCGTGGCTTGTCCGCGCATCCGGCGGCGAGCAGCGCCAGCGCCAGGGCGCCGGCCAAACCAAATCCTTTTCCGTTCACCGGAGTCATGGCGTTCAGCGCTCTCCCGCTTCGGCAAGGGTGACGACGGTTCCGGACACCCCGTTCGCCCGCGTCAGCGCGTCCAGCGCGCGGGCGGCCTCGTCGGCCGCGGCGTAGCGTCCGGTGCGCACGGCGTAGGGGGCGTTGCCGCCGGGCAGCGGCGCGAAATCGACCGTGCCGCGCACGCCGCGCTGGGCGGCGGCGGCGGCGAAGGACTCCGCGTTGGCCGGGGTGGCGAAGCGCCCGAGTTCGATGGCGTAGTGACGGACCGGCGCCGCCCCGCCGTCCTTCATCGCGTCCAGCCGGTCGTTCAGCGTGTCCTCGACGATGCCTTCCACGCTGTTGCCGGCGAACTCGGTGACGCGGTAGCCGGTCTTTTCGATGACGTGGGCGGCGGTGCCGGCCATCCAGCCGGGCAGGAGGCGGCGGGCCGCGTCCGCGGCGCCGCGGGTCACCGGCTCGGTGGCGGAGATCGCCCGTCCGCGCGCCTGGTCGCTGAAGATGTCCGCCGTCTCGATCACGCCCTGGCGGGCCTCGAAGCTGTCGGCGACGCCGCTGCGCGCCATCGCGCCCAGCCCGCCGCCGGCCGCGGGCGCTCCGGCGGTCGTGGCAGCGGACGTGGTGGCGGGAGCGGAGGCCGACGCCATCGGCGTGTCTCCACCTCCGGTCAGGATCAGCGCCGCCATCACCGCGCCGAGCAGCAGGGCCACGACGGTCAGCACGGCGACGCCAGCGGCCAGAGCCGCCACCTGCCATCGTCCGAGCGTGATCGTGGTCATCGCGGGAATTCCTGGGGAAGAAACGTCGGATGGACCACCCGCCCCGCAGGACAGCGGCCCAGCCTGATAGAAGCATCCCGGCGCCCCAAATCCGCGCGCTGTCTGGTTCGTTCTGGCGTAGTCCCGCGGGGGTTTCGCGGCGATGGCCCTGAAGCCCGCTCCGCCGTGCGGAGAAGCCCGCAAATCCGGCGGGTTACCCCCTTGGTCCGAACTGGATCATTCGCCGCCGCCGGCCTTCGCGGGCTGGGTGGCGGCAAGCGGCTCCTCGACCACCACCCCGCCGATCCCGGCGGTCCGCTCGAAGGACGGGCGGCGCGCCTCGGCCTGCCAGCGGTCGGCGAAGGCGCCGGCGCGCACCCGGTGCCACTGCCCCCCGGCGGCGTCCATGGTCTCGACGATCTCCACCGGAAGGCCCCGCCCGGCCAGCGCCGCTGCGAAATCCTGGGCGTTCCCGGCGGAGCGGAAGACGCCGAGTTCGATGGAGAAGCGCGCCGTCGTCGCCTTCACGGTAGCAACCGGACGGACCGGGACGGCGGCCGGGGCGACCTTCTCCGGCTCCGCCTTCGCCGCGTCCTGTGGCCCTGCGGCGGGCGTGGCCGGCGCGGCGTTCGCCCCGGAGGGAGCCGGATCCTCCGCCGCGCCCGGCAACGCCCCCCCGGCCAGGAAATAGCCGCCCACAAAGGCCACCAGGAGCAGCAACAGCGCCAGCACGCCGATCAGGAGTTTCTTCATGGCACCGCGCTCACGATTCCGGGCCGCCGCACAGCCGGCGCATCTCCGCCGTCTCGCGCTGGTAGCCGAGCCGCACCCGCCGGTCGAGCACGAGGCAGAGGTAGGTGTCCTGCGCCGTCGGGTCGCTGGCGTGGTAGCGGCGCACCGCCTCCGTCCAGGAGCCGTGGCGGTCGTACAGCTCCCGCAGGAAGCGGGCGGCGTAGGCGACGTTGACCGCGGGGTCGAGCATGTCGTCGCCCCCCGCGAAGGAACCGGCGTGCCAGCGCGTGTGGATCTGCATGCAGCCGACCGCCACGTCGCCGCGCAGGCCGCCCTCGCCGTCCTGCATCAGCCGCAGCGCCTCGCGCCGCGTCGCCGGATAGTGCGGGCGCCCCGAGACGTTCAGCGCCCAGGGCCAGGGCATCCCGGCCCGCCCGGACTCCACGACGCTCATGGCGTGCAGGATGCCCGGAGGGATGCCGTAGAGCGCCTCCCCGTTGCGGAGGTAGCGGCTGCATTGGAACAGCGCCGGTCCGCCGTCGGACGCCGGGGCCAGTTCCGCCGCCACCGGCCCGGCGAGCAGGGCGCCCATCAATCCCAGAACACCGGCGAAAAGGCGCCCCGCCCGCCAACCCCTCTCCCGCCCCGGGAGAGGGAGGGGCCCGCCGCGTCGCGGCGGGAGGGTGAGGGTGCGGCCAAGGATCCGCGCCACCATTCTCGCACGACCCTCACCCGGCGCCATTGGCGCCACCCTCTCCCGGGGCGGGAGAGGGAACGGAAGTGCGCCGGCCCTCATGCCCGCACCCGCAGGGCGACGCACAGCCGGTCCACCGCCATCGCGGCGCCGCCGCCATGCTCGGCCAGACCGGCGGACACCGCCGCGGTGACGCTGGCGGCGGACAGGTCGTCGAGGTTGCCGAGGATGCCGGTCAGCCGCGCCCGCCCGAAGGCGACGCCGAAGCGGTTCTCGCCGTCCAGCAGCCCGCCGTTGCACAGCACCAGAGTCGAGGGCACCGGCAGGTCGAGCGCGGTCTCCACCGCCGTCATCGCGGGATCGAGGCCGAGCGGCGGGTTGGCCGCCACCGGCAGGTCCACCACATCGCCGAAGCGCCGCAACAGGAAGGGTTCCGGCACGCCCGCGGCGGCGAAGACCAGCCGGCGCGAACGCGGCGACACGATGCCCATGGCGAGGCCGATCGACAGGCCCGCCGCGTTGTCCGCCGCCAGCAGCCGGTTGGCGCCGGTCAGGCAGGCCGCCGGCCCGAGCCCGGCCGCCGCCAGCGTCCGCAGGGCGGCGCGCGCCGTCACCGTCATGAAGCCGGCGGCCAGCCCGCCGCCCGACACCTGCCCGATCAAGACCGCCAGCGACCCGTCCGCCGTCAGGAAGAAATCGTAGAAGCTGCCGTCGAATTCCGCCGCCGGGCGCATCAGGCCCGACGCCTCCAGATCGGGGGCCGTGGTCAGATCCGACGGCAGGATCGCCGCCTGCATGCGCCGGGCGATCTCGAACTGCTTCTGCAGTTCCACAAGCTCCGTGCGGGTGTCCAGCGCCGACTGAAGCTGGCGGACCATGCCGTCGAGCGCGGTGTGCTGGTCGCGCACGCGTTCCGCCATCACCTCGAAGGCGACGGCGAGCGCGCCGGGGTCGTCGGTGCGCGCGCAGGGCGTCCTTCCCTCCGACGCCGCTTCGATGCGGGCGAGGTCGGCGAGGAGTTCCCGCCGCCCCTGCTCCGGCAGGGTTTCCGACAGGCGCAGCATCTGGCGGCGGATGAAGGACTGCTGGCGCAGCCAGTGACGGGCACGCCGCTCCTCGGCGTCGCGCAGCGCGCGGCTGCGGCTGCGGAAGACCTCGACGGTGCGGGCGAGCTGCCCGGCCTCGTCAGTGCGCTCCGCCCCCAGCACGGCGACGCCGGTGTCGCCCGCGGCCAGGGCCGACAAGGCGGACATTGAGGCGTAGACCGGCGTGAAGACGCGCCGGAAATACCAGTCCAGCCCCAGCGTCCCCGCCACCAGCACCATCAGCACCACGAGGATGGCGGAGCTGTCCAGCAGGCTGTCGGCCATGGCGGCCAGCGTGGTCTCGCGCACGGTGATGAGGTACAGAGTGCCGTCCCCCTCCGTGCCGGCCACCTTGGGCAGGCGCAGCTTGCGCACGCCGTAGCCGCGGGCGCCGATGGTCGCCTGCACCTCCTCGCCGCGCTCCGCGGCGGGACGCACGTCGGCCCAGGCCAGCGGTCCGGCGTGGCCGTACAACCTGCCGTCGCTGCCGACCAGGAAGGCGGAGCCGCCAAGGACGCCGGCCAGCGCCTCCAGGCTTCCCGTCAGCGGACGGATGGCGACCAGCGCCCGGTCGGCCGGCCGCTGCGCGCCGAGGGGGCGGGCGAGCAGAAGCTGCGCGCCGCCGCCGGTCAGCACCAGACCGTCCTGCGTGTCGTTGCGGGCCAACACCTGCCCGATGCGCCGCTCGTCGAGAAGGCGGATCGGCTGGTCGGCCGGAACGGCGAGCAGAGTCTGCCCCGCGCCGTTGACCACCGTCACCGCCGTGAACCCCAGAGCGCCGAGCCGCTCCGCCACCGCCGTCGCGTTGCCGCGCTCCAGCGCTTCGGTGAGGCGGGGATCGCCCACCGCCACCCGAGCAGCCGCGGCGGACTGGTCGAGCAGCCCTTCCCACAACCGCAGGGTCATCCGCCCCTCGTCCTCGGCGTGGCGGGTTGCCCCGCTCTCGATGCGCAGCAGGGCGAAAACCGCGGCGGTGACGAGCACGGCGAGGACCACCGTGGCGGCGGCCACCGTCATGCGCTGGCGAAGACCGGTCATCGCGCGGCCTCCCCTTCGACCGGAACGCGCCGGCGTGGCGTGGCGTGGCGCCACAGGGCCAGCGCCAGCGGCGGCAACGCGGC
The DNA here is from genome assembly GCF_003119195.2 of Azospirillum baldaniorum. Classification (NCBI taxonomy): domain Bacteria; kingdom Pseudomonadati; phylum Pseudomonadota; class Alphaproteobacteria; order Rhodospirillales; family Azospirillaceae; genus Azospirillum; species Azospirillum baldaniorum. The sequence continues at coordinate 82,150 of NZ_CP022254.1, read as the reverse complement.
GATCCCGGCGAGCAAGGCGAGGGAAGGCAGCGTTCCGGCGGCCACCACCGTGTTGCTCCCGCCGGACAGCCACAGCACGCCGAGCGTTCCGGCCAGGGTCAGCGCGGCGCGGACCGCGGTCAGCCCCCCCCAGTTCCCCGACGCCGCGAATCCCGCATGCCCGGCGCCAAGCGCCGCGGCGATGCCCAGCGCGACGGCCGTTCCCGGCTCCACCGGGCCGAGCGCCAGGAGAAGCGCGACCGCCGCCGTCGCGCCCAAACTCAGCAGCCCCGCACCCCCCCGCGGCACCAGAACCGCGACCAGCGCGGCGGCCAGCCAAGCCGGGGTGGCGTGCAGCCAGAAGAGTTCCGCGACCCGGCGGGCGTCCATCGCCCCGCCGCCGTCGGCCCGGCTCAACACCGCCAAGGCCAGCGCTGTGACCAGCCACAGCCCCCAACCCCTGGGACGCAGCGTCCCGTCCGCCCACCAACGGTCCACCGCCAGCAGAGCGCGGAGGGTCACGCGCGGCAGCGTCAGACCGCTCCGCCGCTCCAGCCGGACCGCGGCCAGCAGACCGGCCAATCCGGACAGCACCGCGCCGGCCATGAGGACGCCCGGCACGCCACCGCCGATGCACAGGACCGACAACCCCGTCCCGGCGACCAGACCGCCCGCGGCGGACACCGCCGGCCCGGCGCGCAAACTTTCCGCGGCGGGACGCGCCGCCTGGAAGGGAAGCGCCGCGGAAAGCCCGCCCAGCACCGCCCCGCCAAGCACAACGCCGGTCAGCCAGACCGCCGCCCCGTCGCCCAGCCCGTTCAGCAACGCCCAACCGCCCAGCGCCAGCGCTCCCGCGACGGGTGCGCGGCGGCCGAGCGCGAAGGCGAGCGGAACCGCTGCGGCCATGCCCAGAACCACCCCGCCGAGCGCGATGCCCGGCGGCAGGTGCCGCGCCGCCATGGCCGCGGCGGCGGCCGCAACCACACCGGCGCAGAAGGCCGTGGCGTAGGGCAACGACCCGGCGTCCGGCGGCGCCAGCGCGGTCAGCCGGTCGGGCGAGAAGCGGCCCAGCCGCTCGATCCGCTCGATCAGCGGCGCCACCTCCGCCGCGGCGTCCTTGTTGAAGCTGAGGTCGCGCACCTCGGCCAGATAGCTGCGCAGGCGGGCGAAGCGGTCGTTCACGCCGGTCACCACCCGGTTCATCTCGGCCAGCAGGGTGCCGATCAGGCTCTGCTCCACCGGCGGGGCGATGCGGTCGTAGGCGGAGCGCGCAAGGTTGGCCTCCAGCGACGACGCCAGCCGCAGCGGCGCCATCACCTGGGCGTTCAGCATGGTGCGCAGCGCCAGCCCGCCGAGCGCCAGCGCGATGCTCAGCGCCACCGCGAAATCGATCAGGATGCGCGGCGCGTTGGCCGGCTGCGCCACGGCGCTGCGGCCCAGCAGGACCTCACCCGCCGTCGCGGCGCCCTGACGAATGGGAAAGCGTTGCAGGACCAGCCCGAGCGCGGACCAGTCGGTCTCCGCCGGCACCAGCCGGACCGACAGGTCGGGGCGCGCGGCATCGGATTTCTGGAACAGCGGGCGCCCGGCGCCGTCCACCACCAGGATCAGCTTGATCTCCGGAAAGACCGCGCCCGCCTCGCCGAGATAGTCGTCCATCCCGGCCATGCGGTCGAGCGGCAGGCCGAGCGCCAGCGCCTTTTCCAGATCATGGGCGATGCCCGTCCCGACGATCTCGGCGCGGGAGGCGGTTCCCCGGTCGGCCAGCCCCGCCGCGGCGATCAGCGCCGCCGCCAGCGTGGCGAGCCAGGGCACGACGACCACCACCGCCATCAGCGGGATGAAGCGCCGCAACACGCTGCGCTGGGGGAACAGCGTCGCCGGGCGGGTCATCGCAGCACCTCCCCGTCGATGCGGGCGGCCTCGGTCTCCGCCGCGCGCAGCCCGGCCAGGACGGCGGACAGCGCCGGATCGGCGACCGCCACGGCGGCGGGTGCGTCGGCCTGCAGCTGCCGCGCCTCGGCGGCGTAGAAAGCCGTCCGCTCCAGAACGGACCGGCAGACGCCGGACAGCAGAAGCCGCGTGCCCAGAACGGCGAGAAGCCCAATGGCGGCCAGGAAGACGGCGGTGACCGTCGCCGTCTCGCGCAGCGCGGCCAGAACCTCCACCCGCGCGTCCTGCTGCGGAGCGAGGCCCAGCACGGCGCCGGCGGGCTTGCCCAGGGCGTCGGCCACCGGCACGCCGACCAGAACGCCGTCGCGGTCCGCGAGGTCCCACGGCTCCGCCGGCAGCCCCGCGGCGCCGCCCATCCAGGAGGCCGGCACCGGCGTTCCCGCCGCCTGGGCGGTGGCGAACAGCACGGTCCCGCGCGGGTCCACCACATAGAGCCGCACGCCCCCGCCGCCGGTGGAGGCCACTTCGATCAGCCGTTGCAGGTCGTTCTGGTCGGCGAGCGGAAAGCCGATGGCGGCGCGCTCCGCCGCGCTGGCAGCGACGCGGCTGGCCAGCGCCGACGCGCGCGCGGCGATTTCCGCCGTGTGGGCCTCCGCCACCGCGTTGTGAAAGGCGAACAGCGTGAACGCCTGCCCGCCCACGGCGCACAGCCACAAAACAAGCGCCAGACGCCCGAAACCGTAGAGCATGGCCAGCCTCCCAAGGGTCCGGCTATAGCGGCTTTCCGCGGGGGCATCCCGTTCAGATTGGCCCAACTTGGTCTGATCTGCTTTTGCCGCTCCCCGGCCCCTGCGATACTCCCCCGGCCAACCAGACCAGCAAACCAGAAAGGACGCGCTCCATCATGAACCGGCCATCATGAACCGGGATGCCCGCCTGCACGCGATCCTCGCCCGGCTGCGCAGCGATTCCCCCGGTGAGCGGCTGGCTGCCCTCTCCGCGCTGGAGCGGCTGATGCCCGCCGGCACCTCCCTCTACGAGGTCATCCAGGTCGGGCTGTTCTACACCGACCGCGGCACCGTCGCCCCCTCGCTGGTCGAGGAGGTGGACCGCCTGCGCGGCGAGGCGCAGGAGGCCACACGGCGGGAGGAGCGGCAGCGCCGCCGCGTCCGGGCCCTGGAAACCGGCATCCGCGCCGTGATGGAGGAATTCCGCGGCGGCAAGGACGCCTGACCGCCTTCGCTCCGCAACGGACGCAGTTCCGGCGGCGTGACTCCGGGAGTGGACCAACAAGGCGTTCCGCGGCGGGCCGCCATCGCACACCTTGCGGGGCACTACCGCCGTGCGTACCCGGAGGCCCTTTGCCCACCATCACCGCACCCTGTCAGCATGCCCTTTACGCCGCCGTGGACTCCGCGGCGACGGCGCGCGGCATGACGGTGCCCGCCCTGATCCGCTCCTGCCTGACGCTGGTCGGGCCGGAGGCGCTGACCCATCTGCCCGATCCCGGCAGCCCCGAGCCGGTGGACGTCTCCCACCGCACCGTGACGCTGAAGAACGGCGGCACCCGCCGCGTGCGGGTGGTGCCGAAGCTGCGGGTGCGCCACGCCACGCCGCTGGACGCGGCGACCGTGCGCAAAGCCGCCTGGGTCGCCGCCACCATCGGCAACGACGACGGCGCGCACCTCATCACCGCGGGCGAGCTGAACGCCGTGGAAAGCGAGATGAGCCGCTGCCGCCTGCGGCTGGAGCAGTTGACCGCGGCGCTGGAGACGCTGGCCTTCCGCCCGCTGCGCCAGCCGATCCGCAAGCCGTGGCAGGCCACCTACGTGCTCGGCTTCACCCACGAATGGGGGCTGGACCCGCAGGTGGTGAACAGCCGCTTCCGCACGCTGGCCCCGATCTTCCATCCCGACACCGGCCTGCTCTCCAGCGCCGAGCGGATGAGTCAACTATTGGAGGCCCGCAACTTCCTCTTGCAGCACCTTCGAAGCTGAGCGGGCGATGCTTCGTACGCCGGACATTCCCTCCGAAACGGAGGTGTTCCGGGACGATGTCGTCCAATTGGGGTCCATCTCGGCTGGCCTCCGCGGGGGTGCCTTTCGAATGATGGCGAAGCTCGACAGCCGGCGCGCGACGCGCACAACCCTATGAGGTCGTCAGATATGAGCGAGAGCAGTCAGAAGAAGTTGGAGCGCGTCCGCCCGCCGCGGGTGAAGCTCACCTACGAGGTCCACACCGGTGGCGCCCAGGAGATGAAGGAGCTGCCCTTCCTGGTCGGCATCCTGGCCGATCTCAGCGGCAAGCCGGAGAAGCCCCTTCCCAAGCTGAAGGAGCGCAAGTTCGTCGAGATCGACCGCGACAACTTCAACGACGTGATGGCCTCCGTCGGGCCGCGCCTCGCCTTCCAGGTGGACAACAAGCTGCAGGAGGACGGCGGCAAGCTGAACATCCTGCTGAACATGCGCCACATGGACGATTTCCAGCCGGTGGAGGTGCTGAAGCAGGTGCCGACGCTGAGCCGCCTGTTCGAAGCCCGGCAGAAGCTGTCGGATCTGCTGGCCAAGCTGGACGGCAACGACGAGCTGAACGGCCTGCTGAACGACGTCATCACCAGCACCGAACAGCAGGACGAGCTGAAGAAGCTCCTCGGCCCGGTGGCCGGCGCCCCGGCCGGCGAGCCCGCGGGCGAGCCCGCCTGATCCCCCCTCCCGGTAAGCCCAACCAGAACCCCCTTCACGGAGCGAACAGGTGAGCACGGAAACGTCCGTTGAGAGCGCCGCCAGTCTGTCCCTGCTCGACCGCATGATGGTCGAAGGCAAGATGGCGCGCGAAGAGGGCCAGCGGCCCTACGCCCGCGACCTTCTGACCGAATTCGTCGACCAGGTCCTCGCCGAGACCGGCGACGCCTCCGCCATCGACGTGGTCGAGGCGATCAACCAGCGCATCGCGCAGATCGACGAGCTGATCAGCGACCAGCTGAACGAGGTCATGCACCACCCCGACTTCCAGAAGCTGGAAGGCACGTGGCGCGGCCTCAACTACCTCGTCATGAACACCGAGACCTCGACGACGCTGAAGCTGCGCGTCCTCAACGTCTCGCGCAAGGACCTTCAGAAGGACCTGGACAGCGCGGTCGAGTTCGACCAGAGCGCCATGTTCAAGATGGTCTACGAGGCCGAGTACGGCACGCTGGGCGGCACGCCCTACAGCATGCTGGTCGGTGATTACGAGTTCGGCCGCCATCCGCAGGACATCTCCCTGCTGGAGAAGATGTCGAACCTCGCCGCCGCCGCCCACGCGCCGTTCATCAGCGCCGTGTCGCCGGCGATGTTCGACATGGAGAACTTCGGCGAGCTGGGCGCCCCGCGCGACCTGTCGAAGATCTTCGAGACGGCCGAGATGGTGAAGTGGCGGTCCTTCCGTTCGTCGGAGGATTCCCGCTACGTCTCGCTGACCATGCCGCACGTCCTGATGCGCCTGCCCTACGGCCCGAACACCGTTCCGGTCGAAGGCATGAATTTCGTCGAGGACACCGACGGGCGCGATCATTCCAAGTACCTGTGGGGCAACGCCTCCTGGGCGCTGGCCGCGCGCATCACCGACAGCTTCGCCAAGCACGGCTGGACCGCGGCCATCCGCGGCGTCGAAGGCGGCGGCAAGGTCGAGGGTCTGCCCAGCCACACCTTCAAGACCGACGAGGGCGACGTCGCCCTGAAGTGCCCGACGGAGATCGCCATCACCGATCGCCGTGAGAAGGAGCTGAACGACCTCGGCTTCATCTCGCTGGTCCACTGCAAGAACACGGATTACGCGGCGTTCTTCAGCGGCCAGACCACCAACAAGCCGAAGGTCTACAACACCGACGAGGCCAACGCGAACGCCCGCATCTCCGCGATGCTGCCGTACATGCTGGTGTCGTCGCGCTTCGCCCATTACCTGAAGGTGATGCTGCGCGACAAGATCGGCGCCTTCCTGACGCGCAACAACATCACGGACCACCTGAACACCTGGATCGCCAACTACGTCCTTCTGGACGACGAGGCGTCGCAGGGCACGAAGGCCCGTTTCCCGCTGCGCGAGGCCCGCATCGACGTCTACGACGTGCCGGGCCGTCCGGGCGTCTACCGCGCCAACATCTTCCTGCGTCCGCATTTCCAGCTCGAAGAGCTGTCGGCCTCCATCCGCATGGTCGCCGAACTGCCGGCGCCGGAAGCCTGATCCCCTCCCCCCGAACGCATCGTCCGGAGTAAATCCGCATGTCTATGATCATTCTCGATATCCCCAACGTCCAGGGGGAGTCCGCGGTGGAGATCGCCGGGGGCGTGGTGTTCAAGGACATGATCCTGTGCGAATCCCTGTCGCAGGACATGACCGTCGAAATGGAAGTGTCGACCAACGCCCGCCGCACGGTCCACACCCCGAAGGTCGAGAACATCACCCTTGAGCGCAAGTGGGACCGGGCCTCGCCCAAGCTGATCTCGCTGCTGCTGCGCTCGGCCAACTCCGACACGGCGAAGAAGCAGTGGACCATCCATTGCCTGAAGCCGATCGGCGACAGCCACCAGTGGGGCGAGTTCCTGACGATCGAGCTGACCAACCCGCTGATCGCCAAGCACAGCCTGAGCGTCAACGAGGGCGACACGACCGAGACCATCGAGATCAACGCCACCGAGATCTACTGGACCTACAAGCGCTACACCGAGGAGCAGAAGCACGAAGGCGGTGGCGGCGTGAAGTTCAACCTGCTGAAGGGCACCGTCTCCGACAGCTGAGGTGGCAAATAACCCTCTCCCCTCTGGGGAGAGGGTGGCCCGCAGGGCCGGGTGAGGGGGTTGCGCTTTTGCCGGACGCTCCGAGACGCGCAACCCCCTCATCCTAACCTTCTCCCCAGAGGGGAGAAGGAACTGAAGCGACTTCACCCCCAACGGACACGGCGATGACCCAGCCCAAGACGATGACCGGCGGACGGTCGCTGCTGTTCGAACGGCTGATCGACTTCGAACCGGACCACCCGACGGGCGACGAGCCGTCCGCCACGGTGCTGTCCATGCCCGACCTCAAGGCGTCGATTCAGCGCGAGGTGGCGCGCATCCTCGACAGCCGCAGCACCGGCACGCGCCGCCCCGACCTCGGCGGAACGGCGCTGGACTATGGGATTTCCGACATCACGCATCTGGACGCCGCTTCCGACGCCGACCGCCGTCAGGTGGAGCGGATGGTGCGGCAGGCCATCATCGATTTCGAGCCGCGGCTGAAGCGCCCGCGGGTGACCGTCAGCGCCGGAACCGGGCGCGGCACCATGGTCACCAGCATCTCCGGCGAGGTCGTGGCGGGCACCGTCACCGAACGGCTGGAGTTCGACGTGGGCCTGCGCGGCCCGGCCGCCACCGAGCCAAGCCAGTCCGGCTGAAAGGACGCACCAGGATGCGGCGCGAGGACCTCCTCGACCATTACGAACGCGAGCTTCTCTACGTCCGCCGGGCGGGCGAAGCCTTCGCGCGCAGCTATCCCAAGATCGCGCGCCGGCTGGCGCTGGGACCGGACCAAGCCGCCGACCCGAACGTCGAGCGGCTGATCGAATCCTTCGCTTTCCTGTCGGGTCGCCTGCAACTCAATCTGGAGCGCGAATTCCCGCGCTTCTCCGAAGCTCTGCTCGGCATCCTCCACCCGCAGATGATCGCGCCGATCCCGGCCATGGGCATCGCGCGGATGGAGCCGACGCCCGGCGAGGGGCGGCTGACCGGCGGCTTCCGCGTGCCGCGCGGGACGCCGCTGCACGCCGTGGCCGAGGACAACATCCGTTGCCGCTTCCGCACCGCCTACGACGTGACGCTGTGGCCGGTCGCGGTGACCGACGCCGCGGTGGAGCCGGCGGACCGCTACGACTTCCTCGACGGCGCCGCCACCGCCTCGGTGCTGCGGCTGCGGCTGGAAACGCGCAACCAGTCCTTCGAGAATCTGCCGATCGACAGGCTGCGCCTGTTCATCGACGGCGAAACGATCCTCACATCCGCCCTGCACGAGCTGTTCCTGTGCGGCGTGGTCGAGATCGCCTACGTCCAGCCCGGCAAGCCGCCGGTGCGGCTGCGCGGCGAGAACCTGATCGCCCCCGTGGGCTTCGGCCCGGACGAGACGGTTCTGCCCCATCCCAAGCATGCCCAGCCGGCCTACGGCCTGTTGCAGGAATACTTCGAGTTTCCGCAGAAGTTCGACTTCTACGACCTGCCGCTTCCGCAAGGCCGGCTGTCGGGCGAGGTCGTGGACATCCTGATCGCGGTGTCGCGCCCGCTGCCCAACCGGCTGACCCTGCGCAAGGACAGCTTCGTCCTCGGCTGCACGCCCATCGTCAACCTGTTCAACCGCACGGCGGAGCCGATCCGGCTGAACCACCGGCGCACCGCCTACCGCGTCGTTCCCGACGCCCTGCGCGAGCGCACGACCGAGGTCCATTCGATCCTGGAGGTCAGCGGCCTGCGCGACGGCGACGGCATGCACCACCGCTACGTCCCCCTCTTTTCGCACCAGCACGCCGAGGCCGAAACGGAGCCGCGCGGCTTCTGGCTGGCCGCGCGTGAGCCGACCCAGCGGGAGGACGTGCCGGGCACCGACATCCATCTCAGCCTGCACCACCTCGACCTGACGCCGACCGACCCGGCGGACGAGACGCTTCTGGTGCGCACGCTCTGCACCAACCGCGCGCTGGCCGAGCAGGTGCCGGCGGGGGCGGCGCTGATGATCGAGGAATCCGCCCCCATCGCCACCATCCGCTGTCTGCACAAGCCGACGCCCGGCCGCCCGGCCCCGGCGGGCGGCTCCTCGGCCTGGAAGCTGATCTCGCACCTGTCGGTCAACCATCTCAGCCTCACCGGCGACGCCGAGGGGCTGCGCGCCCTGCAATCCATCCTGCTGCTGCACGCGCCCGACGATCCGTCCGCCCAGCACCAGATCCGCGGCGTGCAGGGCCTGTCCTCCCGCCCGGTGCTGCACCGCATGGGACAGGACGCCTGGCGCGGCTTCGTGCGCGGGCTGGAGGTGACGGTGGCACTGGACGAGCGGAACTTCGTCGGCGCCAGCCCGCTGGTCTTCGGCGGCGTGCTCAGCCGCTTCCTCGGGCTCTACATCAACGTCAACGCCTTCGCCCAGCTTCGGCTGCGCTCGGTGCAACGGGAAGGGGTCTGGAAGGCATGGTCGCGCCTCGCCGGCAGCCAGCCGGTCCTGTGACGGACCGCCCTCCCCCCTCCTCGGGCCAGCCTCCCGCCCTGATCGACCGGCTGGAGGCCGAGCCCTGGGGCTTCGACCTGCTGCAGGCCATCGCCCTGCTGGAGCGCGCCGCCCCCGGCTTGGCCCCGCTCGGCACCGGCATCGACCCGGAGCAGGAGGCCGTCCGCATCGAGCACGACCCCAGCTTCGTCTTCCCCGCCAGCGACGTGGTCGAGGCGCGGCGGACCGAGGACGGGCGCGGCGTGGTGCGTTCCCCCGTTCTGGGCGTGGCGGGCATCAACGGCCCCCTGCCCTACGTCGCCACCGAACTGCTCGTGGAGCGAGCGGCGCGACACGACACGGCGGGCTCGGCCTTCTACGACATCTTCAACCACCGCCTGATGTCGATCTTCTACCGCACCCGCCAGGGCAGCCTCCCCCTGCTGGAGCGCGACCCGGAACGCACCCTGATGGCCCGTGTGCTGCGCGCGCTGGCCGGAATCGGCACGCCCGGCCTGGAACAGCGCCTGCCCGGCACGCCCGACCGGATGCTGCTGGCCTTCTCCGGCATCCTCGCCAACCGGCGCCGTTCGTCGGCTGGGCTTGAGGCGATCCTCGGCGCCGTCTTCCGGGTCAAGGTGCGGGTGGAGAGCTTCGTCGGGCGCTGGCTGCCGCTGGACGAGGAGAGCCGGACCCGCATCGGCGGCGGCTTCGGCGCGCGGAACAACAGCCTCGGCCGCACCGTCGTGCTGGGCCGCCGCGTCTGGGACCAGCAGAGCTGCTACGCCATCGAACTGACGCTCGACAGCCTGGAGCGCTTCCGCGAGTTCCTGCCCGACGGGCGGCACCATCAGACCCTCTGCGCGCTCGCCCGCTTCCACACCGGGGACGGCATGGATTTTCGCATCGTGCTGGTGCTGGAAGCCACCAAGGTGCCGCTGACGCGCCTGTCCACCAAGCCGCCGGAGGGCAGCCGCCTCGGCTGGACCTCCTGGCTGCGGGCGCCGGGCCGCCCGAATGTGAAGGACGGGCGCCTGACCCTCGACCCCGCCCCGCCCGCAACGTCATCCCAGGGAGCCGTCCCGTGACCGCCGACATCAAGTCCCTCATCGGAAAGCTCGACCGCGACGGGCGCAAGGTTCTGGAACGCTCCGCCGCGCTGTGCGTCTCGCAGACCCATTACGACGTCGAGGCGGAGCATGTGCTGCTGGCCCTGCTGCGGCTGAAGGACGCTACCGTCGCCGGCATCCTGCGCCATTACGGCGTCGAGGCGGGCCGGCTGGAGACGGAACTGGACGCGGCGCTGGACCGCATCCGCCGCGGCAACAGCCGCACCCCGGCCTTCTCCCCCCGCGTGCCAGAGATGCTGGAGACGGCGCTGCTGATCTCCGTCACCCATCTGGACAGCCCGCAGATCCTCCTCCCGGCCATCCTCTGGGCCGCGGTCGCCTGCGATTCCGTGCGGGCGGTGATCACGGAGTCCGCCCCCTCGCTGCTCGCCCTGCCGCGCGAGCGCACCGCGTCCGACCTGCCGGAACTGGTGCGCGTTCTGAAGGAGGGCGGACCGTCCGCCGCCGCGTCCGACTCCTCTCCCACCGCCGCTCCGCTCTCCGCCGCGTCGGACGGGCGGGCCATGCTGGATCAGTACAGCCAGGACCTGACCGCCCAGGCCAAGGCCGGGAAGATCGACCCGGTGATCGGGCGCGACCGCGAGATCCGGCAGGTCATCGACGTGATGATGCGCCGCCGCCAGAACAACCCGATCCTCGTCGGCGACCCCGGCGTCGGCAAGACCGCCATTGTGGAAGGGCTGGCCCTGCGCATCGCCGAGGGCGACGTGCCGCCGCCGCTGCGCGGCATGGTCATCCGCACGCTCGACCTCGGGCTGCTGCAAGCCGGAGCCGGGGTGAAGGGCGAGTTCGAGAACCGGCTGAAGTCGATCATCAAGGAGGTCTCGGCCTCCCCCGTGCCGATGGTCGTCTTCATCGACGAGGCGCACGCGCTGATCGGCGCCGGCGGAGCCGCTGGCCAGGGCGACGCCGCCAACCTGCTGAAGCCCGCCCTGGCCCGTGGCGAGTTTCGCACCATCGCCGCCACCACCTGGGCCGAGTACAAGAAGTATTTCGAGAAGGACCCGGCGCTGGCCCGCCGCTTCCAGCCCGTCTCGGTGCCGGAACCGGACGAGACGGCGGCGGCCGCCATGCTGCGCGGCCTCGTCCGCCGCTTCGAGGAGCATCACGGGGTCAGCGTGCTGGACGACGGCATCGCCGCCGCGGTCGCCCTGTCCGCCCGCTACATCCCCGCCCGCCAGTTGCCTGACAAGGCGATCAGCGTGCTCGACACCGCCTGCGCCCGCGTCGCCATCGCCCGCAGCTCCAAGCCCGAGGCCATCGAGGCGATGGAGCGCGAGGACGCCATCCTCGCCCGCGAGGCGGAGCGGCTGGAGGCCGAACCCGGCACCGCCCACCACGCCCGCCTGTCGCAGATTTCGCAACGCCGCGGCGCGCTCTCCCTGGAGAAGGCCGCGCTGGACGAGCGCTGGACGCGCGAGCACGATCTGGTCAATGCGGTGGAAGCCGCGCTGAAGGCCGGCCATGCGGTGGAGGCCGCCGCGGCCATGGAAAAGCTGAAGGCCGTGCAGAGCGACAGCCCGCTGGTCCCGCACCGGGTGGACGGTGCGGTGGTCGCCGCCGTGGTGTCGAACTGGACCGGCATCCCGGTCGGTTCGATGTCCAAGGACGACCTGGAGGTGGTCGCCACGCTGGAGGACCGCATGGCCGCCCGCGTCGTCGGCCAGCCGCAGGCGCTCCAGGCCATCGCGCGGGCCGTGCGCGGCTACCGCGCCGGGCTGGGCGAGCCGCAGCGCCCCATCGGCGTCTTCCTGCTGAGCGGCCCGAGCGGCGTCGGCAAGACCGAAACCGCCCTGGCGCTCGCCGAGCTGCTGAACGGCGGCGAGGACAGCCTGATCACCATCAACATGTCGGAGTATCAGGAGGCCCACGCCGTGGCGACGCTGCGCGGCGCCCCGCCGGGCTATGTCGGCTACGGCAGCGGCGGCGTGCTGACCGAGGCGGTGCGCCGCCGCCCCCACGCCGTGCTGCTGATGGACGAGGTCGAAAAGGCCCACCCCGACGTGCTGGACATGTTCTATCAGGTCTTCGACAAGGGCGTTCTGGAGGACGGCGAGGGGGTGGAGGTGGACTTCCGCAACACGCTGATCCTGCTGACCAGCAACCTGGGGGACACCGAGCTGTTCGCATTGGGCCGCGAGGCGCTCGACGCCGGGCGCATCGGCGAGGCGCGGGAGGATGGGCTGGCCGCCATCTCCGACGTGCTGCGCCGCCGCTTCCGCCCGGCCTTCCTCGGCCGCCTGTCGGTCGTGCCCTATTACCCGCTGAGCGAGGCGCAGATCCGCCGCATCGTGACGATGAAGCTGGACAAGCTGCAACGCCGCACCGCCGGCAACCGCGGCGCCGAGTTGGCCGTCACCGACGCGGCGGTGGAGGCGCTGGTTCTGCGGGCGCTGAACTCCGACGCCGGGGCGCGCATGATCGACACGCTGCTGTCGGAGTTCGTGGTGCCGGAGGTGGCGATCCGCATCCTCGACCGCGTCGCCGCCGGCCAGCCGGTGGGCCGCATCACCGTGGACCACGGCGCGGACGGCCGCTTCACCGTCAGCGTGGACGGCACGGCGGCCTGACCGGGGAGCGGCGAGGATGGCGAAGCGCTTTTCCCAGGACGGCCAGTATCTGTCCATCACCACCCCGCTGGGGGCGGACGCGCTGGCGCTGCGCACCATCGTGGGGGAGGAGCGGCTGTCGTCGCTGTTCACCTACCGCGTCACGATGATCTCGTCGGACGAGGACATCGCCTTCGACCGCGTCGTCGGCAAGGCGGTGACCGTCGCCATCACGCTCGGCGACCAGGAGACGGTGCGCTACATCAACGCCATCGTCGGGCGGATCGAACTGACCCACGTCGACGACCGCGGCCAGGTCGCCCATTACGAGGCGGAGCTTCACCCCTGGCTGTGGATGCTGACCCATTCCGGCGACTGCCGCATCTTCCAGGAGAAGACGGTCCCGGAAATCGTCGAGGAGGTCTGCAAGGGCGCCGGCTACACCGACCTCAAGAAATCGCTGACCGGCACCTACGCCAAGCGCGAATATTGCGTGCAGTACCGCGAGACCGACTACAACTTCGTCGCCCGTCTGCTCGAAGAGGAAGGCATCTTCTATTACTTCGCGCATGAGGACGGGAAGCACACGCTGGTGCTGGGCGACGGGGCCAACGCCTTCGCCAAGAGCACGCTGCTCGACGCTTTCGAATACCGCACCACCGAAGGGCACGACGACGAGGACCATGTGCTGAACGGGCTCAGCGTCGAGCGCCGCGTGACGACCAAGAGCTACGGCATCGACGGCTACCATTTCGAGACGCCCTCAACCGATCTCTACGCCACGGCCGAGGGCGCGTCGGGCTTCGGCACGGTCAGCGACTACATGGGCCGCCACACCACCTCGTCAGACGGTGAGGCGATGGCCAAGCTGCGCCAGCAGGCGCTGGCCTTCCCCGGACGCCGGGTGCGCGGCAGCGGCGAATGCCGGTCGCTGGAGGCCGGGACGCGCATCACCGTGTCCGGCCACAGCAAGAGCGACCTGAACGCCGAGTATGTCCTGTATTCCGTGCGCATCGACGGGGCGAGCGGCCATTTCAACGCCCATTTCACCGCCTTCCCGCCCGATCTGCCCTTCCGCCCGCTCGACACGGCGGTGAAGCCGCGCATCCACTCCACCCAGACCGCCATCGTCGTCGGCAAGAGCGGGGAGGAGATCTGGCTCGACAAATACGGGCGCATCAAGGTGCAGTTCCACTGGGACCGGCTGGGCAAGAAGGACGAGAAAAGCTCCTGCTGGGTCCGCGTCGCGCAGAACTGGGCGGGCAAGAACTACGGCATCATGTTCTTCCCGCGCGTCGGGCAAGAGGTGGTGGTGACCTTCCTCGACGGCGACCCCGACCGCCCACTGGTCACCGGCTCCGTCTACAACGCCGAGCAGACCGTGCCCTACACGCTGCCCGACGATTCGACCAAGAGCACCATCAAGACCCAGACCTCGAAGAACGGCACCGGCAAGTTCAACGAGATCCGCTTCGAGGACAAGGCCGACGCCGAGGAGATTTTCGTTCACGCCCAGAAGGACATGAACGTCGAGGTGTTGAACGACGTGACCCGCCTCGTCAAACACGACGAGGTGGAGACGGTCGAGAACGACAGCACCATCGACATCCAGCACGACCGCAAGCTGACCGTGAAGAACGATCACAGCATCACCGTGTCGGACGGCAACGAGACTCACGAGGTCGCGAAGGGCACGCGCGCCGTGACGGTGAAGGGGAACGAGACCCACACCAACAAGGCGGACTTCATCCACAAGGCCGACGGCGACTACACCCTGACCGTGAAGGGCAACCTGACCATCGACGTGACCGGCGACGTGGTCATCAAGGGCAAGTCGGTCAAGGTGACGGCCACCTCCGGCGAAGTCGCCGTCAAGTCCGGCACGGACATGAAGCTCGACGCCGGCGGCGCCTTCAACGCCAAGTCCGGCATGGCGATGGAGATCAAGTCGGGCATGGGCATGGACGTCAAGGCGAGCATGGGCATGAACCTGAAGGCCGGGATGGCCCTGACCGCCGAGGGGCTGTCCGCCACGCTGAAGGCCCAGACCATGGGCGAGGTCAGCGCCGGCGCCATCATGACCGTCAAAGGCACCCTGGTGAAGGTGAATTGAGATGGCCGACGACAGCCCATCTGAAGCGCGGATTCCCGATCCCCAGCCCGTGGAGGAACGCGACGAGCAGGGCCGCATCGTGCGCAGCGGCGAGATGCGCGACGAGCAGTTCCATGGCCTCTACACCGCCTACGGCGAGGACGGGCACCCGATCCTGCGCGCCCGGCTGCGTGCCGGGAAGCTGCATGGAGAGGTGCGCAACTACGCCCCCGGCGGCGCCCTCGTCCAGGTCGCCGAGTATGCGGACGGCGTGCAGCACGGCCAGACCACCTTCTACGCCAACGCCCGCCCGACCTGCCGCATGACCTACCGCGGCGGGTTCCTCAACGGCCCGTCGGTCTTCTTCCACGAGAGCGGCACGGTGGCCGCCGTCTTCCAGTATTGCGACGGCAAGCGCGAGGGCGAGGCGCTGTTCCACAGCCCGCAGGGTCGCCCGATGCGGCGGGAGAGCTACGCCAACGACCGCCTGCACGGCCCGGTCCTGGGCTATTACGACGACGGCACGGTGAGCGAGCGCGCGGCCTTCCTGGACGGGCTTCAGGACGGGGTGCTGCGCCGCTTCTTCCCCTCCGGCGCGCTGATGCAGCACGGCGTCTACCGCCGCGGCCTGCTGATCGAACCGCTGCGGACCTATTCGGAGGATGGCAAGGAGATCGCCGTGCTTCAGCCCCCGGCGGGGTGAGGGCACTCCTGAAGTGAAAACCCTTGCCCCACCCCGGCCCTCCCCCGCTTCGCAGGGGAGGGTGCCTTCTGCGAAGCGGCAACAGTCCCCTCCCCTGCGATAGCGGGGGAGGGTTAGGGTGGGGGCAATTCCCCCCGACACCTCACCCCCCCGCACACCCTACGGCGTCTGCACCGTGAACTGCCCCGGCACGACGATCTGGATCACCCCGCCCCAATTGCACATCAGCTTGCTGGTGGAGGTCAGGGCCGGCATGTTGCCGACCATCACCGTGGGCGCGCCGGGCACCCAGGGGGCGACGGTGCAGGGAACGCAGGGTTGCGGCTTGATCACGCCCGGCGGCGGCACCGGAATCATCGAGGCGACCACCGGGTTGGCCGGACTGGTGCACACGCCGAAGGGCGGAATGTTCATGATCGGCTTGTTGTCCATGATGTTCGCCATCGGCGGCCCGCCGGCCATCGTCCGGTTCAGCGGCAGCACCACCAGGGCGGACGGCGCCGCCCCAAAACTGCAGGTCATCATGGCACCCGCGCACACCGCCTGACTCATCCCGTCTCTCCATACCGAAACGTCGAGACGAAGAGTGGGCGCCTCCACCGTGCCGCGGCAAGCGGTCCCTGGACCGGATTGGTCCGAATTCGCTTCACCCCGGCGGAGACGGGCCGAACCCGTCGAACAGGCCCGGCTCCGCCTCGGTCTCCGGGTCGAGCAGGTCGGTGCAGCCGACGCCGATCAGGCGGATCGACCGCCCGTCCGGCTCGGCGTCCAGCATCTCGCAGCCGGTCTGCCAGATCAGCCCCGCCGAGCGGGCGGGCGGATCGACCCGGCGCGAGCGGGTGATCGTCTGGAAATCGGCGGTCTTCATCTTCAAGACCACGCTGCGCCCCCGCAGGCCCGCGGCGGACAGGCGGCGTGCCACCGTCTCGGCCAGCGGAAGCAGCGCGTCCTTCAGTGCCGCCTTGTCGGCGGTCTCCCAGTCGAAGGTCGTCTCGGCGGAGATGCTCTTGCTCGGCGATTCCGGCTCCACCCGGCGGTCATCCTGGCCGCGGGCGAAGCGGTGCAGCAGGCGGCCCATCTTGCCGTGGCGGCGCACCAGATCGATCTCCGACCAGCCACGCAGGTCGCCCACCGTGCGGATGCCGTCCGACTGCAGCTTGCGCTGGAGCACCGGCCCGACGCCCCACAGGATCGACACCGGCTTGGGCGCCAAAAAGTCGAGCGCCTGCCCCCGCCCGATCACCGAGAAGCCGCGCGGCTTCTCCAGGTCGGAGGCGATCTTGGCGAACAGCTTGTTGTAGCTGAGCCCGACCGAGGCGGTGATGCCCAGCTGATTCTCGAAACGGCGGACCAGCTCGGCCAGCGCCTGGGCCGGGCTGATGCTCAGCCGCTCGGCCACGCCGGACAGGTCGAGGAAAGCCTCGTCGATGGACAGTGGCTCGACCAGCGGGGTGAAGGCGTGCATCAGCTCCCGCGCCTGCCGGCCCACTGTCTTGTACTTCGCCATGTCGGGCCGCAGCACGACGGCGTCCGGGCAGGCTTCCAGCGCCTGCCACATCGGCATGGCCGAGCGCACCCCGGCCATCCGCGCGATGTAGCAGCAGGCGGCGACCACCCCACGCCGGTCGCCGCCGATGATCAGCGGGCGGCTGACCAGCTCGGGCCGGTCGCGCTTCTCCACCGTGGCGTAGAAGGCGTCGCAGTCGATGTGGCCGATGGCGAGGCCATGCAGCTCCTCATGCCGGACCAGCCGCCGGCCGCCGCATTTGGAGCAGCGCGGCTCGCTCCCGCGGAGGGCCGCCGCGCAGTCGCGGCACAGGACCTTGCAATCGTCGAACACAGCCATGGCCGCAGTCTAGCAGCAGCGCGCCCGCGGCGGGGAAGGAATGTTCCCGTCCCGTTCCAGTTTTCCGCTCAGAAGCGGAAGCCCCGGTTGAGCAGCCAGCCGAGCGGGCCGGTGAAGACCAAAGGCTGGTCCTGCACCAGCAGGCACAGGCATTCCCCGTCCGCGTCGGCCACGGCGTGGTGCGGCGTGCCGGTGTCGTAGGACGCCACGTCGCCAACCCGGTAGGCCCCGAACTCGTCGGAGAAGCCGCCCTTCATCACCAGCAGCATCTCGCTGTCGGTGTGGCGGTGGGCCGGCACCCGGGACCCCGGCGCCATGCGCAGCAGGCAGGCCGAGGCGGTTCCGGCGCTGACGCCCCAGGCCGACAGATGGACGCCCGGAACGACGCGCACCCATTCCAGCGCCTCCGGCTCCGCCCCGATGGCCCGGCGCAGCGGGCCGGGAAACAGGCTCTTTCCGGCCGGCGTGGGAACGGGCGGCGGCGCAGCGGCCGTCGCGTCGAGCCGGGTCATCAGGGTGCCGAACAGCGAATCGGACACCGGCTCCGGCGGCAGATCCGCCAGCAGGACGCCGCCGCAGGCTTCCAGCTCCGCGACCTGCGCCCGGCAGTCCGGGCAATAGGCGAGATGCGCGGCGACCAGCAGAGACTGCACCTCGCGCAGGCTGCCGGCGGCGTAGTCGAGAAGCAGTTCGGGGGCGGGATGATGGGCCGGCACGGTCACGCCCCCTCCCCGAAGGCCCGGCGCAAGCGAACGAGCGCCAGCCGCAGGCGGGTCTTCACGGTACCCAGGGGGATGCTGCGTTCGGCGGAAATCTCCGCATGAACCTTGTCCTCGTAGTAGGCGAGCCGCAGCACGTCGGCCTGCTCCGGCGGCAGGTTGCCGATCACCGCGCGCAGGCGGAAGGCCGTCTCGGCGGCCTCGAAGTGGTGGTCGGGCGTGGGCTCCTCCCCACCGTCCGGCATCAGGTCGTCGGGCTGAAGCTCGGGCCGCCGTTCCTGCCGGACGCGGTCGATCCGGCGGTTGCGGGCGATGGTGTAGATCCAGGTGGAGGCGCTGGCCAGCGCCGGATCGAAGCGGTCCGCCCGCAGCCACACCGCCATCATGACGTCCTGGACCAGCTCCTCAGCGGTGCTGCTGTCGGCGCCCAGCCGGCGCATGTAGGCTTTGATCCGCGGCGCGAAGTGGTCGAACAGCGCCCGGAAGGCGGTGGAATCGCGGTTGCGCGCGACGGCAAGCAGCAGTTGCTCGTGGTCCGGCATGGTCGGGTCGTTCGAATCGGCCTTCGGCAGCATGCCAGGGACAAGTCTTCGGTCGGTCTCGGTCTTGCCGCACCATACAACAGCGCGTGCCCCGGCACACGGCGTAATTCGGCATAGGATCAGCGTCGTGCGTAGGGGCGGGGCATCCCCCAACTGGATTCCCTGGTATGATGCCCCCACTTGATGCTAGGTCCGCGACGCCCTCCGCCAAGCCCTCCACCAAGCCCCCCATCAAGAAGGAAGAAGGCATGAGCCTCGAACCGAACTTCGAACATTTGCGGGCCAGGGCCGTGGAGTCGCTGTTCCACCATCTGGCGGACGCCTGCGTCGGGCTGATTGTGGTCGACCAGAACGCGCGGATCGCCTGGATCGGCGAGCGCTATCTGGAATTGCTCGGCTATTCCGGCAATCCGGACGACGCGCTGGGCCGCCCGGTCGAGGAGGTGATCCCCAACAGCCAGATGCGCCATGTGGTGGAGAGCGGGCAGACCATGCTGCTCGACCTCATGGACATCAGGGAGCGGACCATCGTGGTCACCCGTCTGCCGCTGCGCGAGGAGGACGGGACGCTGATCGGGGCCATCGGCTTCGCGCTGTTCGACCGGGCCGACCGGCTGCGCCCGCTGATGTCGAAGTACCAGAAGCTCCAGGAGGAGCTGACCCGCGCCCGCCAGGAGCTGGCGCAGGAGCGGCGCGCGAAATACTCCCTGTCGCAGATGATCGGCAACAGCGATTCCATGCGCGAGGTGAAGCGGTTGGCCCGTCGCGCCGCGCAGCTCGACAGCACCGTCCTGCTGCTGGGCGAGACCGGCACCGGCAAGGAGCTGCTGGCCCACGGCATCCACGCCGCCAGCCCGCGCGCCAACGCGCCCTTCGTTGGGGTGAACGTCGCGGCGATTCCGGAAAACCTCCTGGAATCCGAGCTGTTCGGCGTCGCCCCCGGCGCCTACACCGGCGCTGACCGCAAGATGCGCGAGGGCAAGTTCCAGCTCGCCGACGGTGGCACCCTGTTCCTGGACGAGATCGGCGACATGCCGCTGCCGCTCCAGGCCAAACTGCTGCGCGTGCTCCAGGAGCGGGAATTCGAGGCGGTCGGTTCGAACAAGGTGGTGCGCGTCGATCTGCGCGTCATCGCGGCGACCAGCCGCGACCTCGACGCCCTGGTCCGCGAGCGGCAGTTCCGCGCCGACCTCTATTACCGGCTGAACGTGGTGCCGATCACCCTGCCGCCGCTGCGCGACCGGACGGAGGACATCGGCAGCATCGCCGACCGCATCCTCGACGAGCTGGCCTTCACCACCGCCGCCCCGTCGCGGGAACTGACCGCCGGGGCCATCGCCGTGCTGGAGGATTACGACTGGCCGGGCAATGTGCGGGAGTTGCGCAACGTGTTGGAACGGGTGTCGGCGATGACCGACGACACGGTCCTGACCGCCGACCACATCCGCGGTGCCCTGCCGCGCGCGGCGGGTCCCGGCGGTTCAGGCGAGCGGCTGGCGGAGGGTGGCGACCGTCCCTTGAGCGACGTGCTGAAGGACACGGAACGCGCGGCCATCGTCGGTGCGCTGTCCCGCACCGGCGGGGTGAAGGCGAAGGCCGCCAAGCTGCTGGGGATTTCGCGCGCCTCGCTCTACGAGCGGATGCAGGCGCTGGGGATCAAGGAGGACACGCAGGGGACGGTGTGAGGGGGGCGTGTTGCCCCCACCCTTCCCGCTTCGCGGGTCCCTTCCCTCCCCCGCTGACGCAGGGGAGGGAATTATCCCCTCCCCCGCCCAGCGGGGGAGGGTCAGGGTGGGGGCAATGCGCCGCGACTCAGACGCTTCTCAATGCGCCCCATGGAAGGTGCGGCTGATGACGTCCATCTGCTGCTCGCGGGTCAGCTTGATGAAGTTCACCGCGTAGCCCGACACCCGGATGGTCAGCTGCGGGTACAGCTCCGGATGGTCCATGGCGTGCAGCAGCGTCTCGCGGTCGAAGACGTTCACGTTGATGTGGTGGCCGCCCTGGCCGAAATAGCCGTCCAGCATGCCCACCAGATTGGCCACCCGCTCCCCCTCGGTCGGGCCCAGAGCGCCGGGCACGATGGTGAAGGTGTAGCTGATGCCGTCCTGGGCGTGGGCGTAGGGCAGCTTGGCCACCGACGCCATCGAGGCGATGGCCCCCTTGCGGTCGCGCCCGTGCATCGGGTTGGCCCCCGGGGCGAAGGGCTGGCCGGCCTTGCGCCCGTCCGGCGTGTTGCCGGTCTTCTTGCCGTAGACCACGTTCGAGGTGATCGTCAGCACCGACTGGGTGGGCACCGCGTCGCGGTAGGCCTTCTGCTTGCGCAGCAGACCCATGAAGGTCTCCACCAGCCACACCGCGATCCCGTCCACCCGGTCGTCGTTGTTGCCGAAGGCCGGATAGTCGCCCTCGATCACGAAGTCGGTGGCGAGGCCACGCTCGTCGCGGACCACCTTCACCGTGGCGTGCTTGATCGCCGACAGGCTGTCCGCGACGACGCTCAGGCCGGCAATGCCGCAGGCCATGGTGCGCAGCACGTCGCGGTCGTGCAGGGCCATCTCCAGCCGCTCGTACATGTACTTGTCGTGCATGAAGTGGATGGCGTTGAGCGTGTTCATGTAGGCGCGGGCCAGCCACTCCATCATCGGCAGCAGGCGGGCGACCACCGTGTCGTGGTCGAGCACGTCGCCGGTGATCGGCGCGAAGGCCGGGCCGACC
Organism: Azospirillum baldaniorum; assembly: GCF_003119195.2. NCBI lineage: Bacteria > Pseudomonadati > Pseudomonadota > Alphaproteobacteria > Rhodospirillales > Azospirillaceae > Azospirillum > Azospirillum baldaniorum. The sequence continues at coordinate 60,776 of NZ_CP022254.1, read as the reverse complement.
TGCTCGCCGGAGACCTCGTCGCGGCCGCCGTTGATGGCGTAGAGCAGCGTCTTGGCGAGGTTGGCGCGGGCGCCGAAGAACTGCATCTGCTTGCCGATGCGCATGGCCGAGACGCAGCAGGCGATGCCGTAGTCGTCGCCCCAGAAGGGCCGCATCAGGTCGTCGTTCTCGTACTGCACCGAGCAGGTCTTGATCGACGTCTCGGCGCAGAACTTCTTGAAGCCCTCCGGCAGGCTTTCCGACCACAGAACGGTCAGGTTCGGTTCCGGCGCCGGACCCAAATTCTGGAGCGTATGGAGCATGCGGAAGCTGCCCTTGGTCACCAGCGTGCGCCCGTCGAGCGCCATGCCGCCGATGCACTCCGTCACCCAGGTCGGATCACCGGAGAAGAGCTGGTCGTATTCCGGCGTGCGCAGGAAACGCACCATGCGCAGCTTGATGACGAACTGGTCGATCAGTTCCTGAGCGCCCGCCTCGTCCAGGCGGCCTTCGCGCAGGTCGCGCTCGATGTAGACGTCGAGGAAGCTCGACACGCGGCCGAGCGACATGGCCGCTCCGTTGGCCTCCTTCACCGCTGCCAGATAGGCGAGGTAGGTCCACTGCACCGCCTCGAAGGCGTTGGTCGCCGGGCGCGACACGTCGAAGCCGTAGGACGCCGCCATCGTCACGAGGTCGCGGAGCGCGCGGATCTGCTCGGTGATCTCCTCGCGCAGGCGCAGCGTGTTCTCGTCGATGCGGTCGACTTCCAGGCTCTTGTACTGGGCCTTCTTATCCTCGATCAGGAAGGTCGCGCCGTAGAGCGCCAGCCGGCGGTAGTCGCCGATGATGCGCCCGCGCCCGTAGGCGTCCGGCAGGCCGGTGATGACGCCCGACTTGCGGCAGCGCAGCATCTCCTCGGTGTAGACGTCGAAGACGCCGTCATTGTGCGTCTTGCGCAGCGCCGGGAACACGTCGTCCAGCTTGGGCGAGGGCTTGAAGCCGTAGGCTTCCAGGCCCGTCTTGACCATGCGCCAGCCTCCGAAGGGCATGATCGACCGCTTCAGCGGCTTGTCCGTCTGAAGCCCGACGATGACCTCAAGCTCCCGGTCGATGTAGCCGGGGGCGTGGCTGACGATGGAGGACACCAGTTCCGTGTCGGCGTCGAGCACGCCGCCCTTGGCCGCGCGCTCCTCCTTCAGGAGATCGCGCACCTTGTTCCACAGCGACAGGGTGCGGTCGCTGGCCGGGGAGAGGAAACTGCCGTCGCCGCCGTAGGGGCGGACGTTCTTCACGATGAAATCGCGCAGATCGACCGTGGTCCGCCAGGAACCGGGCGCAAAACCGCGCCAGGGGTTCGGCGTCTCGGCTTCGGCAACGGGGATTTTCGGTTCGAACATCAGGGAATCCATGACGCGCCTCTATTGGTCTGCGGCGGTCCCTGCCCTCCCCGGCGGGGGCCGCGCCACGTTGCGCGGCGCCCGACCGGACGGACCCGCCCGGCCAAGCATCGCGCTTGCCCAATCAGTAGGCGCTCAAAGCTCCCCGCCCACATTGATCCCAATCAATCAATCTCTGCGAAATACGCAGGGCACCATCCAAGTCACGTCCTGTCACAAAAACTGATGGAATGCGCCGCTTTTGCAGCGCAGCATTTGAGACAATCGATCGAGAATCGATTATTTTCATTTGGATCGCCCGTTTTAAAACAGACGACCGGGATCAGCGCAGCGCGCTTGCGATATCTTGCGCCAAGCGGGCCAGGGTGCGGCTGAGCGCGTCGGCGACGGCACCGGGATCGCCGGCCGCGCTCACCGGTTCCTGCGCCGCGGTGTGGCCCAGGCGGCGCAGCCGGTCGCCGCCCTGGTCGAAGACGCGCCAGCGCGCCTCCAGAACCGCCGGCCCGTCCTCCGCCGCGTCGAAGCGGTCCAGCGTCACCTCGACCACCTGGGACAGCGGGAAGTCGCGCTGAAGCGGCAGGCCGACGACCTCCGTCCCCGACAGGTCCGTCTCGAGGTTCCGCAGCAGCGTTCGGGTCACCATCTCGTCGAGGGGGCCGCCCCAGCGGTCGAACTCCCGGACGACCAGCCGGTTGCCCGGCGCCCGCATCACCAGCTCCGACCGGTCGAGATAGCCGGGGACCTTCACCCCTTCCAGCCCGATCACGCGCCGCTGCGCCTCGGCGCCCCGCAACGGAGCTGCGCCCGAGGGTGCCGTGTCCGGCGCGACGGCGTCCAGATGGTAGAAGCGGCTGGGCGGCGTGCTGCAGGCGGCCAGTAGGGCCACAGCGGAGGCGCACAGCAGCAGGCGACGGGTGTGACGAGCGAGAGCCATGGGAATCCTCAACCGCGTTTGCCCCGGATCAGGGCTTCGGGATGGCGTTCGAGATAGTCGGTCAGGCCACGGATGGAGCGGGCCGCGGCGGTCAGTTCGCGCACCAGCCCCTGCAGGTCGCTGACCGCGGGGCGGGACGAGTTGACCAGCCCGTCCGCGCTGCTGAGCGTCTTCTCGGCCTGCCGGACCAGCTTGGAGGTGTTTTCCGCCACGTCGCGCAGGGCGCGGATGGTCGGCTCGCCCTCGCTGCCCAGCGCCTGCGTCGTCTTTTCCAGTTCGGCGAGCGACCGGCTGAGCGAGCCGACGGCCTGCGCGATCTCCGGCGAGCCGATCAGGGCACCGGCCTTCTGGATGGTCGAGCGCAGTTCCACCACTGTTTCGGCGATGGGCGCGCGAGCCAGCTCGTTCATCAGGTCGGTGGCGGTCTTGGTCGCCGTGTCGAGCACGTTCGGCTGGGAGGGCAGTTCCGGGTAGGGACCGCCGCGGACCAGTGTTTCCTTGGGCGCGTCCGGGAACAGGTCGAGCGTCACGATCAGCTCACCGGTCAGCAGGTTGCCGGTGCGCAACTGCGCCCGCAGCCCCTGCTCCACCAGCGTCTTCATGCGGGCATAGGCGGTCTCGGTGTCGTGCGCCGCCGGCAGGTCGCTGCCCAGCCGCTCCGGCTCGATGTTCAGGGTCACCGGAATGCGGGCCTCGCCAGTCACCGGGTCCACGTCGAGGCGGATGTCGGTCACCTCGCCCACACGGATGCCGCGGAACTCCACCGCGGACCCCGGATGCAACCCGCGCACCGACCCGTCGAAATGCACCAGGAAGGGCACCCGCCGGGTGAAGCGGGCATCGCTGGCGGCGTTGCGGCTCTCATAGAGGGGGAAGTCCGTGCCCTCCGCCGCGATCTCGCCACTGTCGCCGGGGCCGCCGAGGCCGGGAGTCTCGAAGGACACGCCGCCGGTCGCCAGAGATTGCAGCGATTCCAGCGCCACCGTCGGCCCCTCGGGCCCGATGGACACCGACAGGCCGCTGGCGTTCCAGAAGCGGGTGTTGGGCCGAACGATCCGGTCATAGGGGGCGTGGATGAAGACCGGGATGGTCAGCGACTGCCAGTCCTGGGAGAATTCATAGCCGACCACCTCGCCGACCTGGATGCCGCGGTAGTAGATCGGCGCCCCCGGCCCCAGCCCGCCCAGCCGATCGGCGCGAAGCGCGAAGCGCCGGCCCGGCGAGCTGGACCGGATCAGCGGCGGCTCCTCCAGCCCGCGGAAGGCGCTGAGCGCCTCGCCGTTGCCGGTTCCCGGGTCCATGCCGATGTAGGCGCCCGAGATCAGCGTGCCGAGGCCCGACACGCCGCCGAAGCCCAGCCGCGGCTTGACCACCCAGAAGCTCGTCCGGTCGTTGAGATAGGAGGCGGCGCCCTTCACCATGCGCACGGAGACGATGACGTTCGACAGGTCGGGCGAGACCGCCACACCCTGCACCGTCCCGACATCGACATCGCGGTAGCGCACGCGGGTCTTGCCCGGTTCCAGCCCCTCCGCCGTGTCGAAGGTGATGGTGATGGTCGGGCCGCGCTCGTTCAGCGTCTTCCAGGCCAGCCAGCCGCCGATCAGCGCGGCGACCAGCGGCACCAGCCAGATCAGCGGCAGGCCACGGCGGCGGCGGATCACCGGGCTGGCCGGCTCCACCGTGGGGTTCGGATCAGTCATGGGCATCAATCATGGAGGAATCCTGCCGCTGCGCCCGCCGGGGCGGCGCGTCCCAGATCAGACGCGGGTCGAAGGAGTCCGACGCCAGCATGGTGATGATGACGACCGCGGCGAAGGCGACGGCGCCCAGCTCCGCGTGGATGGTGGCGATGGCGCCCAATTGAACCAGGGCCGCCAGAAGCGAGATCATGAAGATGTCCACCATGGACCAGCGCCCCACCCCCTCGATCAGGCGGTAGAGCCGCGTGCGGTCGCGCTGCCGCTTCGGCGAGCCCCGCTGCACCGTCCACAGCAGATAGGCCAGCCCGATCAGCTTCAGCACCGGCACGGTGATGCTGGCAAAGAAGACCAGCAGGGCCACCGGCCACATCTCCGCCGCGATCAGCGCCTCCACACCGGACAGGATGGTGTCGGGCTGGCCGGCGCCGAAATAGACCACCGTCATGATCGGCAACAGGTTCGCCGGAATGTAGAGGATCGTCGCCGCGGAGATCAGCGCCCAGCCGCGCGGCAGGCTGTTCGGCTTGCGGTGGTGCAGCCGGGCGCCACAGCGCGGGCAGGCCCCCTGCGATTCACCGCCATTGGCCCCGGCCACCACCTGATGGCAGTCGTGGCAGGCGGTCAGCCGCTCCGGGTCGGCGTTGGCCGTTTGGGCAACGCGGGTCTGTGGCGCGATCCGCTCCCACACCTCGAAGGGGCTGAGCGACGCCTCCCCCCACACCTGCACCAGGATGAAGGCGACCAGGGCGGCCAGCGACGCCCCCGGCTCCAGTTCCGCCAGATCGGACAGCTTCACATAGGCGACGATCAGGCCGAGCAGGAAGACTTCGGCCATCGCCCAGCGGCGCAGCCGCGCCACCGTCCGGAAGGTCCAGGCTGCGCCCGGCGCCGCCGTCCGCCCGGCGGCGAGCGGCATCACGACATAGAGCGTGCCGAGCACCTGCGCCAGCGGCGCCAGGAACAGCACGAAGAAGACCAGGACGCCCAGCACCTCGTAGCCGCCGTCCCACAGCGCCACCGAGCCGCTGAGCAGGGTCGCTGTCTGCGCCCGCCCCTCCAGCTCGAAGGTCAGGATGGGGAACAGGTTGGCGGTGACGAACAGGATCGTCGAGGCGATGGCGAGGGCGACCGCCTGCCCCAGCCCGCCGGTCCGGAAATGGCGCAGCACCGCCCCGCAGCGGTGGCATTCCGCGCGATGGCCGGGCAAGGCCGGCGGCAGGGCGTGCGGCGCCCCACAGTCGTGGCAGAGCAGGATCGGATGGTCCGGTGCGGTCATAGCGTTGGCTTAACATTTCCCACGGGCGAAAGGTCCGCCGATTGCGGGGTGCGCCGGAGGAGGAGCGCCGAGCGGGGCGGACCATGGGCCCCGGATGGAAAAAGCCCTTCCCCCATGGGTGGGGAAAGGGCTTCGGTCCTTGGTGGAAATCAGGAGTCGATCAGACGAACATGTTGAAGCTGCCGAGCAACTTCTGCGTGCCGGACTGGCCGGTGGGGATGGAATTCAGGCTCGCCGCCGCCTGGCTCAGCCCGTCCAGCATGGCCTGCTGACCAGTGGACAGGTTGAACGGGCTTTCGCCCTTCTTCGGCGCCTTGACGACCGTGTCGTAATCCTGGGTGTATTTGCCCATGCTGAGCTGGATGGCGTAGTTCTTGGGGTCCTTGGCGGACTGCCCTTTCTCGCGCGTCAGGCGCAGCGTGTAGTCGCCGCGGTCGAGTTCGTACTCGCCCTGCATCATGCCCTTGAAGGCGTCGTAATTCTTGCCGGTGTTCTTGTCGCTGTCGGCCACGACCGTGCCGAACTTGGACATCACCTGGACGCGCAGCCCCTCGTCGCCGACCTGCCCCAGCGTCACCTCGCCCTTGGTCGTCACGCGGAACTTGTAGAAGTCGACGGGATCGTCGGCGCCCAGCGCGCCGACCACGTTGAGGCGGGTCACGTTCTTGGCTAGAACGCCCATGTCCGTGGCGAAGCCGGGGGTGTTGACGGAGGACTTGCGGACGTCCTTGCGGAATTCCTGCACGTTTGCGGCGGCGGCGGCTTCGGCCTCCCGCTGCGCGTTCATGCGTTCCACGGCAGCGGACACGGACTTGTTGAGGTCCGAGACCATCTGGTTGACGCCGGCCATTCCGTCAGACATGGCACCTTCTCCCATCAGGCGCGCCCCCCGAACGGAGAAGCGCGAATGGATCGCTGGATCCCCACTTTACCGCAAAGCACGTAAAGTTGCGAATTGTTTTTCGCCGAAATTTCAGATAGGCCGCCGGGAGAGTTGTGCGGCCATCCGGTTCAGCACGTCCTGGAGGTCCTCCCCGCCGCGCGGCCGGAACAGGCGCTGCGCCGGAAACCAGGGGCGCACCGCGGTGCCGAGCTGGGTCCAGTCCGACCCGCCAAAGCGCCAGACCGGCACGCCGAGCGCCGCCGCCAGTTCTCCAACCGCCGTGGCGGGCGCGATCACCAGATCCAGATTCGCCATCAGCGCCGCCGTCCCATCGAAGTCGTCGGTCAGGTCGAGATCGTCCCAACGATGGACGGCAACGCCGAACCGGTCCTCCGCCGCAACCCGCTCGGCCTCGCACGCGCCATACTGGAGGTTGACGAACACCACGCCCGGCACGGCGAACAAAGCCCCCCACTGGTCGAGCCGGCTGTAGGCGGCACGGCGCGATTCGGTCATCAGCGCGCTGCGCCAGCCGATCCCCACGCGAAGGCCGGGGCCAAGCGCAGCGACACGGTCACGCCAGAACGCCACCCGAACCGGGTCGGGGGCCAGCCAGCCACCAGCAGCACCGGCGAAGGCGGACAGGTCGCGGCGAAAGACCCGCGCCAGGGAACCGATGGGCGTGTGCAGGTCGCAATCGGGCACGGTGCCCGCGTCGCTCCGTCGGGAACGGACCAGCGCGGCGGGGAAGGAGCGGGCGAACAGGGGCACCAGCCGCCGGTCGGTTTCGATCACCACGGAACGGGCGCGGGCGATGGCCTCCGCGCAGAGGGAGGAGAACAGGATGGTGTCGCCCACCCCCTGCTCGCCCCAGATCAGCAGGCGCTTGCCCGCCAGATCCTCGCCGCGCCACGCCGGCAGCCGCGGCTGGCGCGTCCCGCCGGCCTGACCGGACGCGAAGCGCCAGCCATAGCCGGCCCAACCCTCCGCCAGTTCGCCGCGCTCCAGCCGCAGCAGACCGCGGTTGAACCGGGCCAGCGGCAAGTCGGGACTTACGCGGAGCGCCCGCCCGTACAGACGGTCCGCCAGCCCGTCGTCGCTCAGGCGCTGAACCGCCAGACCGAGATTGCAGAGCGCCGCCGCGTAACCGGGGTCGAGCGCCAGGGCACGGCGGAACCAGCGGGCCGCCTCCGTATGGCGCAGCCGCGCCTGCAACGCGTGGCCGAAGTTGTTGTTGGCCTGCGGCTCGTCCGGCATCAGCCGCAGCGCGCGGCGGTGCGCCCGCTCGGCCTCGTCCAGCCGCTCGGTGTCGCGCAGCCCGCCGCCGAGGTTGGACAGCCCCTCCGGCAAGGCCGGGTCGAGCAGGATGGCGCGCCGCCACGCCGCCAGGGCCTCGACGACCCGGCCTTGCCGGCTCAGCGCGTTGGCCAGATTGTTCCAGAACGTCGCCCGGTCGGCGCTGTGGGCCAGAGCGGCGCGGTGGCAGGCTTCGGCCTCGGCGAAACGGCCCTGGCCGGCGCGCAAGGTGCCAAGGCTGTCGGCCGCGTCCACGAACCGGGGATCAAGGGCGAAGGCCGCCTCGAAGCATGTGGCGGCCCCGTCCATCTGTCCGAGATCGCGCAGCACCAGCCCGAAGCCGTAGAGCAGCGCCGGGTTGCGGCGATCCAGCCGCAAGGCGTCGGTGTAGGCGGTCACCGCCTCGGCCAGCCGGCCTTCGGCGTGATGGCGGGCGGCCGACGCCGTCAGGGAGGACAGGTCATCGCGGGAAGGGGCGTCGGGACTCATCCCGGCAGAGTGGCCCGCGGAACCGGAGCGGTGCAAGCACCGTCCGGCCCCGCGGTCGCGGTTGCTCAGTCCTCGCCGTCCTGCAGCGCCGGGGGACGCGGGGCGGCGTTGACCGGGGCGGCGAGTTGGGCGTCGACCACCGCCACCGCCGTCATGTTGACCAGACCGCGCGTGGTCACCGACGGGGTCACGATGTGCACGGGACGCGCGGCGCCCAGCAGCATCGGCCCGACATTCTGCGCGTCGGCCATGATCTTCAGCATGTTGAAGGCGATGTTGGCGGCGTCCAGGGTCGGCATGACCAGCAGGTTCGCCTCGCCCTTCAGGCGGCTGTCGGGCAGCACGCCCTTGCGCAGCACCTCCGACAGGGCGGCGTCGGCGTGCATCTCGCCGTCCACCTCCAGGTCGGGGTTCTCCTCGGCGATGAGCTGGTAGGCCAGCCGCATCTTGCGCGCCGACGGGGTGTCCGCGCTGCCGAAGTTGGAGTGGGAAAGCAGCGCCACCTTCGGCTCGATGCCGAAGCGCTTCACCTCTTCCGCCGCCAGCCGGGCGATCTCGGCCACCTGCTCGGCGGTCGGGTCGGGGTTGACGTAGGTGTCGCAGATGAAGTGCGTGCCCTTCTGCGAGATCAGACCGTTCATCGCGCCGGCGACCTTCACGCCCTTGCGCAGGCCGATCACGTCCATGACGTGGTTGAAATGGTCGCCGTAGCGGCCCGAGGTGCCGCAGACCATACCGTCGGCCTCGCCCCGGCGGACCATCAGCGCGCCGAAGACGCTCGGCTGGGTGCGCACGACGTTCAGCGCGTTGGCCGGCGACACGCCGCGGCGACCCATGAGCTGCCGGTAGACCTCGGCGTAGTTGTGGCAGCGCAGGTCACGGGCGGCTTCGATCACCTCCACGTCCTTGCCGATGCGGATGCGCAGGCCCATGTCGGCGATCGTCCGCTCGATCACGTCGGCGCGGCCGAGCAGGACCGGATGGGCAATGCCGTCGTCCACCACCACCTGGGCGCAGCGCAGGACGCGCGGCTCCTCGCCCTCGGCGTAGACGATGCGCTTGGGCGCCGCCTTCGCCTTGGTGATGACCGGCTTCATGACGAGGCCGGAGCGGAAGACATACTGGCCGAGGCTGTCGCGGTAGGCGCGGAAATCGACGATCGGCCGCGTCGCCACGCCCGACTCCATGGCGGCCTTGGCGACCGCCGAGGACACCTCGATCACCAGACGCGGGTCGAAGGGCTTCGGCAGGATGTAGTCCGGGCCGAAGCGCAGGTTCTCGCCGACATAGGCGGCGGCCACCACGTCCGACGGCTCGGCCTGGGCAAGGCTGGCCATGGCGTGGGTGGCGGCGATCTTCATCTCCTCGTTCACCGTCGTCGCGCCCACGTCGAGCGCGCCGCGGAAGATGAAGGGGAAGCAGAGGACGTTGTTGACCTGGTTGGGGAAGTCCGAGCGGCCGGTGGCGATGATCGCGTCGGGGCGGGCCTGCCGGGCAACGTCCGGCATGATCTCCGGCTCCGGGTTGGCCAGCGCCAGCACCAGCGGCTTGTCCGCCATGCGGACCAGCATCTCCGGCTTCAGCACCTTGGCGCCAGACAGGCCGAGGAAGATGTCCGCCCCGTCGATGACGTCGTTCAGAACACGGGCGTCCGTCTCCTGCGCGTAGGCGTCCTTGTAGGGGTTCATCTCCTCGTTGCGGCCCTTGTGGACCACGCCGATGCGGTCGACCAGCCAGACATTCTCGCGCTTGACGCCAAGGCTGAGCATCAGGTCCAGGCAGGCGATGCCCGCGGCCCCGCCGCCGGTGGAGACGACCTTGACGGTGGAGATGTCCTTGCCGACCAGCTTCAGCCCGTTCAGGACGGCCGCACCCACCACGATGGCGGTGCCGTGCTGGTCGTCGTGGAAGACCGGGATCTTCATCCGCTCGCGGCAGCGGCGCTCCACCTCGAAGCAGGCGGGGGCGGCGATGTCTTCCAGGTTGATGGCGCCGAAGGTCGGCTCCAGCCGGACGATGGTGTCGACCAGACCGTCGACGTCCTTCTCGTTCAGCTCCAGGTCGAAGCAGTCGATGCCGGCGAACTTCTTGAAGAGGACGGCCTTGCCCTCCATAACGGGCTTGGCGGCCATCGGACCGATGTCGCCCAGGCCCAGCACCGCCGTGCCGTTGGTGATGACCGCGACGAGGTTCGCGCGGGCCGTCAGCTCCGCGGCCTGGGCCGGGTCGGCGGCGATGGCGCTGGACGCCGCTGCCACGCCCGGCGAGTAGGCCAGCGCGAGGTCGCGCTGGTTCGCCATGGGCTTGGTGGCGACGATCGCCAACTTACCGGGCTTCGGATTCCGGTGGTACTCAAGCGCCATCGCGTCGAAGTCGCCGGACATACGTCCTCTCCCCTTTTAACTTGATTTCAGTTAATTTGCCGAACGACGAACTGTTTCCCCTCCGGCTTATACCCGAATTGTCCGGGCACCGGAATGGGAAAGGGGCAGCCCGCGGCGGACCGCCCCCTCCTTTTCACCCCCTGGAACGGGAGGCCGGACCCGCGTCAGATGCGGGCCAGAGCCGGTTCCTTGAAGTGCTCCTGGTATTCGGCGACCGCCTTGCTCTCGTCGAACTCGCCTTCCATCTTGGCGACCACGATGGTGGCGACGCCGTTGCCGATCAGGTTGGTGATGGCGCGGGCTTCCGACATGAAGCGGTCCACACCGAGCAGCAGCGCCAGACCTTCGATCGGCAGATGGCCGGTGGCCGACAGGGTGGCCGCCAGCGTCACGAAGCCGCCGCCGGTAACCGCAGCCGCACCCTTCGAGGTCAGCATCAGCAGGCCGAGGATGGTCAGCTGCTGCCAGATCGTCAGGTCGATGTTGAAGGCCTGGGCGATGAAGATCGCGGCCATCGACAGGTAGATGGAGGTGCCATCCAGGTTGAACGAGTAGCCGGTGGGGATGACGAGGCCGACGACATGCTTGGAGCAGCCGAACTTCTGCATCTTCTCCATCATGCGCGGCAGCACGGACTCCGACGAGGAGGTGCCGAGCACGATCAGCAGCTCGTCCTTGATGTAGCGCAGGAAGGTCAGGAGGCTGAAGTTGTACAGGCGGGCGATGCTGCCCAGCACGACGAAGACGAACAGCGCCATCGTGATGTAGACCGCCGCCATCAGCTGGCCGAGCGAGGTCAGCGACGACACGCCGTACTTGCCGATGGTGAAGGACATCGCGCCGAACGCACCCAGCGGGGCGACGCGCATCAGGATGCCGATGACGCCGAACAGGGCGTGCGACACCTTCTCGAACATGTCCTCGACCACCTTGCCCTTCTGGCCCATGGCGGACAGCGCGACGCCGAAGATCACCGCGAAGAACAGGATCTGCAGCATGTCGCCCTTGACGAAGGCGCCGATGACGTTGTCCGGGACGATGTTGACCAGGAAGTCGATGGTCGTGTGGTTCTGCGCCTCGGTCGCGTATTTGGCGACGGCATCAGCCTTCAGCGAGCCGGCCTGGATGTTCATTCCCGAGCCCGGCTTCACCAGATTGACGACCAGCAGGCCGAGTCCTAGGGCGAAGGTGGTGACGATCTCGAAGTACAGGATCGCCTTGCCGCCGACCTTGCCGACCTTCTTCATGTCGCCGATCGAGGAGATGCCGGTGACCACGGTCAGGAAAACGATAGGGCCGATGACCATCTTGATCATCTTGATGAAGACGTCGCCCAGGGGCTTCATCTGCACCGCAAGGGCCGGATAGAAATGGCCGAGCAGAATGCCGATGGTGATCGCGGTCAGAACCTGAACCGTCAGGTTCGTGTAGAATGGCTTTTTCTGGGGCTGCCCTTGGGCGTGCATGTTCGTCTCCTCGTGGCGTTCCTGAAATGGGCTGCCGCTCTTGTCTCGCGGTCGGCGGCCTGCCCGTCATGCCCTTGTCAAAGCAAACGGTGTGCCAAAAGTAAAAACGAGCAATCGCAGCGCTCTGACGGAACGCGTGGGTCAGAATCCGCACGACAGGGGCGGAATCCATGTGCGAAAATCCGCACATTGCGATGCCTTGTTGCGGCGCAGCATGGATTGAGGACCGTTGGTTAGGATCGCCCCCACCCGCTGGACATTTTCGCAAAGCCGCGACTGGGTTGCCCGGCGGATGCCCCTCCTGTTCGCCCGTCCGCGGCGGGTGATGCTGGCCGTGCTGGTCGTCGGCATGCCGCTGGCGGCGGCGGTGGCCGCGGGCCTGGCGGCGGACAATGCCGGCGAATCCCTGCGCGAACAGGGGTCGGCGCAACTGTCGCTGTACGAATCCAACCTGCGCACGGAATTGGAGCGGCACGCCGCCGTGCCGATGGTGCTCGCCCGCGACCAGGAGGTCGCCGACCTGCTGCGCGACCCCAGCCCGGAGCGGGTGGACCGCCTGAACCGCAAGCTGGAGGCCATCGCGGCGACGCTGAATGCGTCCGCCCTCTATGTGATGAACGGGGCGGGCACCACCGTCGCGGCCAGCAACTGGAACGCCTCGCCCAGCTTCGTCGGGCAGAATTTCAGCTACCGCCCCTATTTCCAGTCGGCCATGGAGCGGGGGGAAGGACATCATTTCGCGCTCGGCACCACCTCGCTCGTCCCCGGCTACTACACGGCGCAGCGGGTGGTGGCGGAAAACCGCACAGATGGGCGGCCGGGCGGCCGGCCAGCCGGCGTTGTGGTCCTGAAGGTCGGCTTCCAGGAGTTGGAACGCGCCTGGTCGCACGGCCAGGAGAAGGTTCTGGTCTCCGACCGCGACGGCGTCGTCTTCATCACCAACGTCGAGGGCTGGCGCTACAACGCCCTGCCCCGCCGCCTGCCGGTCACGCTGCCCGCGGCGGCGGTCCCCGCGACCGAGGAGATCCCCACCCTGCCCTGGGCCTTCGGCGGGGCATCCGACCGCATCACGCTGAGGGAGGGCAACGCGGAGCGGCGCTACCTCCTGCAATCCGCCGCGGTGCCCGGCGGCGACTGGACGATCCACGCCCTGACCAGCCTCGCCCCGGTCGCCACCCGCGCCCAGCAGGCCGGGCTGCTCGCCGCCGCGGTGGTGGCGCTGGCCGCCCTGACCGGCCACGCGCTGGCCCAGCGCCGCCTCAACCTCGTGGAGCGGCTGGCCCTCCAGGAGGAGGCGCGGGCCGAGCTGGAGCGCCGCGTGGCCGCCGCCACGGCGGAACTGCGCGCCACCGAGAACGAGCTGACCCAGGCGGCCAAGCTGGCGGCGCTGGGCCAGATGTCGGCGGCCATGGCCCACGAGATCAACCAGCCGCTCGCCGCCATCCGCAGCTTCGCCGACAACGCGGTGGTTCTGCTGGAGCGCGGACGGCCGGACGCGGTGCGCGACAATCTGGCGGAGATCGCCGACCTGACCGACCGCATGGCCGCCATCACCCGCAGCCTGAAGGGCTTCGCCCGGCGCGCCTCGGGCACGCTGGGTGCCGTCTCCGCCGCTGCCGCCATCGGACAGGCGCTGGCCCTGCTGGAGGCCCGGCTGCGCCGCGAGTCCGTGACGGTGGACACCGATCTGCCGCCCGGCCCCCTGCTGGTCACCGGCGAGGACGTGCGGTTGCAGCAGGTGCTGGTCAACCTGATCGGCAACGCCGCCGACGCCATGCGCGCCTCCCCCCACCGCCATGTCCGCATCGCTCTGGCCGCGGAGGGGGAGGAGGCGGTGCTGACCGTCCGCGACAGCGGCCCCGGCATCGCGGAGGCCGACCTGCCGCGCATGTTCGTGCCCTTCTTCACGACCAAGGAGGCGGGCGACGGGCTCGGCCTCGGCCTGTCGATCAGCCACGGCATCGTCGAGGATTTCGGCGGCAGCCTGACCGCCGCCAACCATCCGGAGGGCGGCGCCCTCTTCACCATCCGCCTCAAGCGCAGGGATATCCAGACATGACGACCGGCAGCATCGCCCCGGGCGGCTCCGTCCTCTTCGTGGACGACGAGCGGTCCGTCCGTCTCGCCGGGCAGCAGGCGCTGGAACTGGCGGGCTTCGACGTCACCGCTTGCGACGGGGCGGAGCGCGCGTTGCGCCATCTCGGCCGCGACTGGCCGGGCGCCCTGGTCACCGACGTGCGCATGCCGCAGATCGACGGGCTGGAGCTGATGGAGCGCGCCCTCGCGCTCGACCCCGAACTGCCGGTCATCCTGATCACCGGCCACGGCGACGTGCCGATGGCGGTGGAGGCGATGCGGCGCGGCGCCTACGATTTCCTGGAAAAGCCCTTCCCCTCCGACCGGCTGGTCGAGGTGACGCGGCGCGCGGTGGAGAAGCGCCGGCTTGTGCTGGAGAACCGGCGCCTGCGCGACCAGCTGGCCGGGTTGCCCGCCGGGGAGACCTCGCCCATCGTCGGGCGGACGCCGGGGATCGAGCGGCTGCGCGGCGCCATCGCCGCGGTGGCCGACACCGACGCCGACGTTCTGGTGCTGGGCGAGACCGGCACCGGCAAGGAGATGGTCGCCCGCGCCCTCCACGCCGGCAGCGGCCGGCGCAAGCACCCCTTCGTCGCCCTGAACTGCGGCGCCATGCCCGAGGCGATCTTCGAGAGCGAGCTGTTCGGGCACGAGGCCGGGGCCTTCACCGGGGCCGGCAAGCGCCGCGTCGGGCGCATCGAGCACGCCAGCGGCGGCACGCTCTTCCTCGACGAGATCGAGAGCATGCCGCTCTCGCTCCAGGTCAAGCTGCTGCGCGTGATCCAGGAGCGGGTGGTGGAGCCGCTCGGCTCGAACGAGCTGATCCCCGTGGACCTGCGCGTCGTCGCCGCGACCAAGGTCGACCTGCGCAAGGCGGCCAGCGAGGGCAAGTTCCGCGAGGATCTCTATTACCGGCTCAATGTCGTCGTGGTGACCATCCCGCCGCTGCGCGACCGCCGCGATGACATCCCCCTGCTGTTCCAGCATTTCGTCCTCCAGGCCGCCGCGCGCTACAACCGCGAGCCCCGCGCGCCCAGCCCGGCGCAGGTGCAGCGGCTGGCGGCCCACGACTGGCCCGGCAACGTCCGCGAGCTGCGCAACGCCGCCGACCGCTTCGTGCTGGGGCTGGACGACGCGCTGTCCGCGGTGGGCGGCGCCGCTCCGGCGATGGCGGCGGGCCGCAGCGGCCTGTCGCTGGCGGAGCAGGTGGACCTGTTCGAGAAGAGCCTGATCGAAAGCGAGTTGGCCCGTTGCAAAGGCAGCGTGAAGGCCGCCATCGAGGCGCTGAACATTCCGCGCAAGACCTTCTACGACAAGCTGAAGCGCTACGGCCTCAGCCGCGAGGATTTCGTGGAGTGACCTTTCTTCGGACGGTGGACGGCGGGACCGCGATGGGCGAAAAAGCCATCTGATCCGCCCGCCCCATGTACACCGGAGGCCCGCCCTGGCGACCATAGCCGAAGCCCTCGCCGCCGCGCTCGACCACCACATGAACGGGCGGTTGGCGGAGGCGGAGATCCTGTACGGGCGCATCCTGGAGGCCGCCCCCGAGCAGGCCGACGCCCGCCACCTGCTGGGCGTGCTGTGCGGGCAGGCCGGGCGCGTGGAACAGGCCGCGGCGCTGATCGGCGAGGCCATGGCGCTGCGCCCCGACGCGGCGGATTATCCCGCCAACCTCGCCAACATCCTCGACGCCGCGGGGCAGCCGGAGCGGGCCGCCGCCGCCCATCGCCGCGCTCTGTCGCTGGCCCCCGATGCGGCGGAGGGCTGGTACCGCTTCGGCAACGCCCTGCCCCATGGCGGCATCCATTTGCGCGAAGCGGCGGTCACGGCGCTGGAGCGCGCGGTGCGGCTGATGCCCGGCGACCACCGCGCCGCGGGACGCGCCGCCCTGCTGCTGCAGATCATGGCGCGCCCCCACCGCGACGCCGGGCGGCGTGCGGAGGCCGCAGCGCTCCTGGAACGGTCGGTGGGGCTGCTGCCGGAGGATGCGGGCATCCGCTTCGACCGCGCGGCGGCGCTCTATGCGCTGGGTGACCGGAGCGGAGCGATGCGGGAATTCCGCCATACGCTGGCGCTCGCCCCCGGCCACGCCGAAGCCCTGAGCAACCTCGGCCTGCTGCTCGACGAGACCGGTCGCACCGCGGACGGCGCCACAGCCTGCCGGCGGGCGCTTTCCGTGCAGCCGGGCCATGTGGAGGGCTGGGTCAACCTGTCCGCCGCCTGCGAGACCTTGGGACGCTACGGCGCGGCGGCCGAGGCGGCGCGGCGGGCGCTCGCGCTGCATCCTGGCCACGCGGGTGCGTTCAGCAACCTCGCCGGGGCGCTGGGTCTGATGGGACGGGTGGAGGAATCGCTGCCGCTGCTCCAACGGGCTGTCCGGCTCGACCCCGACGACCGCGACGCGCGCAGCCGATACCTGTGCGCTCTGCTCTACCGCAACGGTCAGGACGGTGCGGGTTTGCTGGAGGAATCACGGCGCTGGGCGGAGCGTTTCGCCGTGGCAGAGCCCCTGCCGCGCCCAGCCAACGAACCCGACCCGGACCGCCGCCTGCGCGTCGGACTGGTGTCCGGCGACTTCCGCAACCACGCCTTCTCCTTCTACATGGAGCCGCTGTTCCGCGCCTTCGACCGGTCGCTGGTGGAGTTGTTCTTCTATTCGACCGCCACCGCCCCCGACGCCAAGACGGAGCGCTTCCGCGCCCTGGCCGACCGTTGGTGCGACGCGGCCGCCCTGACCGAGGAGGAGTTGGCCGTCCGGGTCCGGCAGGACGGGGTGGACATTCTGGTGGATCTGGCCTCCCACACCGCGGGCAACCGGCTGGGCGTCTTCACCCGGCGCCCGGCGCCGGTGCAGGTGACCACGGCGGTGAACATCGTGACGACCGGCATCGACCGCTTCGACGCCTGCATCACCGACGCCCTGCTTGCCCCGCCGGGGGAAGAGGCCCATTACGCCGAGCCGCTGCTGCGGCTGCCCCGCTTCTCCTGGGCCTATCAGGGACCGCCCGAAGCGCCGGAGGTCGGTCCGCTGCCGGCGTCGCGCAACGGCTTCATCACGTTCGGCTCCTTCAACAACCTCAGCAAGATCACCGAGGAAACGGCGGCCCTGTGGGCGGGCGTGCTGAGGGCCGTCCCGAACTCCCGTCTGCTGCTGAAGTACAAGGCGATGCGCGATCCGGCCTCGCGCGCCCACCTGACGGCGCTGTTCGCCTGCCACGGCGTGGCCTCGGACCGGCTGGAGCTTCGCCGCCCGCCGGCCGGCATCCACGCCAACCTCGCCGACTACAACGACATGGACATCGGACTGGACCCCTACCCCTACAACGGCCACACCACGACCTGCGAGGCGCTGTGGATGGGGGTACCGGTGATCGTGCCGGCGGGCCGTCTCCGGGACCTGGGAATCGCGCGGGTGGGATCCGCGATGATGGTCTCGGCCGGACTGTCCGAGCTGATCGCGCCCGATGCCGACGCCTACGCCGCCCGCGCGGTGGCGCTGGCCGGCGACCTCGACGCGCTGGCCACCTTGCGCGCGGGTCTGCGGAGCCGTGTCATGTCCTCTCCGCTGGGCGACGTTCCGGCGCTGGCCCGCGCCTATGAGGCCGCCTTCCGCACGCTCTGGCGGCGTTGGTGCGCGACGGCACGGTAAAGCACGCCTATTCGGCGGCGAGCGCGTGGGCGAAGGTCTCCACACCCTGGACGCCGGCCTCGCTCAGCCCATAGGTGCCCTTGGCGATGCGCTCGAACCAGCCATAGACGTTGCGTTGAAGGATGGCCGCGGCGTCCTTCGGTGCCCCGGCCGCGCGCAGCGCCTTCAGCGACAGCGGCCCGGCCTGCAACAGCCGGGCGCAGCGCAGCGCGTCCTGACGGTAGGCGGTGACGATCGGCACGCGGGTGGAGCCGCCCCGGTTGGGATCGCCGCGGCGCCGCGTATGCTCTCCCAGCAGGCGGGCGGCGCGCGTCCTGTCCTTGCGCGGGCTGTAGGGAACGGGGTCGAGCAGAACCTCCACCTCATGCCCAGCGGCCCGGCCGATGTCGACGATCAGCAGCCCGACGCCCAGCCGCCGGCAGAGCTTGCGCACCCCGCTGTCGTGGGGCGATGCACCGCTGGCCTTGCGCCCCGGCTGCGGCACGGCGAGATAGACGGTGTCGGTCAGGGCGAGCCGGTCGACCCCCTGAAGCAGCAGGTCCAGGGTGAAGCGCTTCTTCAGCTCGACGATCAGCGGCGGCTCGGCCCCGCGCACCGCGACGAGGTCGCAGCCATGGATTTCGGCCTTCACATCGTAGCCCTGGGCTTCGAGGAAGGCTTTGACGGGGGCGTAGAGGTCGGTTTCGGCGGTGATGGACAAGGGAAGTGGAGCGCGTTCTTGAAGGAGCCCCCACCCTAGCCCTCCCCCGCTGGGCGGGGGAGGGAAAAGTGCTGGCGCCGCTCTACGCCGCGGCCTTCTGCTTGCGCAGGATGGCCAGGATGTCGGAGGCGGCCTTCGGGATGTTGGTGCCGGGGCCGTAGATGGCGGCGGCGCCCGCCTTGTAGAGGTAGTCGTAGTCCTGCGGGGGGATCACGCCGCCGCAGACAACCAGGATGTCCCCGGCGCCTTGGCGGCGCAGCTCCTCGACCAGCTGCGGGACCAGCGTCTTGTGGCCGGCGGCCTGGGACGACACGCCGATGACGTGCACGTCGTTCTCCACCGCCTGACGGGCAGCCTCCTCCGGGGTCTGGAACAGCGGCCCGATGTCCACGTCGAAGCCAATGTCGGCGAAACTGGTGGCGATGACCTTGGCGCCACGGTCGTGCCCGTCCTGTCCCATCTTCACGACGAGGATGCGCGGGCGGCGGCCCTCCTCGGCGGCGAAGGCGGACACCTCCTCCTGGATCCTCTTGAAGCCCTCGTCGCCCTCATAGGCGGCGCCGTAGACGCCAGAGACGGAGCGAATGACCGCGACATGGCGGGTGAAGGCCTTCTCCAGCGCGTCGGAAATCTCGCCGACCGTGGCACGGGCGCGGGTGGCCTCCACCGCCAGGGCGAGCAGGTTGCCGGACTTCTCCGTGGCGGCCTTGGTCAGGGCCTCCAGGGCGGCGCGGCACTTGGCGTCGTCGCGGTTGGCGCGCACGCTGTTCAGTCGGGCGATCTGGGATTCGCGGACCGCCGTGTTGTCGATGTCCAGCACGTCGACCATCTCGGGGTTCTCCGGACGGTACTTGTTGACGCCGACGATCACCTCCTCGGCGCGGTCGACGCGGGCCTGCCGGCGGGCGGCGGCCTCCTCGATCAGCAGCTTGGGCATGCCGCTGTCCACCGCCTTGGTCATGCCGCCCAGATCCTCGACCTTGTTGATGAGGTCGAGCGCGGCGTTGGCGAGGCTGTGGGTCAGATTCTCGATGTAGTAGGAGCCGCCCAGCGGATCGACCACGTTGGTGACGCCCGACTCCTCGGCGATGATGAGCTGGGTGTTGCGGGCGATGCGGGCGGAGAATTTGGTCGGCAGGCCCAGCGCCTCGTCGAAGGCGTTGGTGTGCAGCGACTGGGTGCCGCCCAGCACGGCGGCCATCGCCTCGATGGTGGTGCGGATGACGTTGTTGTAAGGGTCCTGCTCGGTCAGGCTGACGCCGGAGGTCTGGCAGTGGGTGCGCAGGGCCAGCGAGCGGGCGTCCTTCGGGTCGAACTTCTGCTTCATCAGGGTCGACCAGAGCAGGCGCGCGGCGCGCAGCTTGGCGATCTCCATGAAGAAGTTCATGCCGATGGAGAAGAAGAAGGACAGGCGCGGCGCGAACTTGTCGACCGGCAGCCCCTTGGACATGGCGGCGCGGACATATTCGAGGCCGTCGGCGATGGTGAAGGCCAACTCCTGCACCGCGGTCGCCCCGGCCTCCTGCATGTGGTAACCGGAAATCGAGATCGAGTTGAACTTCGGCATGTTCAGCGCCGTGTACTCGATGATGTCCGCGATGATCCGCATCGAGGGTTCGGGCGGGTAGATGTAGGTGTTGCGGACCATGAACTCCTTGAGGATGTCGTTCTGGATGGTCCCGCTCAGCTTGTCCTGACTGACACCCTGCTCCTCCGCGGCGACGATGTAGCCGGCGAGGATCGGCAGCACCGCGCCGTTCATGGTCATCGACACCGACATCTTGTCGAGCGGGATGCCGTCGAAGAGGATCTTCATGTCCTCGACGCTGTCGATGGCCACGCCGGCCTTGCCCACGTCGCCGACCACGCGCGGGTGGTCGCTGTCATAGCCGCGGTGGGTGGCGAGATCGAAGGCGACCGACAGGCCCATCTGCCCGGCTTTCAGGTTCGCCTTGTAGAAGGCGTTGGAGTCCTCGGCGGTCGAGAACCCGGCGTACTGGCGGATGGTCCAGGGCTTCACCGCGTACATCGTGGCGCGCGGGCCGCGGGTGAAGGGCGGGAAGCCGGGCAGGCTGTCCAGCTCCAGCCCTTCCAGATCGTCGGCGGTGTAGAGGGCCTTGACGTCCAGCCCTTCCGGAGTCTTCCAGACGAGGTCTTCGAGCGTCCCGTTGGCGCCCAGGTCCTTGGCGGCCAGGGTCTGCCAGTCGGCCTGGGTCTTCTTCGGGAACTCGCTCATGGGACGTCTCCTCGACACGGCTTCTTGGTTCGAATGATTTGAAACGATCAATGAAATGGATGAGTCACTTGCCCCCACCCCGGCCCTCCCCCGCTGCGCGGGGGAGGGTTAGGGTGGGGGCAAGCAAGCTCCCCTACCCTCAGCCCTGCGACCGGCGGGCGACGACCTTCCAGGCGGCCTGCATGATCGCGGCACCCAGCGCGGTCTTCAGGACCGTGGCGGCCAGGAACGGCGTCAGGCCCAGAGCGACGGCCTTCTCGCCGCCGAACAGGACGGCCATCCAGGCCACGCCCGGAACGAACAGCAGGGCATGGCCGATCGCCAGGGCGCCGACGGCCTTGAGCGGGCTGCGGTCCCAGCCGCGCTCGGCCAGCCAGCCGGTGACGCCGGCGGCCAGGACGAAGCCCAGCAGGTACCCGGCGGTCGGGCCGGCCATGTAGGCCGGGCCGGCGCCCGGACCGGCGAAGACCGGCAGACCGGCGAGGCCTTCCAGCAGGTACAGCAGAACCGTCGCCGTGGCGAGGCGGCTGCCGTAAGCCATGCCGAGCAGGATGACGACCATGCTCTGCATCGTCATCGGAACCGGCCAGAAGGGCACCTGCACCTTGGCCGAGGCGGCCAGGAGCAGGCTGCCCAGAACCGCCGCGGTGGCGGCGGTGAGCAGGCCGCCCCGCGGGGCGACCGTCTCGAGAAGCGAAGCGGCACGCTGCGTCAGCGTGTTTGCGAAAGCCATCGTCCTTACCTTTCCCTATATGTCGGAGCCCGCTTGGCTCACGCGAACTCCAGGATCTTCTGATCGACCGCCAGGCTGGAGCCGGGCGTCGCGTGCACCTTGGACACCGTGCCATCCTGCGCCGCGCGCAGGATGTTTTCCATCTTCATCGCCTCGACCACGGCCAGCACCTCGCCGGCCTTGACCTCCTGCCCCTCGGTCACCGCGACCGAGACGAGCAGGCCGGGCATCGGCGACAGCAGGAACTTCGACATGTCCGGCGGCGCCTTCACCGGCATCAGCGCGTCGAGCCGCGCGGCGTTCGGCGTCAGCACCTTGACCAGCGCCTGGCTGCCGGAGTGGGACAGGCGGTAGCCGACGCCGACGCGGTCCACCTGGACGCAGACATGCGCGCCGTTCACCGTGCCGCGGAACAGCGGCTGGCCGAGCGTCCAGTCGCTCCACACCACATGGTGCCTGCCCTCGAAATCGACGGTGTAGCCGATGCGCTGCGGGCTGCCGTCCGTCGGGCGGACATGGACCGGGTGCTGCGTGCCGTCCATCACCACGACCCAGTCGTCGCGCACCCGGACCTTGTTGCCCGGCATCTTACCGGAGATCTGGATGTCGCGGTCGTTCAGGCAGCGATGGATCACCGCGGCGACGGCGATCAGGACCGCCGGCTCCTCCGGCGGCAGGTCGGAGGCGTGGAAGCCGGTCGGGTATTCCTCGGCGATGAAGTTGGTGGTCAGCCGGCCTTCGACGAAGCGCTGGTTGGCCATCAGCGAGGCGAGGAACGGGATGTTGTGGCTGACGCCGCGGATGTAATACTGGTCCAGCGCCTCGCGCATGCGGGCGATGGCGGCGTCGCGCGTCGAACCCCAGCTGCACAGCTTGGCGATCATGGGGTCGTAGTACATGGAGATCTCGCCGCCCTCGTAGACGCCGGTGTCGACGCGGACATGCGGGTCCTCCGACGGCGGACGGTAGTGGGTCAGCCGGCCGGTGGAGGGCAGGAAGTTGCGGAACGGGTCCTCGGCGTAGACGCGGGACTCGATGGCCCAGCCGTGCAGGTGGATATCCTCCTGCTTGAGCGTCAGCTTCTCGCCCGCCGCGACGCGGATCATCAGCTCGACGAGGTCGAGGCCGGTGACCAGCTCGGTGACCGGATGCTCCACCTGGAGGCGGGTGTTCATTTCCAGGAAGTAGAAGTTGCGCTCGGCATCGACGATGAACTCGACCGTGCCGGCGGACTTGTAATCCACGGCGCGGGCCAGGGCCACGGCCTGCTCGCCCATCGCCTTGCGGGTGGCGGCGTCGAGGAAGGGCGACGGCGCCTCTTCGATGACCTTCTGGTGACGGCGCTGGATCGAGCATTCGCGCTCGCCCAAATACAGGGCCGTGCCCTGCCCGTCCGCCAACACCTGGATCTCGATGTGGCGCGGCTGCTGGATGTACTTCTCGACGAAGACGCGGTCGTCGGCGAAGGAGGAGCGCGCCTCGTTCTGGGCCGAGCGGAAGCCTTCGCGGGCCTCCTCGTCGTTCCAGGCCACGCGCATGCCCTTGCCGCCGCCGCCGGCCGACGCCTTGATCATCACCGGGTAGCCGATGTCGCGGGCGATGGTCACAGCCTCGCTGTCGTCGGCGATGACGCCCAGATAGCCGGGCACCGTGCTGACGCCGGCGGCCTTGGCCAGCTTCTTCGACTCGATCTTGTCGCCCATGGCCTGGATGGCGTGGGCGTCCGGGCCGATGAAGGCGATCCCGGCCGCGGCCAGCGCCTCCTGGAACTCGCGCTTCTCCGACAGGAAGCCGTAGCCGGGATGGACGGCCTGGGCGCCGGTCTTCTTGCAGGCGTCGACGATGCGGTCGATCAGCAGGTAGCTCTGCGCCGAGGGGGCGGCGCCGATATGGACGGCCTCGTCGGCCATCTCGACGTGCAGGGCGTTCCTGTCGGCGTCCGAATAGACGGCGACCGTCTTGATGCCCAGGCGGCGCGCCGTGCGGATGACGCGGCAGGCGATCTCGCCGCGGTTCGCGATTAGGATCTTTGAGAACAGGGTCGTCATGGGGCGGCGCGCCTTCAGAGCGGGATGTTGTCGTGCTTGCGCCAGGGGTTCTGGAGCTGCTTGTTCTTCAGCATGGACAGCGCCTTGATGACGCGCCGGCGGGTGCCGTGCGGCATGATGACGTCGTCGATGTAGCCGCGCGACGCCGCCACGAACGGGTTGGCGAACTTCTGCCGGTACTCCTCGGTGCGCGCCTCGATCTTGGCGGTGTCGCCGATGTCGCCGCGGAAGATGATCTCCACAGCACCCTTCGGCCCCATCACCGCGATCTCCGCCGACGGCCAGGCGTAGTTGATGTCGCCGCGCAGATGCTTGGACGCCATCACGTCATAGGCGCCGCCGTAGGCTTTGCGCGTGATGACGGTGATCTTCGGCACGGTCGCCTCGGCGTAGGCGAACAGCAGCTTGGCGCCGTGCTTGATGATGCCGCCGTACTCCTGCGAGGTGCCGGGCATGAAGCCGGGGACGTCCACCAGGGTCAGGATCGGAATCTCGAAGGCGTCGCAGAAGCGCACGAAGCGCGCGGCCTTCTTGGAGCTGTCGATGTCCAGGCAGCCGGCGAGCACCATCGGCTGGTTGGCGACGATGCCGACCGTGCCGCCGTTCATGCGGCCGAAGCCGATGATGATGTTCTTGGCGTAATCGGGCTGAAGCTCGAAGAAGTCGCCCTCGTCGACCGTCTTGAGGATCAGCTCTTTCATGTCATAGGGCTTGTTCGGGTTCTCAGGCACCAGCGTGTCGAGCGACAGGTCGTCGCGGTCGATCGGGTCGGCGGTCGGGCGCTCCGGCGCCCGCTCGCGGTTGGAGGCCGGCAGGAAGTCGATGAAGCGGCGCAGCTGGAGCAGTGCCTCCACGTCGTTCTCGAAGGCCATGTCGGCGACGCCGGACTTGCTGGAATGGGTGATCGCCCCGCCCAGCTCCTCCGCCGTCACCACCTCGTGCGTGACCGTCTTCACCACGTCCGGGCCGGTCACGAACATGTAGGAGCTGTCCTTCACCATGAAGATGAAGTCGGTCATGGCCGGCGAATACACCGCACCGCCGGCGCACGGCCCCATGATCAGGGAGATCTGCGGGATGACGCCCGAGGCGTTGACGTTGCGCTGGAACACCTCGGCGTAGCCGCCGAGCGAGGCCACACCCTCCTGAATGCGGGCGCCGCCGGAATCGTTCAGGCCGATGACCGGCGCGCCGACCTTCATCGCCTGATCCATGATCTTGCAGATCTTCTCGGCGTGGGCTTCCGACAGCGAGCCGCCGAAGACGGTGAAGTCCTGGCTGAAGACGAAGACGAGACGCCCGTTCACCGTGCCGTGACCAGTGACCACGCCGTCGCCGGGTACCTTCTGGCCTTCCATGCCGAAGTCGTTGCAGCGGTGCTGCACGAACATGTCGAACTCCTCGAACGAGCCTTCGTCGAGGAAGAGTTCGATGCGCTCCCGCGCGGTCAGCTTGCCCTTGGCGTGCTGCCCGGCGACGCGCTTTTCGCCGCCGCCCAGCCGCGCACCGGAGCGCATGGCGTCCAACTTGGCCAGAATTTCTTGCATCAGGCGTTTCCCACTTTGGCGAGCGGCGGAGGACCTTGCGAACCTTGTGGCAGCGGTCCCCTCACCGGAACGCCTGGATTATTCACAAGATTTGCAACAGGGCAATTGGCCGGGCGGGAAAAATGTGCGAAGTTGCGAACATCTTTGCAAACGCAGCGCGCGGTTTGCCAAGATTGCAAATATGCACTTCGGCATAATCTTCGGGTGATAGGCGGGTCCATGCAGAAGCTCTTCCTCGGCTACAAGCTCCGCCGCCTGCGCGAACAGCGCGGACTGACCCAGGCGGCGCTGGCCAAGACGCTGGACCTGTCGCCAAGCTATCTGAACCAGATCGAGAACAACCAGCGCCCGCTGACCCTGCCGGTGCTGCTGAAAATCTCCGCCGTGTTCGAGGTGGACCTGTCCAATTTCGTCGAGGACGAGGACAGCCGTCTCGTCGCCGACCTGCGCGAGGCTCTGGCCGACCCGCTGTTCGCCGGGGCGCCGCTGACCAACGCCGAGCTGCGCAGCGCCGTCGGCTCCAGCCCTGAGCTGGCCCGCCGCGTGCTGAGCCTGCACCAAGCCTATCAGAAACTCCACGAGCGGGTGCAGTCGCTGGCCGACAGCCTGTCCAACCAGGAGCCGAGCGACGCCTTCGCCGGGCCGCAGTTCCCCTACGAGGAGGTCCGCGACTATTTCCACTACTGCAACAACTACATCGGCCCGCTGGACGAGGCGGCGGAAACGCTGTGGGACACGGAGAAGATCCACTCCGGCGCCCTGCTGAACGAGTTGGCCGCCTACCTGAAGCGGCGGCACGACGTGCGGGTCAAGATCGTCGCCGACGATGGCGAGACGGCCATGCGCAGCTACGACGGCAGCACCGGCACGCTGCGCCTGTCGGCCCTGCTGAACGGCCCCAGCCGCGCCTTCCACATGGCCCACCAGATCGCCCTGCTCGGCTTCGGCGACGTGATCGAGGATCTCGTCGTCCAGGCGAAATTCTCCAGCGAGGACGCGCGGTCGATCTGCCGGGTCGGGCTCGCCAACTATTTCGCGGGGGCTCTCGTCCTGCCCTACCGCGCCTTCGCCGCCCAGGCCCGCGCGCTGCGCCACGACGTCGAGCAGTTGCAGAGCCGCTTCGGCGCCAGCTTCGAGCAGGTCTGCCACCGGCTGTCCACCCTCCAGCGGCCGGGGGCGCGGGGGTTGCCCTTCTACTTCGTGCGGGTGGACATGGCCGGCAACATCACCAAACGCCATTCGGCCACGCGCTTCCACTTCGCGCGCTTCGGCGGCGCCTGCCCGCTGTGGAACGTGCACGAGGCCTTCGCCCAGCCCGGCAAGATCCTGGTGCAGTTCGCCACCATGCCCGACCGCACCACCTACATCGGCATCGCCCGCACGGTGACCAAGCGCGGCGGCGCCTATCTGAAGCCGTCGCGCCAGTTCGCCGTCGGGCTCGGCTGTGAGGCGACGCACGCCAACGAGATCGTCTACGCCGCCGGCATCGACACCTCCAACGAGGCCGCCGCCGTGCCCATCGGCGTGAACTGCCGCATCTGCGAGCGCACCGACTGCCAGCAGCGCGCCTTCCCGCCCATCGGCAGCCAGCTGTCGGTGGACGAGCACCACCGCAGCTTCGTCCCCTACCTGTTCACCCAGGAGGGGCGGACCGTGGAAAAGGCCTGAACGGTTGGCGATCCGCTGCGGCCGCTCTATCATCCGCGGCCCAACCGACAGGATCACGACATGACGACGCCCACCGCCCGGCCCCTGCCCCAGAAGACCATCGGCGTCCTCGGCGGCATGAGCAACCAGGCCACCGCCGAATATTACCGCCTGCTGAACGAGGGGCTGAACGCCCGGCTCGGCGGCTGGGACAACGGCGAGATCGTCATCGTCAGCGTCAATTTCGGCAACATCGAGCATTTCGTCCGCCGGAACGAGTGGGACGCCGCGCACCGCTACCTGTCCGGCAAGGTCGACGCGCTGGAGCGCGCCGGGGCCGACGTGATCCTGTGCGTGTCGAACACCATGCACCGCGTGGTCGAGCCGATCATGGCGGAGCGCCCCACCCCCTTCATCCACATCGCCGACCCGACCGGTGCCGCGATGCGAGAAGCCGGCCTGTCGCGGGTCGCCCTGCTGGGCACCATGCCGACGATGCTCTCCGACGACCTGCGCCGCCGCTACGAGGCGCGCTTCGGGGTCGAGATCATGGTGCCGTCGGATCCTGACAAGACAACGGTGGACCGCATCATCTTCGACGAGCTGGTGCGGCGCGATCTGCGCCCCGAATCCAAGGCCCAATACCTGGAGATCATCGACCGGCTGGCCGCCGACGGGGCGCAGGGGGTGATCCTCGGCTGTACGGAGATCTTCCTGCTGGTCGATCAGGCCGACCGCCCGGAGTTCCCGATGTTCAACACGACGGCGCTCCACGCCACCGCCGCCGTGGCCTTCGCGCTGGGCGAATAAGGGCCACCGATCCGGCGCGCCGGACGCCCGGCGGCGACGCGCGCCCTGCGCACGGGCGATGCACAACGGCCCCGTTCAGTCCTGCAATCTCGCGATGATCCTTGGCAGGATGGCGGTGAGGGCCAAGTGTTCGAAGGCCCAGTCCCGATGGGCCGACCGCAGCCTTGCGCGGCGGTCGGCATCTCCGGCCAATGCCGACAGGATCTGAAGCGCGTCCGCCTCGCCGGTGAAGGTCAGGTCATCCTCATGCGGGCCGAACAGCCGGTCCGTGTCCGTGTGCCGCCAGCTCACCGGCAGCCCGTCCCGTTTGATGATTTCCAGCGTCCTTGGGAAGACCGCCGTATCATAGGCGAGGCTGCCGAAATCCAGGCATGCTCCGGCGGCGTGATAGGCGTTGCGTGGCGCGGATGACACCGGCTCGGAAGCGATCCCAAACCGTTCCCAGCCGTTGCCCCAAAGCGAGAAAACCTCGCCGAAGCCGCTCCGGAGGGCGAGAGCGAAACGGCGGCGATTTTCGACGGCGAAGGCGATGGTGAAGGCACGGTTGAAATCCAGCGTCCAGGCAGGGTCCGCCGACCATTCCGTCAGCCCGCACAGGTCCATGGCCTGCAGCCTGTGCAGCGTCGGCCGCTCCATCATCGCGGCGGACACGGCTTCCGCATGGCGGTGGATCGCCGGAGGAACCGGCTCGCGGCCGGATTCGATGTGGTCCGGCCAGCCTTGCCCCAGATAGAGGAAGCGGTCCCGCACCGAGGCCTCCGCCTCTTCCGTGTCGGACAGTCCCTTCATCGCGGCGTAGGGATGGCGTTGCAGGCCGGGTGTCCCGTGCGACATCCAGCGCTTGTAGAGATCGACGGAACCGCCCTGCGCCGGGCTGGTGTAAATCCAGCGATGGACACCGAGCGGCTCGTGGAACACCCGCGTCAGACCGAGCCGGGCGGACTGTTCCGCCGATCCCCGGCACATGCACCACATGGAAATGTTGTTTTCCGTCATCCACCGGTCGGTCTCGCGGATCTGCTCCGTCGAGCGTGCCCCGACCTCCTCGAGCGGATGCTTCAGACAGATGTGGACGACGGCCGGCGGCGCGCCGAATCCGGCGATGTAGACGCGCAGCATCTCCACCGTCGGGCGGGGAATGTCGAACAGGTTCAAAACGAACAGGACGTCGATCCGCCGGTCGATCAGGTCCTGCGAGATGTCGGGCAAGGCCAGCACCGACTCATGGCCGAGATCCACCAGAGCCGCATGGATCGACCACAGGATTTCGGACGTGCCCTGGCCGCATAGAAGGAATCGCACGGCTTACTCCGGCTTCCTGAACAGCGCGACCGCCTCGGCCATATAGGCGGCGAGCTGCGGCAGGTTGCTCCCCTCCTGCTCCACCACCGCGAAGCGGGCACGGGCCTCGCCTCTCGCCGCGGCAAGCAGCGCCGGATCAGCCGCCAGAGCCGCGGCGCGGGCGACGAACGCCTCATCATCCGCGACCAGGAAGGCGGGGCCGGCCACGCTGGCCACATCGCCGCCGGCATGCGACAGCACCGGCAATCCGGCGGCCAGCGCCTGTGCCGCCCCCGCTCCGCCGCCGGTGCGGCGTGGATTCAGGAAAAGGTCGCCGAGTTGGAGCAAAGCCTCCAAGCGGTCGACATGGCCAAGACAGCGCAGCCTCGCGGCGTGGCGGCGGCCGGACAGCCGGCGGGGCAAGACCTCCGCTCCCCCGGCGAACAGCACCAGCGCCTGCGGCACCGCGTCCAAAATCCGCTCCAGCAACTCCAGGAAATCGCCATCGACCTCCGCGTCCAGGCGGTTGCCGACGACGATGCAGGCGAACGCGGCATCCGGAATGGAAAACTCCGCGCGCGTAGCGGTGTCGCCGCTGCGGCGCAGCGACAGGCCGAAGCGGAAAGGCCGCCAGGAGCGGGCCAGCCGCCCCTCACCGGCGGGGGGCACTCGGCCTCCGAAGTCCAGCACGATGTCGGCGAGCGAGATGGTCTGGCCGGTCGTGGTGGGGATGCACAGCAGCGGGCGCACGCCCTCCAGAAGATCGGCGACGACGACCGAACCGCCGAAGGCGATCACCAGATCCGGATCGAAGGCGTCCACGGCCGCCAGGAAGCCGTTCACCTTCTCCGCGGCGATGCCGGGTGCGGTGGAGGACAGCATGCTGACCGTCTCGTCCTCGAACCGGATCGTCTGCTCGCCGGACAGCCGTTCCTCGACGGCGGCGGCGAAGGGTGGAATGAACGGGCTGTAGTAGCGGTCCGGCATCATGTTGGTGTTGAGCACCAGAACCGTCCGGCCGAGGTCCCGCTGCAGCCGGACCGCAAGCAGCAGCAGGTCGCGCGATGGCTGGTGCTGGTCGGACAGGAACTGGTTGGTCACGATGACGACCTTGCCCGTGTCCGGCCGCCCCGCCTGGCGCGGGGCCGGAGCTGTGCCCAGCCGGGAGGATAGCTGCCGCAGGAACCGCTCATAGAAGGGGAGCAGCCGGCCGGTCGTGAAGTCCGGAACCGACGCCATGTCCATCCGCACCAGGAAAAGCTGGCGCTGCATCGACCAATAGATCTGGTTGATGCCGTCAAGCGGCG
Organism: Azospirillum baldaniorum; assembly: GCF_003119195.2. Classification (NCBI taxonomy): domain Bacteria; kingdom Pseudomonadati; phylum Pseudomonadota; class Alphaproteobacteria; order Rhodospirillales; family Azospirillaceae; genus Azospirillum; species Azospirillum baldaniorum. Next base: position 30,932 of record NZ_CP022254.1, on the reverse strand, counting down.
CCAAGTCCAGCACATGGTCCAGCATGTCCAGGATGTTCACGTATCGGCGAAGATCGCCCGAGACATGGGCCAGCGCCGATTCCCGAAGAATGGGGTCCAGACCGGCGGTCGCGGCGTCCAGCGTCTCCATCGCCGCAGCATCGCTTCCCAAGCCTGCCGCGCGTGCAGCGTCACAGCTTTCCGAAATTTCCCTCAGCGCCTCGCCGGTTCCGGCAGGGCCCTGCAGCCGGGCGATGAGGCTGGTCAGGACGGCGGCTCGGGAGCTGAGATCTGGCATGGGAAGACGGCCCCGGTTGAATCGAGAAGCGCTGGCCCAGCCCGACCCGAGAGATTTGGGCGAACGCGATTTTGCCACCTATAGGAACGGTTAGGGCGGAAGTCAACGCGATCGCCCTGCGCATCCTCAGCCGGGATAGGGCGCGGCGATGGCGCTTGGCAGGGGGACCCGGCCCATCGCGATGGGCCGGACGCTGCGACCTGTCCGCAGCCGCAACCGCAGCCGTCATCACCGCCACAGGGCGGTGATGACGGCGTCGATCTGCGGATAGGCGCCGGAAGAAATGCTCGTCGTGCCGGATGCCGGCGGGGTGGAGCCGGCCATGGCCTGAACCATCTGGTCCACCGACGACGCCTGCAACACCGGACCGCCGGCGATCTCGATGCTGTCCAGGCGATGGGTGGTGCCGGAAAACCATCCGGCGACCATCACCTTGTCGGCGGTGCCCACAAGTTGCAGCTCAAGGTCCGTCCCGACCTTGCGGAACCACAGCTGGTGCGGATCGACGGCGCTGTCGAACACGAGACGGTCGGTGCCAGTGTCCGCGTCGTTTTCCACGATGCGGTCGTTGCCGCCGCCGGGCGCGAACCGGTAGATGTCGTTGCCCGGCCCGCCGGCCAGCGTATCGTTGCCGGCCCCGCCGTAGAGGTCGTCGTCGCCGTCGCCGCCCGAAAGCTGATCGTTTCCAGCGCCGCCGATCAGCGTGTCGTCGCCGGCCTCGCCATACGCCACGTCGGAGGACCCCGCGTCGCCGCGGCAGTCCAGAAGGTCGTTGCCGGCGCCGCCGTGCAGTTCGTCCCAACCGGAACCGCCGATCAGCGTGTCGTTCCCGCCCTCACCGAGCAGCGTGTCGTTGCCCCCTCTGCCGTCGATCCAATCGTCCCCGGCATAGCCCCACAACGTCTCCGTCGTCTCGCCGCCGACCGTCAGCAGCGGCAGGTTCTGGGCCGACAGATCGACCTCGGTGCCATCGGCGAAGCGGACGGTCTGAAGATAGTTCGTCCCGTTCCCCGTGCCGTTGAATCGGTTGGCGATGACGATCTGCTCATCGCGGTCGTGGAAGCGCAGCACGAGGAAGGTTCCGAACCGTGCGAAATGGAGCTGGTCCGCCGAGAAGCCTTCGCCCATCAACAGCACGTCGTTGCCACCGCCGCCCAGGATCGTGTCCCGTCCGCCCTCATACAGGATCAGATCGTCACCCAGGCCGGCGTCGATGCTGTCGTCACCGGCACCGCCCGACAGCGTGTCGTCGCCGGCCTCTCCGAACAGGGCGTCGTTGCCGGCGCCGCCATTGATGACATCGTTTCCGCTGCCGCCGAAGAGCAGGTCATTGCCGGCACCCCCGGACAGCGTGTCGGCTCCCGCCCCACCGTCCACGGAGTCGTTCCCGCCGCCGCCGTCGAGCCGATCGTCGCCATCGCCGCCATACAGCGTGTCGTTGCCGCCACCGCCGATGATGGTGTCCTGCCCGGCATCGCCATAGAGCGTGTCGAAGCTCGCCCCGTCGTCGCTGCTGTCGATGAGGTCGTCGCCGTCGCCGCCACGCACCAGATCGGCTCCCGCCCCGCCATAGAGGCTGTCGTCGCCGCCATAGCCATAGATCGCGTCATCGCCGCCGTTGCCCCGGATCACGTCCGCGACCTTGTAGCCTTCCAAGGTGTGACGGGCGTTGTCGTCCCGCGTGTCGATGACGAGATCCTGGCGGCTCAGGTCGTAGGTCGACCCGTCGGCGAAGCGCAGGGTCTTGAGATAGTTCGCCCCGTCGCCGGCCCCGTTGAAGCGGTTCGCAACCACGATGCGATCGGGCAAGCCGTCGAACAGAATGTGCAGGTCGGCCCCGAACCGCTCGAAACGCAGGCTCGCGACGTCGAACCCCTCTCCGAAGGCCAGAGTGTCGTTCCCGCCGCCCCCGGTGATGGTGTCGCGGCCGCCCTGGTAGAGAACGAGGTCGTCCCCGGCTCCCGTGACGATCCAGTTGTTGCCCAGCCCGCCGGCCAGCGTGTCGTCCCCATCCTCGCCGTAGAGGGTATCGGCATCGTCGCCGCCATCGATCACGTCGTTTCCGGCACCACCATAGAGAGTGTCGTTGCCCGTATCGCCCGACAGCGTGTCCTGATCGGCATCGCCATACAGAATGTCATTGCCCGAACCGCCGTTGACGATGTCATTGCCCGAACCGCCCTTGATGGTGTCGATGCCGGAGCCGCCGTCCATACGGTCCTCGCCGGCCCCGCCCTCCAGGGAGTCATTGCCGGTGCCACCGTCGATCCAATCGTCGCCATCGCCGCCATAGAGAGCGTCGCCGCCCGTCCCGCCGAGCAACGTGTCGTTCCCGCCGTCACCGTAGGCGGCGTCGCCGGCGGTGTCGTCACGGCCGTCGATCAGGTCGTCGCCGTCGCCACCGTACAGCCTGTCGACCCCGGCCCCGCCATACAGCGTGTCGTCGCCACCGTATCCGTAAATGGAGTCCGTGCCGCCGTTGCCCCGGATCACGTCACCGGCGTTGTAGCCGTCCAGAATGTGGCCGGCGTTGTCGTCGTTCGTCGTGATGACGATGTCCGGGCGGGACAGATCGATCTCCGTGCCGTCGACGAAGCGCAGGGTCTGCAGATAGTTGACGCCATCGCCGGTGCCGGTGCTGGTGAAGCGGTTCGCGATGACGATCCGCTGCGCCCTGTCGGCGAACACCAGATGGAGATCCTTGCCGTATCGCTCCAGGCGCATAGCGTCGGCGCCATAGCCTTCCCCGAAGACCAGCACGTCGTTGCCGCCGCCGCCGACGATGGTGTCGGCTCCGCCACCATAGACCACGAGGTCGTCGCCGGTCCCTCCGTCGATGCCGTTGGCGCCCGCCCCGCCGTTCAGCGTGTCGTTTCCGGCACCACCGAACAGCGTGTCGTTCTCCGTACCGCCGGACAGGCTGTCGTTGCCGTCGCCGCCCTCCAGATAATCGGCCCCGGCCCCGCCTTCCAGCACGTCGTCGCCGAGCCCGCCATACAGCGCGTCGGCGCCGTCGCCACCCTTCAGCGTGTCGTCACCGCCATAACCGAGGATCGAGTCGTTGCCGCCGTTGCCCTCGATCCGGTCGCCCGACCGGTATCCGCGCAGCGTCTCTCCCGCGGCCAGACCGTAGGTTTCCAGCGCGATGTCCGGCGCGGCGAGATTGACCACGGTGCCGTCGGCGAAGCGCAGAGTCTGGACGTAGTTGGCCCCGTCCCCTTCACCGTTGAAGCGGCCGACCACGACGACGCGGTCGCCCGTGTCGCGGAAGGTGAGATACAGGTCGTCGCCGAAGCGCGAGAGATAAAGCTGCTCCGCCGCCAGCCCGGCACCGAGGTCCAGCACGTCGTTGCCGCCACCGCCACGGATGGAATCCTGTCCCTGCCCGGAACCGGCATAGAGGAACAGGTCATCCCCGGCGCCGCCGTCCAGAGAGTCGTTGCCAGCCCCACCGTCGAGCGTGTCGTTCCCGTCCTGGCCGTAAAGCTGGTCGTTATCGGCGCCACCGCGGATGGAGTCGTTTCCGGCTTCTCCAAAAAGAATGTCCTTTCCAGCTCCTCCGTCTATCAAGTCATCGCCAGCGCCGCCATAAGACACGTCCGTCCCGCCGCCACCGTAAATGGTGTCGCGCCCTGTGCCCCCATAGGACATGTCGTTGATGCCGCCGGCGTTGGGATCGTCGCGATTGTCGATGAGATCGTCGCCTGCCCCACCATGCATTTCGTCGGATCCGCTCCCTCCCCTGATGGTGTCGTTGCCGGCACCGCCCAGGATCGTATCGTTGCCGGTACCACCATCAAGCTCATCGTCACCGACACCGCCACCTATGCAATCATTGCCGTCACCGGCGCTGACGATGTCGTTTCCGGCCGCTTCGGTCGGGGATGGAGAAGGCAGTATGCTATCCAGCCCCCATGTGGATGTACCCCCTTCCCAGATGTACCAGCCACCAGAGAAAGGATAGCCTGCGACTTCGATACCAGCGATGTAGACGCCTGCCCGAGCCAGAGACGAGCCTTGATACTCGCTGACGACGTGGATCTGCAGCCGATCTGCTTCGCTCCGGTCGCGGACGGTGAACACGAAGTCCTGAGTGTTCCCTTTGTACGCGGTGCTGCTGCCGTCCTGTCCCAAATTCGAGTAATGGACGTCCACCCGCGCGTCCATCAGCACTGTCCCGTCAAGCGTAACGATCGTCCGCGGCCAGAACCATGTTATATGTCCGCCCATCCGGATTCGGATAACGATGACCTCATTGCCGGTCGTTGAGAAGCCGTCCCCCCACAGACGGTCCTCCCCGCTGCCGCCGACAATCGTATCGTCGCCGTCACCACCAAAGGCGATGTCGTTGCCAGCGCCCGCATCTAGGACATCGTCCCCCGTGCCGCCCTGCAAGCCATCGTTGCCGGCGCTGCCATAGACGGTATCGCTACCTGCCTCACCGTAAAGGCTCTCACTCTGGCCGGACCGGCCGTCGAGCAAATCGTTGCCGTCACCGCCGTACAGTTGGTTGACGCCGCCCCCACCGGTTAGCGTGTCGTCGCCGGCATAACCTAGGATGGTGTCATTGCCACCCTGGCCGTCGATGACGTCCCCGACCTTGTAGCCTTCGATCTTCTGGCCGGCGCTGGTATCGACGGTGGTCATCACCAGATCCTGCCGCGTCAGGTCCACCAGGGTCCCGTCGGCGAAGCGCAGCGTCTGGACGTAACTCGCCCCGTCGCCGCCCCCGTTGAAGCGGCCGGCGATGATGATCTGGTCGCTTACTCCCTGGAACCGCACGTAGAGATCGGCGCCATAGCGGGCAAAGTAGTAACTGCCTGAAGCAAAGGCCGCACCGAGGTCGACCACATCGTCGCCGCCGGTGTTGTAGACGGTGTCCACGCCACTGTCGAACCGGATGAGATCATTGCCGGCGCCGCTGTGGATCACATCGTTGCCCGCTCCACCGATCAGCGTGTCATCGCCGTCATCACCCAATAGCGTGTCGTTGCCGTTCCCTCCTTCAAGCGTGTCGATGCCATCGCCGCCCTCCAGGCTGTCGCTGCCGTCCCCGCCAATCAGGCTGTCGTCGCCCGCCCCGCCGTAAAGCGTATCGGCGCCCAGCCCGCCGTCCAGCAGGTCGTCGCCGGCATAGCCATAGATGGCGTCGTTTCCGCCCAGCCCCCGGATCGTGTCGTTGACGTTGTAACCCTGCAGCGTCTCCGTCGCGTCGGTCGCCACCGTCTCCAGCACCAGCGCCGGATCGGTGATGTCCGCCAGCGCGCCGTCGGCAAAGCGCAGCGTCTGGACGTAGCTCGCCCCGTCCGCTGCGCCGTTGAAGCGGCTCGTCAGCACGATCTCGTCAGCCGCGTTGCGGAAACGCAGGTAGAGGTCGTTGCCGAAGCGCGCGTAGTAGAGGTCCGCCTTGGACAGGCCGGCGCGCATCTCCAGGACGTCCCGGCCACCCTCGTTGGTGATGGTGTCCCGCCCACCGCTGTGGCGGATCAGATCGTCGCCCAGGCCCGTCGAGATCGTGTTGGTTCCGCTGCCGCCCAGCAGCGTGTCGTTGCCGTCACCGCCCTTGAGCGTATCGTTGCCGGTCGCGCCCTCGACCCAGTCGTCGCCGCCGTTGCCTTCCAGCCAATCGTTCCCGGCGTTGCCCAGCAGGCTGTCGTCACCGTCGCCGCCGCCGAAGGTCTCGCCCCCGTCGCCGCCGATGATGGTGTCGTTGCCCGCCTCGCCGTAGGCCACATTGCCCGAGGCGCCGGCTCCGACGTCGTCGCTGTTGTCGATCCAGTCGTTTCCGGCGCCGCCGTAATACTGGTCGGCACCGAGTCCGCCGATCAGCGTGTCGTCGCCGTCACCGCCGTTCAGGCTGTCGTTGCCGTCCCCGCCCAGCAGCAGGTCGTCGCCCGCATCGCCGTACAGCTGGTCGGTCCCGGCGCCCCCGGTCAGCGTATCGTCGCCGGCTCCGCCATAGAGCAGGTCGTTGCCGGTCCCACCATCCAGAACATCGTCGCCGGCATAACCGGAAATGGTGTCGTGACCGCCCAAACCCCGGATGGTGTCGTTGACGTTGTAACCCTCCAGCCTTTCCGTCGCGTCGGTCGCCACCGTCTCCAGCACCAGCGCCGGGTCGGTGATGTCCGCCAGCGCGCCGTCGGCGAAGCGCAGCGTCTGGACATAGCTCACCCCGTCCGCCGCGCCGTTGAAACGGTTCCTCAGCACGATCTCGTCCGCCGCGTTGCGGAAACGCAGGTAGAGGTCGTTGCCGAAGCGCGCGTAATAGAGGTCCGCCTTGGACAGGCCGGCGCGCATCTCCAGGACGTCCCGGCCGCCCTCGTTGGCGATGGTGTCCCGTCCGCCGCTGTGGCGGATCAGATCGTCGCCCAGGCCGGTCGAAATCGTGTTCGTGCCGGCACCGCCTTCCAGCGTGTCGTCGCCGGCCTCGCCATACAGGCTGTCGTTGCCGTCGTCGCCGCTCAGGCTGTCGTTGCCCGCCCCACCGAACACCGTATCCTCGCCCGCGCCGCCGCTGACCGTGTCATCCCCGGCGCCGCCCTCGACGTAATCAGTTCCGTTGCCCGCGGCGATGACGTCGTCGCCGGCCTCGCCGTAGTGCAGATCGTTGCCGTCGCCGCCTTCCAGCGTGTCGTTGCCGTCCCCGCCCTCCAGCCGGTCGTCGCCGATGTTGCCCAGCAACCGGTCGGCGCCCGCGCCGCCGTAGAGCAGGTCATTGCCGGCACCGCCGTCCAGCAGGTCGTCGCCGGCATAGCCATAGATGGTATCAACCCCACCCAGGCCCTGGATGGTGTCGTTGGCGTTGTAGCCCTCCAGCTTCTCGTACGCATCGGTCGCCACCGTGTCGAGCACCAGCATCGGGTTGGTGATGTCCACCAGCGTGCCGTCGGCGAAACGCAGCGTCTGGAGGTAGGACGCGCCGTCCCCCGCCCCGCTGAAGCGGTTGGCGAGGATCACCTCGTCGGACCGCCCGCGGAAGCGCAGATGGAGGTTGTCGGCGAAGCGCGCGAAATAGAGGTCCGACGCCGACAGGCCGCCGCCGATCTCCAGAAGGTCCTGCCCGCCGATGTTGCTGATCGTCTCGCGCCCGCCGTCGTAGCGGACGAGGTCGTCGCCAAGACCGGTGAACAGCGTATCGGTGCCTTCCCCGCCGGTCAGGGTGTCGTTGCCGTCGCCTCCTTCCAGCGTGTCGTTTCCGACATCGCCGTTCAGGATGTCGTCATCGGCCCCGCCATACAGGTAGTCGGCCCCGTCGCCGCCGGACAGCGTGTCGCGACCCGCCCCTCCGTAGAGGAAATCATTGCCGAGACCGCCGGACAGCGTGTCGTCGCCCGTCTCGCCGTCGAGGGTGTCGCCGCCGTCGCCGCCCTCAAGGCTGTCGTCGCCGGTGCCACCGAGGATGGAATCGCTGCCGGCTCCGCCATCGAGGGTGTCGTTGTCCGCGTAGCCATAGATGGTGTCGTTGCCGGCCATGCCGCGGATGACGTCGCCGACGTTGTAGCCCTCCAACACCTCGCTGGCGGGGTTCGCCACGGTCTCCAGCGCGATGTCCTTACGGGTCACATCGAAGGTCGATCCGTCGGCGAAGCGCAGGGTCTGCACGAAGCTGGTCCCGTCGCCCGCCCCGTTGAAACGCCCGGTCAGAACGATCTGCTCACCCGAATTGCGGAACCGGACGTAAAGATCCTTCCCGAAGCGCGCGAAATACACCTCCTCCGGCGCGATGCCGGGCCCCAACTCCAGAACGTCGTTGCCGCCTTCGTTGGTGATGGTGTCGCTGCCGCCGCCGTAGCGGATCAGGTCGTCCCCGGCGCCGGTGTAGAGGGTGTCGTTGCCGGCCCCGGCGGCCAGCGTGTCGTTGCCGGCCCGGCCATAGACGGTGTCGTGGCCGCTTCCGGCGATCAGCAGATCGTCCCCGTCCTCCCCGTCGATGGAGTTGTCGCCCTCCCCGCCGTCGATGCTGTCGTTCCCGGTGCCGCCATACAGCAGATCGCCGCCGCCGCCGCCCAGGATGGTGTCATCGCCGTCGCGGCCATAGGCCACGTCGCGGGCGCCGTCCGTGCCCGGATCGTCGCGGCTGTCCAGCAGGTCGTTGCCGGCCCCGCCGTCGAGGGAGTCCGATCCCGTCCCGCCGATCAGCGTGTCGTCCCCGGCGTAGCCGAGGATGGAGTCGTTGCCCGCCTTGCCCTCGATCCGGTCCCCGACGTTGTAGCCGAAGAGCTGCTCGTTGGCGGCGGTTGCCACCGTCTCCAGCGCGATGTCGGTCCGCGTCAGGTCGAAACGGGTGCCGTCGGCGAAGTCGATCCGCTCCACGTAGGACGCGCCGTCGCCCGCCAGATTGAACCGTCCGGTCACGATGATCTCGTCGGCCGGCCGGCCACGGAAGCGGATGTGCAGGTCGTTGCCGAAGCGCGCGAAGTAGATCCCGCCGCGGGCGATCCCCGGCCCCATCTCGATGGTGTCGAACCCGCTGGTGTCGAGCAGCGTGTCGCGCCCGTCGCCGGGCCGGTAGACGTAGGTGTCGTTGCCCGCGCCACCGTCCAGCGTGTCGTTGCCGATCCCGCCGACCAGCGTGTCGTTGCCGCCGCCGCCGCTCAGCCGGTCGTCGCCATCCTGGCCAAGCAGCACGTCGTCGGTCGCCGTGCCGGTCAGCAGGTCGCCTGTCGTCCCGCCCAGCATCGCCAGTTCGCCCAGCGGCAGGGTGGTGCCGTCGGCGAACTGGAGGCCGGCCAGCCCGGTGGTGCCGTCGCTGTAGGAGAAGTGGTTGACGATGCGGATCTGGCGGCCCGTCTCGCGGATCACGACGACGAGGTCGCTGCCCGAGCGGGACAGCACCACGTCCTTCCAGTCCAGCCCCGGCGGCAGGCCGACCGTGTCGCCGCTGCCGGGGAAGACCGTCTGGTCCGACCCCACGTCGTCGAGCTGGAAGACCGAGGGCCCGTCACCACCGATCCACACATGCTCGACGCCGAGATTCCACGTCGGGCCCGAGGGGAAGCTCACCTCGTCGAGACGGTTCTCGAAATGGTTGACCACCAGGATGTTGACCGTGCCGTCCGCCGAGACGATGCGCAGGTCGTCGTGGATGCGCACCAGCCGCAGGTTGGCCGGCGGCACACCGGCGGTGAAGCTGAGCCGGTTGAGGTCGCCGCCCGGATGGATCGTGGTCGGTCCGCTGTTGGCGCCGATGTTGAAGGTGTTGTTGCCCAGGCTGCCGATCAGGATACCGTTGCCGCCGACCGTCCAGCTCTGCCCGTTCTCGTAGGTCACGGTGCCCAGGCCCGAGCCGGACCCTGCGACCCCGTTCGGCCCGAAATGGTTGACGGCGATCAGGTCGATGCGCCCATCGTCGGTGAAGATGCGGAGATCGACGCCGTCCCGCTCCATGCGGACGTCCGCCGGCGCGATGCCCGGCCCGAGGGTGAGGCGGTCGGTGCCGCCGCCGGGGAAGACATAGAGCCGCCCCTGGCCGGGCAGGATCGTGAAGTCGTCGGTGCCGGCGTCGCCGAACACGACATTGTCGCCCCACACGTTCACGACCTTGCCGCCGGAGAAGGTCACCGCCTCCAGGCCGCGCGACATGCCCTCGGTCGGCGGAGCGAACTGGTTGACGACGCGCACCGTCCGTCCGCTTCCGATGAAGACCACCAGGAGATCGTTGCCGTCGCGGGCGAGCGTCACGTCGCCCGGGCCGACGTCCGGACCGAAGTTGATGGTGCCCCCGCCGCCGGAATGGATGATCTGCTGGGCCGGGCCGGTCTTGCCGATCTGGAAGACGTCGCCCCGGCCTCCCCGATCAGCGTGTCGCGGGAGGAGAGGTCGAAGCTCCGCCCATCGGGGAAGGTCAGGTCCTTGATGGCGCCGTAGTAGTTCAGGACGGTGATGACCTGCCCGGTGCGGTCGATGTGGATTTCCAGGTCGGAGCCGGTGCGGAACATCACGACCTCGGTGCTCTCGATGTCGCCGAACACCAGCGAATCGCCGCCCTCGGTGTAGATCGTCTGCGAGCCGGTGTCCCTCCCGACCAGGAACTGGGTCGGCCCCTTCCCGCCGAACACCACCGTGTCGCCGGTCAACGGCATCACGCTGCCGTCCGGGCGCTGGATCGCCTCCAGCGGCGCCCCCGCGAAGTGGTTGACGATGGTCAGGGAGTCCTTCGTGCCGTCCACCGTCACGCGCAAATCGTCGCCGAAGCGGGTCAGCCGGATCTTCGACCCGTCGACGCTGTCCACGATCCGCACCCGGTCGTCTCCGGAGGTGTCGGGGTAGAGGATGACGTCGCCCATGCCGGCCTGGATGACGAACTCGTCATGGCCGGAACCGCCGATCAGCACCTTGCCGCCCTGGATGTTCCAGGTGGTGCCGTTGTCGAAGACGAGGTCGCCGACGCCGTCCATCGCGAAATGGTTGACGACGACGATCTGGTCCTGCCGCCCCTCGATGGTGATGTGCAGATCCGCGCCGACGCGGACCACCCGCGTCTTGCCTGGGTCGGCGACGATGCTCAGACGCTGGCCGGGGCCGCCGGGATAGATGATCGGGGCCGCCGGCAGGGTTTCCCGGCCGCCTCCGCTGATGTGGACGGTGGATCCGGCGATCGGCCAGACCACGCCATTGGGGAAGATGATCTCCGGGATCATCACCACCCCGCCCGACGCGAACTGGTTGACGATGGTCATGCTGTCGGCGCCGAGCGTGACGCGCAGGTCGTTGCCGACGCGGGTCAGCCGCAGATCCTTGGGATCGACGCCGGGCGCCGCGACGATCCGGTCGCCGTTGGCCTTGCCACCGCCATACACGATGACGTTGCCCATGCCGGGCATCAGCGTGAAGACATCATCGCCGTCGGTGCCGACCTGGACGCCGTTGCCACCGACCGTCCAGACTTTGCCGTCGCCGAAGGCGACGCTGCGGAGCGCGTTGCCGAAGAAATGATTCAGGATGGTGACGACATCGCCGCCGTCGCCCATGACGATCTCGAGGTCGCCGCCGGAGCGGCGCAGCACGGTGCCGAGGCTGTCGATGCGCGGATCGAAGCGCAGGACGTCGGTCCCGCCGCCGGGATAGATCGAGACGTGGCCGATGCCCGGCTTGGCCTCGAAGGTTTCGGTGCTGCTGCCGCCGAGCTGGATCTGGTGGCCCCAGATGTTCCAGATGTTGCCGTCCACGAACCGGATGGAATGGACGCCGCCGCTGGCCCCGCCCGCGAAGTGGTTGAGCACGGTGAGCGTGTCGCCGAGGCCGTAGACGGTCACCACCAGATCGTCGCCGACCCGCTGGAGCCGGACGTTGGCCGGGTCGATGCCCTGGCCGATGGTGATCTGGTCCATGCCGATGCCCGGCAGCACGATCCGCGAGCCGGTGCCGGGCGCCAGCGTGAAACTGTCATCCCCGGCGCTGCCGACCAGCACGCTGGGATCGGTCAGCCGCCACGTCCGCCCGCCGACGACCACATTCTCCAGCACCGACGCGCCCCATCCGGTCGCGAAGTGGTTCAGCACCGTGATCCGCTCGGCGCTGCCCTGCACGGCGATGACGAGGTTCTCGCCCTCCCGCACGAAGCTCAGCTTGTCGATGGGGATGCCGGTGCCGAAGGTCAGCGTGTCGAAGCCCTTGCCGGCGAACAGGGTCACCGCACCGTCGCCGGGCTTCACCGTGAAGAGGTCCGCGGTGTCGCCACCGACGCGGAATCCCTCCGCCGCGCCGATGCTCCACACCGTGCCGTCGGCGAAGGTGATGGTGCGCAGCCCGCTGTTGCCGGCGGCCAGCCCGTCGAAATGGTTCAGCACGGTGACGTGGTCCGTCGTCCCGGCGATGCCGATGACCAGGGCGTTGCCGTCGCGGCTCAGCGCCACGTCCGTGGGACGGATTCCGGCGCCGAGCACCAGCCCGTCCGCTCCGCCGCCGCCGGCCAGCACCCGCCCGCCCAGGCCCGCCGTGATGGTGAAGACCTCGTCGCTGCCGGTGCCGACGATCAGGCGGGTGTTATCGACGGCCCATGCCGTGCCGTTGCCGAAACGGATGGTGGAGACGCCGTCCGGGTTGCCGTCGAAGTGGTTTTTGACGATCCAGGAGTCGGAGCTTCCGGTGTAGGCGATGCGCAGGTCGTCGCCCTCACGGGTCAGCCGCATCCGGTCGGGGTCGATGGTCAGCGCGAAACTGATGGTGTCGGCGCCCTCGCTGCCGTAGAGCGTCACCTCCCCACCCCCGAGGCCGAACACGGTGGTGTCGTTGCCGGTGGTGCTGATGACGATGTCGGCGCCGCTCACCCGCCAAACGGTGCCGTCGGCCAGTTCGATGGCCTGAATGCCGCCGTTGCCGGCCCCGGCCAGAACGTCGGCGGAGAAGTGGTTGAAGGCGATCACCGAGCGGTCGGTCCCGGCGATGCGGATCTCCAGATCGTCGCCGCGGCGCGACAGGCGCAGGTCGGCGGCGGTCACGTCGCCGCCGAAGCGGATGACGTTCGTCCCGTCGTCGGCATGGACCGTGCGGCTGGTGAAGCCCGGTTCGATGGCGATGGTGTCGTCGCCCGCGCCGCCCATCAGCAGGATGTCGCCCCACACCGGCCAGACCACGCCGTCCGCGAAGACGAACTCCCGGATGCTGCCGATGCCCGCCCCCGCCGCGCCGTTGGCGGCGAAATGCTCCATGATGGTGACGCGGTCGCGGGCGTAGCCGTCCTCGCCCGCCGGGCCGCCGCCCGCGTCGAACAGGATGTGCAGGTCGTCGTCGATGCGCACCAGATGCGCGATCTCGTGCCGGAAGCCCGCCCCCAGCCGGACGATGTCGTTCCCGCCCTCGCCGAAGACGACGACATGGCCGGCTCCGGACGGGGTGGTGATCACGTCGTCGCCCGGCGTGCCGGTCAGCACGAGGTCGCCGAACATACGGACGCCGTCCTGGACATTCACCACGCTGTCGCCGCGGCGGTAGCTGTTGTAGAGGACGCCGTCCTCGGTCAGCGTGCCGACCCGCCGCCAGCCCGACTCCTTGAAGGTCACGAAGTCGTCGCGGTCGCCGGTGACGTAGAGCGGCGCACCGCCCACGTTGGCCCGGACACCCTGCTCGTTGAAGATCAGCGTCTGATGCCCCTCGGCGGTCAGGTCGAACCGCTCGATCCCGTGCACGTTCACGGCGGTGCCCAGCAGCATCAGCCGGTTGCCCTCGAACCGCAGCGTGTCGTCACCCGAACCGCCATCGACGGAGACAAAGCCCTCGTCCAGGACCCGCAGCGTGTCGTTGCCGGCGCCGCCCGCCAGCGCGTCGGCCCCGCCCCGCCCGTCGAGGTAATTGTCCGCGCCGTCGCCGGTCAGACTGTCGGCCTGCCCGGTGGCGATCACCGTCTCCACCCCGGACAGGCGATCCCCCTCCGCGTCGCCGCCGCTGCCGGTGCCCGCCGCGAGATCGACCGTCACCCCGGCGGTGGAGGCGGAATAGTCCGCGGTGTCGGTTCCCGCCCCGCCGACCAGCGTGTCGGCTCCGGCCCCAGCGATCAGCGTGTCGTCGCCCGCCGCACCGTCGAGCCGGTTGGCCCCGCCGTCGCCGATCAGGAGGTCGGCGTGGCCGGAACCCGACAGATTCTCGATGCTGGTCAGGCGGTCGCCTTCGGCGTCGCCGCCCAGGCCGGTCCCGGTGGTGAGATCGACCGTGACCCCCGCGTCCGATCCGGAATAGTCGGCGGTGTCGGCCCCAGCGCCGCCCTCCAGCGTGTCGGCGCCCGCACCGCCCTTCAGGACGTTGTCCAGACCGTCGCCGGTCAACCGGTCGTCGAAGGCCGAGCCGATCAGGTTCTCGACCCCGCTCAACCGGTCGCCCTCGGCGGTGCCGCCGCTGCCGGTGCCGGCCGCGAGGTCCACGACCACCGCGTCGGCGGAGGCGGAGTAATCGGCGGTGTCGATGCCCGCCCCGCCGACCAGCGTGTCGGCACCTTCGCCACCGATCAGCGTGTCGTCGCCGGCCGCACCGTCGAGGCGGTTGTCCCCGCCGTCGCCGATCAGGCGGTCGGCCTGGTTGGAACCGGTCAGGTTCTCGATGCCGGTCAGACGGTCGCCCTCGGCGTCGCCACCGGTCCCCAGGCCGGTCGACAGATCGACGGTGACTCCATTGGCCGAGGCCAGATACTCCGCGGTGTCGGTGCCCTCGCCACCGATCAGCGTGTCCGCGCCGCCCAGGCCGGCCAACGTGTCGTTGCCGTCCTGCCCGACCAGCCGGTTGCGGTTCGCGTCGCCGGTCAGCCGGTCGTTGCCGCCGGAGCCGAGCAGATTCTCGATCCCCGACAGCCGATCGCCCTGCGCATCGCCGCCGGTCCCCGTGCCGCTCGCCAGACTGACCATCACGGCGGCGCCCGACGCCGTGTAGTCCGCCGTGTCGGTGCCCGCCCCACCGACCAGGGTGTCGGCGCCCGCGCCGCCGATCAGCGTGTCGTCGCCCGCAGCGCCGTCGAGCCGGTTGGCCCCACCGTCGCCGGTCAGCCGGTCGTTGCGGCTGGAACCGGTGACGTTCTCGATGCCGGCAAGAACGTCCCCCTCCGCATCGCCGCCCAGACCGGTCCCGGCAGCGAGGTCGACGATCACCGCAGCGGTCGAGGCCGAGTAATCCGCGGTGTCGGTTCCAGCCCCGCCGATCAGCGTGTCCGCCCCGCCCAGGCCGGCCAGCGTGTCGTTGCCCGCCCGCCCGTCGATCCGGTTGCCCCCGCTGTCGCCGGTGAGCCGGTCGTTGCCGTCCGAGCCGAGCAGATTTTCGATCCCGCTCAACCGGTCGCCCTGCGCGTTTCCGCCGCTTCCGATCCCGGTCGTCAGGTTGACGGTGACCGCACCGGCCGAGGCCGAATAGTCCGCGGTGTCGGTTCCCTCGCCACCGACCAGCGTGTCCGCCCCGGCGCCACCGGCCAGCGTGTCGTCCCCGGCACCGCCATCGAGCCGGTTCCCGCCGCCGTTGCCGGTCAGACGGTCGCCGAAGGCGGAGCCGATGACGTTCTCGATGCCGGTCAGGATGTCCCCCTCCGCATCGCCACCATGGCCCGTTCCGGCGTCGAGATCGACGGTCACAGCCTCCGGAGAGGCGGAATAGTCCGCGGTGTCGGTGCCCTCGCCGCCGATCAGCGTGTCGGCCCCGGCCCCACCGATCAGCGTGTCGTCACCCGCCGCGCCGTCGATGCGGTTGGCGCCGCCGTCGCCCGTCAGGCGGTCGTCGTGGCTGGAGCCGATGATGTCCTCGACCCCGCTGATCCGGTCGCCCTCGGCGTCGCCGCCGGCCCCGGTGCCCGCGGCCAGATCGACCGTGACGCCGCCGGCCGATCCGCTGTAGGCGACGGTGTCGGTGCCCTCGCCGCCGATCAGCGTGTCGGCCCCGGCGCCACCCTCCAGGCTGTCGTTCCCGGCGGCTCCGTCCAGGCTGTCGTCACCGGCCCCGCCGGAGAACTGGTTGTCGCCCGCGTCGCCGATCAGCGTGTCGTTGCCGGCCCCGCCCCGGACATTCTCGATCCCGGACAGGCTGTCGCTCATCCAGCCGCCGTGCTGCACGCCCCCGTTGGAGAGGTCCACGGCGATCGGTCCGGAGCCCGCCCCGAAATCGACGGTGTCGATGCCGTCGCCGCCGATCAGGACGTTGTGCCCGCCGCCGCCGGACAGCACGTCGTCGCCGTCGCCGCCGATCAGCGTGTCGTCACCCATTCCGCCGACCAGCGTGTCGTCGCCGTCACCGCCGTCCAGAAGGTCGCCGTTGTAGTCGTCGCCGACGCTGAGGCTGTCGTTGCCCGCCCCGCCGATCAGCGTGTCGCTGCCGAAGCCGCCCTCCAGCGTATCGTCGCCGTCCCCACCATCGTAGCGGTCGTTGCTCCAGTAGGAGCCGCCCTCGCCCAGCCGGTCGTTCCCGGCACCGCCCAGCAGCGTGTCGTCGCCCTCGCCGCCATACA
The DNA here is from genome assembly GCF_003119195.2 of Azospirillum baldaniorum. NCBI lineage: Bacteria > Pseudomonadati > Pseudomonadota > Alphaproteobacteria > Rhodospirillales > Azospirillaceae > Azospirillum > Azospirillum baldaniorum. The sequence continues at coordinate 14,739 of NZ_CP022254.1, read as the reverse complement.
GAACGTCGTTGCCGTCGCCACCGTCCACATGGTCGGCGCCGCCGTCGCCATAGACCGTGTCGTCGCCATCGCCCGCGGTGATGCGGTCCGCGCCGCCGCCCGCAAGGACGAGGTCGTTGCCGCTGCCCGCGTCGATGGTGTCGTCATTCTCCCCGGCGTCGATCCAGTCGTTCCCGGCACCGCCGCGGATGCTGTCGTTGCCGGTTCCCGCGATGATGCGGTCATCGCCGCTGCCGCCGTCCAGCAGATCCTCGTTGCCACCCCCCAGCAGCGTGTCGTCGCCCGCCCCGCCATAGAGCGTGTTGGCGTTGGTGCCGCCGTCCAGGAGATCGTCGCCCAGCCCGCCATACAGAACGTCTTCGTTGCTGCCGCCGATCAGCGTGTCGTTTCCGGACCCGCCATAGAGCGTGTCGTTCTCGCTGCCGCCGTCCAGGACATCGTCTCCGGACCCGCCGGACAGAACATCGGCCTGGCTGCCGCCGGTCAGGGTGTCGTTTCCGGACCCGCCGTCCAGGCTGTCGTCGCCCCAATCGCCGGTCACCACGTCGTTGCCGGCGCCGCCATGCAGGGCGCCGCCCCCGCCACCGCTCGACAGGGTGTCGTCCCCACCGCCGCCGGACAAGGTCTCGGCCTGCCAACTGCCGCCGACGGCGACGGCGACGCCGCTGCCGTCCCGGACCTCCCCCGCCTCCGCGGCCAGTTCCACCGAGGCGGGGAGACCGTTCTCGTCGGCCGCGCCGTCGTTCCGGCCGTCCGTCACGTCGATGTACAGCACCGTGTCCGTGCTGAGGCCCCCATCATCGGTGACCCGCACCGTGACGGCGTGGGCGGGGGCCGCGCCGGCGTCGAGGCTGGCGCCCTCCGCCACGGCGATCCGCCCCGTGGCCACGTCGATGGTGAAGCGGCCGCCGGCGTCGTCGATCAGGCTGTAGGCGAGCGCCCCGCCCTCCGGATCGGCGGCCTGCACGGTGCCGACGACCGTGCCCGCCGGCGCGGCCTCGTCCACGCGCCCGCCGGCCAACGTCACACCGGTCGGGGCATCGTTGACCTCGGCCAGGGTGACGGTGACGGTCTGGGTCGCCACGCCGCCACGCCCGTCCGACACGGTGATGCGGAACAGGTCGGTGCCCGCATAATTGGCGCCGGGCGTGTAGGTGAAGAGGCCCTCGGCGGTCAGGCTGAGGGTGCCGTGGGCCGGCCCCTCGGCAACGGTGTAGCTCAACGCGTCGTTGTCGGCGTCCACCGCGCCGACGCTCCCGGTCAACACCGTGTCCTCCGTGCCGGCCAGGAACTGGTCGCTCACCACCGGGGCGCTGTTGGCCCGGCTGGCGAGGCTGCCCACGTCGGCGGCCACGCCGTCCACCAGCACCTCCAGCGTGTTCCAGTTGCGGGCGGCGAGCTTGAGCGCGTCGCTGGTGAAGGTCTGGCCGTCGTCGCCGTGCTGCCGGATGAAATCGCGCAGGCGGACGAGTTCGCCCGCAACCGCCCCGGTGATCTGGGCCGAGGTCAGTTCGACCCGCAGCCGGTCGCTCCCCGCGCCGCCGTCCAACGTGTCGGCGCGCGTCTGGGTGGACAGGTTCTGGATCGCCAGATCGTCGCCACCGCCGCCCTGGACAAGGTCGCCGCCCTCGCCGCCGATCAGCGTGTCGGCGCCCATCCCACCGGTCAGCGTGTCGTCGCCGGCACCACCGTCGAGCCGATCGCCGTTGTAATCGTTGCCGACGGTCAGGCTGTCGTTCCCGGCACCGCCCAGCAGCGTGTCGCTGCCATAGCCGCCGTCCAGCGTGTCGTCACCGTCACCGCCGTCGTAGAGATCGTTGTTCCAATAGCCTCCACCCTCGCCCATCCGGTCGTTGCCGGCGCCACCCAGCACCGTGTCGTCGCCGTCGCCACCGTACAGAACGTCGTTGCCGTCACCGCCGTCCACCCGGTCGGCGCCGCCGTCGCCGTACACCGTGTCGTCGCCCTCGCCCGCGGTGATGCGGTCCGTGCCGCCGCCGCCGTAGATGGTGTCGTCGCCGCTTCCCCCGTCGAGGGTGTCGTTGTTCTCCCCGCCGTCGATGCGGTCGTTTCCGGCTCCGCCCAGGATGCTGTCGTCCCCCCAGTTGCCCGTCAGGACGTCGTTCCCGGCCCCACCGTCGATGAAGCCGCCACCGCCGCCGCTCGCGATCGTGTCGTGCCCGGCCCCGCCCAAAAGGGTTTCGGTCCTCCAGTCGCCGTTGATGACTGCGTTGGCGGCGGGGGTGGTCGTGTCGGTCATCAGCGTCCCCTTTCCGGGTGTTCGGCCCGGCTTGGTCGATTGGTTGGCAATGGGATCAGGCGGAGGGGCAAGCCGTCATCGGCGGGCGCGAGCGGGGTTTGCCGAAAAACTGTTTGCCGAAGGACGATGGGCCTGCGACGGCGGGCTGGCCGGATGGAGAAGCGCACCGCCTCCCCTCACAAACCGCCTACCTTTGCATGAAAAACACCAAGCAGATCGCATATTTTCTCGCAATTATAAGCTTTTCATGCGACACATGTTCGAAGAATGATAGATAAGTTCTACTATGACGGGAATATCGGAACGCTCCCGTGAGCCATTGTGTCGCATGGCGGCGGTGAAGGCGGTCGGCACCGCCGGCGTGAAGTCGGCGCCGCGGCCTTCAGCGCCTTGTGCGCTCGACAATCCGCCGTATTCGCTGGAGCGGATTGGCTGAAACCTGATAGGTTGAGCGCGGCTTCAACCGGCGAAAGGGTGTCTTGGATGCCGCTGACGGAAAGGACCGCCCAGGGCGATCAGTATGTCCTTCCCGGTGCGGAGCGCCGGACCGAGCCCGGCCTTCCCTACGCCGCCGAACCCGACGGTCAGCTCGCCCTGCATTTCTACGAGCCTCCCCGCGCCGACGAGCGGGACCCCGGCAAGCCGCCTCCCTTGCCGCGTCCGCTCCCACGCCCCATAACCATCAATGACGGTCCGCTTGCCGGCCGCGTTGCGTTCTTCCCGCAGGTCATGAATGATGTGACCGAGGCTTTCCGGGCTTTTTCCGGCCTGACGAAGGAACGCCAGGATTAGCGTTCGGGAATGATCCTTCGCTTCCGATCGCGGTCCACCGACCACCCAAGGATCTACGTTCATGCCTTTCGACAATCCGACGGGCGATCGAGCCCGTCGGCAGCCACGGTTCGGGAAAGCAGCCCAACGGCAAGCCACGCAGGGAGCCCCTGCGCGAGCACACCCGAAGGTCAACGGCTCCGCCGAGCAGAAGCACCAACAGTGGCTCGCCCGCGCTGGCGATGCCGAGCGATCCGGCGATTCCGTCGAAGCCGAAACCTGTCGCCAGCACGCGGAGCACTGGTTCCGTGTGGCCCACGGCCGCAACGATCCCTGAGGCTCCGCCGCCCCACCGGTCACGATCGGTCCGTGGCGGCGTGGCTCAGGCCAAATAGCCTCCGGGAGGCCCGGAGCGGCTCACTGCCCGCGCAACGGAACTCGGCACGCTCCGATCCCCGATCGCGGACAGCGGGGGAGCCCGCTACCTCAGCAGCGTCGCCGCCGGTCGAACGAAGCTCTTGCGGCCGCGCTTGAACCCCATGAGCGGCACGGCTATTCCGCCGAAGGCGTCGGCCTCGTCGTCGGCGTCGAGCACGATCATGTCCGCCTGTCCGCCGACCGCGACTCCATAGTCCGCGATCCGCATCAGCCGGGCGGCCCCGTTGGAGATCAAATCGAGGCAGCGGCCGAAGCTTTCAGGCCCCAGATGCATGAGGTTCGCATAGAGATTGCCCATCCGGATCAGCGAGCCATCGCCGAAGGGCGTGAAGGGGTTCAGGACATTGTTGGTCGCGACCGAGACGGCAACGCCGCCCTCCGCCAGCCGATGAACCGGCGCCACCCCGCGCGGGGCGCGGTGGTTGGCATCGCGCCCGTTGAGGTAGAGATCCGTCGCGGGCAAGGCCGTCACCCCCACGCCGGCATCAGCCAGGAGCGCGATCATCCGCTCCAGCGCCGCATCATCGATGGCCGCGAGCTTGGTGGCATGGCCGACGGCGACCCGCCCGTGCCAGCCCGCCGCCATGGTCCGCCGGCAGATTTCCTCAAGGTGGGACCAGCTGGGATCGAGATCGAAGTCCAGATGGAAATCGAGATCGACGTCGTGCGCCACCGCCAGGGCGAAGATCCGTTCCATCTGCAGGGAAGGATCGGCATCGGTGTAAGGACAGCCGCCCAGGAGATCGGCCCCCTCCGCAAGGGCCTGAGCCAGCAGCCGTTCGATCGCCGGATCATGGGTCATCCCCTCCTGCGGAAAGACGCAGATCGACAGGTCGATGGCGAAGGCATAATCCCGCTTGAGCCGCTTCATGGCCTCGAAACTGCGCAGGCCGACCAGCGGATCGAGTTCCACATGGGTCCGCATATGCATGGTGCCTTGCGTGATCGCGCGCTCCAGGGTGCGGGCGCCGCGCTCATAGACATCCTCGATCGTGAAATCCCTTTTCAGGCGGGACACCGCGGCGATTGCCCCCTTGAGTCCGCCGCCGGCATCTCTGCACCGACAGAGCAGGCAGGACTTGTCGAGATGGATGTGCGTATCGACCAGCCCCGGCAGGACGAGACGCCCACCGGCATCCTCCTCGACGACGGCCTCGACGACGGCGGTACCGGCCAAGGCTGGGCTGATGGCGGCGATCCGTCCCTGCCTGACCGCGATATCCTGCAGTCCTTGCCCTCCCCTCAGGCGGGCGTTGCGCAGGAGAAGGTCGAAAATCTGGTTCTGCGTCATCTCAGATCCGGCGTGACATTTGCATGCATAAGCAGTATGCACTTTTGATGCCAGACCGAGCACACTTGTGGAGTTCCCAATGAGCGAGATGACCGAACGCGATCTGCAGGCCGTGAAGGATTATCTGGATGCGTCCATGGCCCCCGATCCCGTGCGCGCGGCGAAGCATGTGGCCCCGGGTTTCATCTGCCGCTTCACCGGGCACCGCGTTTTCGATACCCCGAGCGGGCCGACCGGCTTCAACGCCGCCCGCTACAAGTGGGTGAAGAAGCGGATCGAGCGCTACGACGTGGTGCCGGGCGAGACGGAAACCATCGTCTACAGCCTCGGCTACCTGTACGGGGCCTGGCCGGACGGCACGCCCTTCGACAACAACCGCTACGTCGACCGTTTCGTGGTGCGGGACGGGCTAATCGTCGAAACCGATGTCTGGAACGACAGCGCCGAGTGGATTCTCGACCCTTCCTGCGCCCGCTGACCGGAATGCCCTGACCTGAATGCGCTGACCGGGATATCTGGCGCCCTTATTCGGTGTAGGGCGCCAGGATGTCCATAAGGTCGCGGCTCTTGGCGCCCGAGCTTTGCAGAAGCGCGCGGGCGGCCACGGCCTCCAAATGCTCGTCCATGAGGGCGCAGGCCTTGTCCGCGGGGCCGGTCCGGATCGCCTCGATCAGTTCCAGATGCTCATTCACCGCGCATTCGGACGAATGGGGCCGGCTGAAAACCGCAAGCGACAGTCCCGCGCGGTAGCAGATCTCCGTCACATAGCGGATCAGAACGGGCTTGCCGGTCATTTCCGCCAGCCGGACATGGAATTCCGTCGCCAGACGGATCGAAATCCCCTCGGTGCCATGCCGGGCCTGATGTTCGGCGTCGACGATGGCCCTCAGCTGCTTCACCTGGGCCTCGGTCAGCTTGCCGGCCAGATGCCGGACGACCTGACGCTCGAGATCGACCCGGATGTCGAAGATGTCCCGTGCGTCCTCGAAGGATGGCACGGCGACCACGGCGATGCGGTTCCGGCGCAGATCGACAAGGCCTTCCGCCGCCAACTGCCCGAGCGCGCTGCGGGCGATGGTCCGGCTGACGCCGAAGCGTTCACCCAGCGAATCCTCCGGCAGCCGGTCCCCCGGCGAGAGCGCCCGTTCGATGATCGCGCGCCGCAAGGCCGTGCAGATCACCGCGACACGGTCGCCCCCGGTTTTCCTCGAACGCTTTTCCTCGGCCATCACCGCCCTCTCCTGACCCACTCTGCATAAGGGAGGTCAGGCGGGAATTCAACTCGCCAAGTGCCGCATTTGAATGCAACAGCCTCCTCACCCTGCACAAATCAAATGCATGCAATGATTGTACACACTTTTCCTCGCCAAAAGCTGGTCATGTCTGATGTGGAGCGCGGCCCGCCAGGACGTTTGGCGCACCTGTTGCATACAGTTGATTAGTCCGTCACGAGGTGCGCCGCATGTCCCCATCCCAAGCCATCCAGCAAGGCCGTTCCGCCATCGCCGTCGAGCTTTCCCAGGCCGCCGTTTCGTTCGGCGCGCCGGGCAAGTCGTTCGCAGCCCTGCAGGAGACGAACCTTCGGATCGCCGATGGCGAATTCGTCGCCCTGGTCGGCCCGTCGGGCTGCGGGAAGTCGACGATCCTGCGGCTGACCGCCGGCCTGCTGCAGCCGACCCGGGGGGCCGTCCTCGTCGGCGGGCGCGAGGTGGCGGCCAAGGCCCTGCGCATCGGCATGGCCTTCCAGAATCCGACCATGCTGCCCTGGCTGACCATCGAGCGGAACGTCATGCTGCCGCTGAAGATCGTGCGGCCCTTCCGCTCCGACTATCGCGCCAAGCGCAAGACGGAATACCGCGACCGCGTGCATGCCCTGCTGGCCGATGTCGGGCTCGACAAATTCGCCGGCCATTATCCCTGGCAGCTGTCGGGCGGGATGCTGCAGCGCGCGAACCTCTGCCGCGCCCTCATCCATGAACCGAGCCTGCTGCTGCTCGACGAGCCGTTCGGCGCGCTCGACCAGTTCACGCGCGAGGAGCTGTGGGGGACGATGCAATCCCTGTGGCTGAAGCGCAAACCCACCGTCCTGCTCATCACCCACGACCTGAAGGAGGCGGGGTTCCTCGCCTCGCGCGTCTGCGTGATGAGCGCCCGCCCCGGCCGCATCATCAATGACAGCGCCGTCGACTTCCCCCGCCCGCGCACGATCCAGATGACCTTCGATGCGGATTTCGTCGCCCTCAACCAGCGCCTGCGCGACCTCATCATCGACGCGCGCACCGACACCGCCATCCGCGGAGCCTGAGCCATGAGCTACGAACTGCGCCGCCGCCTCTGGGCCGCCATCCTCATCCTCGGCTTCTTCGCAACCTGGGAGTTCCTCTGCCTCGCCCTTCAGGTCTCCGATCTGGTCCTCCCCCGCCCGACCCAGGTCTTCGCGACGCTGGTTTCCCGCCTCGGCATCCTCTGGCCCCATGTGCTGCAGACCCTCTGGACCACGATGATCGGCTTCATCCTGGGCGTTACCGTCGGGGTGGTCATCGGGGCGGCCGTCGGCGTCTCCCGCACCGCCTACGACACGGTCTATCCCCTGCTGATCGGCTTCTCCTCGATCCCCAAGGTCGCGGTGGTGCCGATCTTCGTGCTGTGGTTCGGATCGGGTGCGACACCGGCCATCCTCACCGCGCTCGCGATGTGCTTCTTCCCGATCGTCGTCAACATCGCGACCGGCCTCGCCACCACCGAGCCGGAGCTGGAGGACGTCCTCAAGTCGCTCGGCGCCAGCAAGCTCGACATCCTCTGGAACGTCGGGCTGCCCCGCACCATGCCTTTCTTCTTCGCCTCGCTGAAGATCGCCGTCACCTTCGCCTTCGTCGGCAGCGTGCTGTCCGAAACCGTCGCCTCCAACAAGGGCATCGGCAACGTGATGATGACGGCCTCCTCGAACTTCGACGTGCCGCTGGTCTTCGCCGGCCTCTTCCTGCTCGCCGCGCTGGGCATCCTGCTCTACGTCGCCTTCTCGCTGGTCGAGGCGCGCGTCACCGGCTGGGCCACCCGTCGCCAGGGCTTTGCTTCCGCCTGACCCTTCATCCCGAAACGGAGCCTCCCATGTTGAAAAAGCTTCTCTCGACGCTTGCGCTCGGCCTTTGTCTGAGTGGGCCGGGCCTGAGCGCGCCGGCGTTGGCCGAAACCAACATCAAGTTCACGCTCGGCTGGAAGACCCAGGGCTCCGACGCTCCCTTCCTGCTGGCGCAGCAGAAGGGCTACTTCAAGGCCGAAGGGCTGAACGTCACCATCGACCAGGGCGAAGGGTCGGCGGCCTCCGTGACCCGCATCATGTCGGGGGCTTATGACGCCGGCTTCGGCGACATCAACGCGATCATCCAGAACGCGGCGACCCGCCCCGGCGAGGTGCCGATCATGGTCTATCAGCTCTGGAACAAGCCGCCCTTCGCGATCGTCTCCAAGAAGGCGACCAACATCACCAAGCCCGCCGATCTCGTCGGCAAGAAGCTGGGCGGCGCCCAGGGCACCCCGACCACCCGCCTCGTCACCGTGCTCGGCACGCTCAACAAGGTCGACATGACCAAGGTCGCCATCGAGAACATGGGGCCGAACCTGCAGGAGCCGATGCTGATCAAGGGCGACATCGACGGCGCCCTGGTCTTCAACATCACCAGCTGGTTCAACCTGATCAACAACCGCCAGGACCCCGCCAAGGACTACAACTGGCTGCTGTTCGGCGAATTCGGTCTCGACCTCTATTCCAACGGCATGATGGTCTCCCAGAAGCTGATCAAGGAGAACCCGGACGCCGTGGCCGGCCTCGTCCGCGCGGTCAACAAGGCAGCTGTGGAGATCGGCGCGGACGCCGAGGCCGGGCTGAAGGCGGTCCTTGCCTACGACAATCTGGCCAAGGAAGAGCTTGAACGCGCCCGCATGAAGTTCTCCTACGAGCAACTCATCCTGTCGCCCGAAGTCGACCGGATCGGCCTTGGCGACGTGGACGACGCGCGCCTCGCCCGCTCGATCGGCATCATGGTCGAAGGCTACCAGCTGACCGCCACGCCCAAGCCGGAGCAGGTCTTCACCCGCCAGTTCCTGCCGCCGGCGGCCGACCGCAAGCTCGCCTACAAGGCCGACTGATCGCAGGACGAAGCCCGGCCGGAACTGCGGCCGGGCTTTGCGCATGGGGAAAGAGATGAACGTCGCCCGGCCGGGAATGGTCACCAGCCCGCACCCCCTGGCATCCGAGGCCGGGGCCGCCATTCTGGCGAGGGGCGGCACCGCCATCGAAGCGGCGGTCGCCATCGCCGCCAGCCTGTCCGTCGTCATGCCGCATTTCTGCGGGATCGGCGGCGATGCCATCTGGCTGGTGGCGGACCGGCAGGGGCGGCAACGCTGTTTCCTCGGCATCGGACAGGCGGCGGGCCGGCTTCCCGCCTATCAGGCTGCGATCCCCCTGCGCGGCCCCGCCTCGACCGTCACCCCGGCCTGCGCGGTCGACAGCTGGGGGCGAGCGCTCGCCTACAGCGCCGAACAATGGGGCGGCAGCGAACCCTTCGCCGACCTCCTCGCCCCCGCCGTTGCCCAGGCCCGGGACGGCTATGTCCCCACCCGCTCGCAACAGTTCTGGTTCGATTTCCGGCGCGACGAGATCCCGCACTGGGAGGGCTTCGCGGATCATTTCAGCGTCGTCCCCGGCGAGTTCTTCAAGCAGCCCGCTCTCGCCCGCAGCCTTTCCCTGCTGGCCGAGGATGGCTGCCGGTCCTTCTATGACGGGCGGCTCGGACGGCAACTGGCCGAGGGACTGGCCGCCGCGGGCTCCCCCCTCGGCGCCGCGGATCTGGCGGCGACCCGGACGCGGGAGGAGGCCCCCGTCGGCTTGGACTATCGCGGGCTGACCCTGCTGGCCCCGCCTGCGCCGACGCAGGGACTTTCCACGCTGGCGATCATGGGCGTTCTCTCCCACTTCGATCTGGCGGCCCTGCCCCCCACAAGCCCGCTCCGCTATCACCTGCTGGTCGAGGCGGTGAAGCAGGCCTTCCTGGACCGGCCGCTCATCGCCGATCCCGACGGTTCCGAGCTGCTGCCCTGGGACTTTCTCGACCCGCGGCGTCTGGCCGGCAAAGCCTCGGCCATCGAACCGGCACGCGCCCTGCCCTGGCCGCATCCCTACCGCCATGGCGACACGGTTTTCTTCGCCGCAACCGACGAGCAGGGACGCTGCGCGAGTGTTCTGCAGAGCACCTATTTCGACTGGGGCAGCGGTGTCCTGGTCGGCGATACCGGCGTCCTCTGGCAGAATCGCGGCGCGGCGTTCTCAACCGTTCCCGGCGACCGCAACGCGATCAAACCCGGCAAGCGGCCCTTCTACACCCTGAACCCCGGCATCGCCCTCAAAAATGGGAAGCCTCATCTTCTCTACGGCACCCAGGGTGCGGACGGCCAGCCGCAGACCCTTGCCGTGCTGCTCACCGGTTTGATCGACTACGGCATGACGCCTGAGGAGGCGCTTGCCCAGCCCCGCTTCCTTCTGGGAAGGACCTTCTCCGACAGCCGTGACAGCCTCAAGATCGAGGCGTCCCTGGGCGAGGCCGCGATCGGAAACCTTGCCGCCCTGGGGCATGAGGTGGCGCCCCTTCCCGCCCTGTCGCCGATCTTCGGCCAAGCCGGGGCCATCCGCCTCGCCGATGCAGGCACCGTATCCGGCGCCCACGATCCGCGTGGCGAAGGCAACGCGATTCGAGCCCGAGATCCTTCGTCCTGCAACGCCGCGGTCATTTCACCGTCCGGGCCGGGTTGAGCGTCGGTGGACGGGATCGGCCCGGGGCGCCCCCTCCGGACAGTCAGCACCGTCCGGAATCGAACCGCACCGGATTTCCAACCGCACCGGCCGGGGCGGGAAAGCCATGCTGCCGAGCCGCCCGCACCACCACCAGCGTCGCCGCCAGCAACACCAGCAGGGTTGGCGCGAACGCACCGACGCCCAGCCGTCCGAGCAACACGCCCCCAACGATGCCGCCGCCGGCGATCGCCGTGTTCCAGGTGGTGACCAGCATGGACTGCGCGACGTCCGCGGCGTCTCCCGCCGTCTTTGCCAGCGCCGTCTGAAACAACGTCGCCGCACCGCCGAAGGCCGAGCCCCAGGCGGCCACCGCCACGAACACCACGGCCGGCACCTCACCCGCCATCCCGAGCGCCAGCGCGGACAGGGCGAACACGGCCGTGCTGACGAGCGTGAGCGCGCGCAGATGGCGGTCGATCAGCACGCCGATGATCCAGATGCCCAGCAGCGAGGCGACGCCGAACACCAGCAGCACCAGATCCGTGCGCTCGGCCATGCCCGCCGCCGCCAGGAACGGTGCGATGTAGGTGTAGAGGATGTTGTGCGCCAGAACGAACGCCAGCACCGCGAACAGCACCGGACGCACACCGGCCAGGGTGAAGACACGCCCCAGCGAAAGCCGCTCGCCCGTCCTCTGCCCGGCAAAATCCGGCACCGTCACGCGCACCCACACCATGAGCAGCAGCGCCAAGGCGCTCATGAGGCCGAAGCACGTCCGCCACCCCAGCAGGCTGCCGAGGAAGGTGCCGGCCGGCACGCCCAGCGACAGCGCCAGTGGTGTGCCGACCATCGCGATGGCGATGGCGCGCCCCTTCTGCCGCTCGGGCACCATGCGCGCGGCATACCCGGCCAGCAGCGCCCACAGCAGCCCGGCCGACACCCCCGCCAGGAAGCGCGCCACCATCGTCAGCGCGTAGCTGCCGGAAAGCGTCGTGACGGTGTTGGCGACGACGAAGCCCGCGATGGCGGTCAACAGCAACGGGCGACGGCGCAGGCCCTGCGTGGCCACAGTCAGCGGTATCGCCGCCAACAGAGACCCGATGGCGTAGATCGTGACCGTCTGGCCGACCCAGGCCTCGGACACCGCCAGACCCTGCGCCATCTGCGACAGCAGTCCGGCTGGCAGCGCTTCGGTCAGGATGGTGATGAAAGCCGCCATCGCCAGCGCCAGCAGGGACGCGAGCGGCAGGCGGTCGGTGCCGGCGGCCCTCATCGTCCAGCCCCCGGCATGCGGCGTTCCGCGTCCTCGACGGACCGCGCGACGATCTCCTTGCCGGTGATGCCGCCGCGAAACACGATGGCAGCCATTCTTGCGGGTGTCGCCGTCATCACCGATCCTCCAGCGCGCCGTAGACAGCGTCGCGCAGATCCGTGACGAAGCGGCCGGACATGCCTTCGTACAGCGTGTTGGTGAAGGCGACGACGCTCAGCCCCCGCGCCCGATCCACGAACCAGGCATGGCCGTAGGCGCCGCCCCACCGCCAAGTGCCCGGCGATTCCGGCGATGCGGCAAGCCGAGGGTCGCGCAGCACCGAAAAGCCCAAGCCGAAGCCGAAGCCCGGGCATTGGGCAGGTCCATCCCGCCGGTCTGGTCTCGCCCCATTTCCCCGATCAGGTCACCGGGCAGCAGCGCGCCGCCCCCTGGCGCAAGGTTTCCAGCAGGCGCAGAAAGTCCCCGGCGGTGCCCGCCATGCCGGCGCCACCCGACGGGAAAGCCGACGTGTCGAAGATGCGGGCCGGGCTGTAGGCAATGCCGACGGCGCCCTCGAAGGGCGAAACCGTCTCGCCTCGGCCAGCCGGTGCGGCTGCGGCGCATCGCTCACATAGGCGGTGGCCACACGCCGGGGATCGCGGGCGGCGAAACCGGTTTCGGTCATGCCAAGCGGGCCGGTCACCAGCCGCCTCACGGCCTCGTCCAGCGGCGTGCCGTCGACTCGCGCGATCAGCGCGCCCAGCACATCGGTTGCCAGTGAATAGCCCCAAGCCGTGCCCGGCTCGTACAGCAGCGGCACGCTGGCGAGCCGACGCAGATTTTCCTCAAGAGTGATGCTGGACGCATCCATGCCATCCGACACGCCTGCCAGAGCGTAAGGGCCGTTTGCGTCCGTCTCGAGGAAGCGGTAACCGAGACCGGCCGTGTGGCTGAGCAACTGTCGCACCGTGATGCGCGCCGGGCGGCCATCGGCCAGCGCGGGACGGAACTCGGGCAACCAGGTGTCGATGCCGGTGTCCAGGTCGAGCCGCCCCTGCGCCACCAGGACCAGCGCGGCGGTGGCGACGACGGGCTTGCTCACCGAAGCCAGCCGGAACACCGTCCCGACGGTCAGCGGCCGCGCGCTTTCGCGGTCGGCCAGTCCAGCGGCCTGCTGGTGGATCAGTTCGCCGTCACGTGCGACCAGAACAACGGCACCGACCAGTCTCCGGTCGTCCACGGCCTGCTGGACGACGGCCTGGATGCGGGTGGACAGATGGGTGGACGGAGCAGCGTGATGCAGAGGAAATGGTGAGTTCGTCATGGCTGGTGCCTCGATGCGATCGGCAATGCCCCGACGATAGAAATCTCTCGATTAAAGAAAAAGTAGGCTACATTTCCTTGTTGTGCGGAACAAACAGTCCGCAATCACCCAGGGGATGCCGATCATGGACAGCCTGAACGGCTTCATGGTGTTCGTGCAGGTCGCCGAGACCCGCAGCTTCGTCGCCGCCGGCCGGCTGCTGGGCGTGTCGGCTTCGGCTGTGGGCAAGAGCGTGGCGCGGCTGGAAGAAAAGCTGGCGTGCGGCTGTTCCATCGCAGCACGCGCAGCGTCACGTTGACGGCCGAGGGCACGCTGTTCCTGAGCGCAGCCGTCGCATCCTGGCCGAGATCGAAGCCGCGGAACTGGAGTTGTCGCAGCTCACGGCCGCGCCGCGCGGTCGCCTGCGGGTGAGCCTGCCGCTGGTCAGCTCGCTGATGCTGCCGGTGCTCGGCGAGTTCATGCGCGCCTATCCCGCGATAGAACTGGACCTGGATTTCACCGACCGCATGGTGGATGTCATCGAGGAGGGCTTCGACGCCGTGGTGCGCACGGGCGAGCCGGCCGACTCACGGCTGTCGGCACGTCGGCTTGGCAGCTTCCAGATGCATCTGGTCGCCTCGCCGGATTACCTGGCGCGGCGGGGCGTACCGCGAACCCCCGCCGATCTGCTGCAGCAAACCTGCCTGCACTACCGCTTTCCCAACAGCGGCAAGCTGGAGGTCTGGGCGCTGCGGCAAACCCCGGCGAGCCTGAACTGCAACTGCCCACCTCGATGATCTGCAACAACATCGAGACTCGCGTGTGCTTCGCGCTGCAAGGGCTGGGAATCGCCTTCCTGCCGGACTTCGCCATCCGCGAGCCCTTGGCCGATGGACGGTTGGTGCCGATCCTGACCGATCATGTGGAACGCACCGGCCTCTTCCACGTGCTGTGGCGGCAAGCAAGCACCCTCGCCGAAGGTTCGGGCGCTGGTGGACTTCCTCTGCGCCAGGGTGTTCCCGACGACGAGGAGCAAGGCGCCCAGGCCCGAAGACCAGCCCCGGAGCTGAGGGCTCGGCGTTCCCGAAGCGACCTCGTGCGGGGCCTCGACCACCGTCGGCCGACGGTCGATTCCGCTCAAAGCGTTAGGGTTGGTCTCCGTACAGCCGATTTGCTCGGGTAGCCGGGCACCGGCTCGGCCGCCAGCCCGCGGCACAGGAGAGCCGCCGACGCCTGCGCGAATCTCGTCGATGGTCCAGGCCCCCTCGGGCCGATGCCATTTCGTCACCCAGTTTGCGGCCCCAGGACGGAGAAGACGGCGAATTTCGGATCGCAGCGCAGGATGCTGCCATCCGTCACCCCGGCGCGCACGACGTCCTGCAAACGGCGCTCGAAGGCATCGCGCTTCTCGATCACCACCCGCAACTGTTCGTCGCTGAGCGACCGCTCCTCCAGGATGACGACGCTGAAGCTGTCCTCGCCGATGATCGAGATGACGTAAGCGACGAGGCTGCGCCGCAACCGCTCAAGACCGTTCAGTGACGGGTCGGTGCAGATGGTCTCCAGCGCTTGGTCGGCTGCAGCAAGATGGCATTGAAAAAGCAGATCCTGCTTTTCTTGACGTAATAATAGAGCG
>NZ_CP022253.1:1580000-1740000 GCF_003119195.2 Azospirillum baldaniorum | reverse complement strand
GGGCGCCTACTATTACCGCTGGTGGCTGGCGCAGCGCTTCATCAGTCTCGTCCATCTGAAGTGGTTCCAGGGCTCGCCGGTCATGCGGGTCCTCCTGCGCGCGCTCGGCGCCAAGGTGGGCGACGAGGCGCTGATCGGCGAGTTCGAGTCCGGGGCCATCGACCTCGTCACCATCGGGGCCGGTGCCTCGATCGGCGGCAAGGTGAAGCTGGCGAACGCCGAGGTGATCGGCAACGAGCTGGTCATCGGCGCGGTGGAGATCGGCGCCGACGCCTATGTCGGCACCTCCTGCGTCATCGGCATGGACGCGGTGGTCGGTCACGGCACGGAGCTGGCCGACCTGACCGCCCTGCCCGCCGGCGCCCGTACCGGCGCCTATGAGCGCTGGGACGGCTCGCCGGCCCGCCGCGTCGGCAGCGTCGACCGGGCGGAGCTGCCCACCCCGGCGACCGCCGGACGGCTGCGCCGCGGGGTGAACGCCGCCTTCTACACGGCGATGCTGCTGGCCCTGCCGCCGATCTCGCTGATGCCGATCTTCCCGGCCTTCTACCTGTTCGACAATCTGGATGGGGTGCTGGGGTCGGTCTTCGGTGTCAGCTACCTCTATTATCTGCCGCTGATCGCCTGGCCGACCGCCATGGCGCTGGTCGCCGTGACGGTCTGCATGATCGCCGCGGTGCGCTGGATCGTCCTGCCGCGCGTCGAGGCCGGCACCTACTCGGTGCACAGCGGCTTCTACCTGCGCAAATGGATGGTGGCGCTGTCCACCGAGGTGATGCTGGACACCCTCAGCTCGCTCTACGCCACGGTCTACATGCGGGCGTGGTACCGGCTGATGGGCGCCAAGATCGGCAAGGACGCGGAAATCTCCACCAACCTCGCCGGGCGCTACGACCTCGTGGAGATCGGCGAGAAGTGCTTCATCGCCGACGAGGTGGTGCTGGGTGACGAGGACATCCGCCGCGGCTGGATGTTCCTGAAGCCGGTGAAGACCGAGGCGCGCGTGTTCGTCGGCAACGACGCGGTGGTGCCGGCGGGCGCCTGCATCCCCACGGGCTCGCTGATCGGCATCAAGTCGAAGCCGCCCGCCAACGAGGCGATGTCCGCCGGGGAGACATGGTTCGGCAGCCCGCCGATCAAGCTGCCGGTGCGCCAGCGCTTCGACGGGGTCGGCGCCAACTGGACCTACGAGCCGTCCAAGGCCCGCCGTCTGGGCCGCGCGGTGTTCGAGGCCTTCAGCCTGTCGATGCCGACGATGCTGTTCATCACCTTCGGCACGCTGGCCGTCGAGCTGTTCGCCCCGGCCATCTTGGAGCAGCGCTACGCCGCCTTCCTGGCGCAGTTCCTGGCCGTCAGCGTCGCCATCCCGGTGGCGATGGTGGCGATGGTGATCCTGGTGAAGTGGCTGCTGATGGGCCGCTACGCGCCGACCATGAAGCCGATGTGGTCGTGGTGGGCCATGAAGACGGAAGCGGTGGCGGTGCTCTACTGGGGTCTCGCCGGCAAGGTGCTTCTCGACCATCTGCGCGGCACGCCGATGCTGCCCTGGGTGCTGCGCCTGTTCGGCACGAAGTTCGGCGAGGGCGTCTTCATGGACACCACCGACATCACCGAGTTCGACTGCGTCTCGGTCGGCGACCACAGCGCGGTGAACGCCCTGTCGGCCCTGCAGACGCACCTGTACGAGGACCGCGTGATGAAGGTCGGCTGCGTGAAGGTCGGCCGCGGCGTCACCATCGGCGCCGGGTCCACCGTGCTGTACGACACCAGCGTCGGCGATTACGCCCAACTCGGCCCACTGACCCTGGTCATGAAGGGCGAGGAAATCCCGGCCCACACCGAATGGGTCGGCGCCCCGGCGGAACCGGTGGTCGAAGGACAGGCGGAGTTGAACGAACAGTTCAAGAGCGCTGCGTAAGGTCTTGTCCGTGTTGGTGTGTTGCGGCCCGGCATCCAGCGCTTCGGCGATGGGGCCGGGCCGCATCGTTTCCGGGCCGAGGTCAGACCCTTTCCTTAACGCCGCAGGGCGTTCCGTTCCCGTTGTGCAGCGGGCGCAGGGGTGTATAACGGTGCGCGAGCGTGGCCCTGGCCCTTTTGCGCGCTCCAACGCGCCGCATCGGGGCCTGTGACCCAAAAACAGGAAGGAAGCCCCCCGAATGCCCGATGACATCAGCCCCGCCCGCGGCGCTGCGACGCTGTTCCCGCTGGCCAAGGACGACACGACCTACCGCAAGCTGACCTCGGATCACGTTTCGGTCGTCGAGTTCGACGGCGAGCAGATCCTGAAGGTCGAGCCGGAGGGCCTGCGCCTGCTGGCCGAAGAGGCCTTCAAGGACATCAACCACCTGCTGCGTCCCGGCCATCTCGGCCAGATCCGCGCGATCCTCGACGATCCGGAAGCCTCGCCGAATGACAAGTTCGTGGCGCTGGACCTGCTGAAGAACGCCAACATCGCCGCCGCCGGCACGCTGCCCATGTGCCAGGACACCGGCACCGCCATCATCATGGGCAAGAAGGGCCGCCGCGTCTTCACCAAGGGCGGCGACGAGGCCGCGCTGTCGGAAGGCGCCCGCGACGCCTACCTGAAGCGCAACCTGCGCTACAGCCAGCTCGCCCCGATCTCCATGTATGAGGAGAAGAACACCCGCAACAACCTGCCGGGTCAAGTCGAGATCTACGCCGAGGGCGAGGACGCCTACAAGTTCCTGTTCATGGCCAAGGGCGGCGGTTCGGCCAACAAGACCTTCCTGCATCAGGCCACCCCGTCGGTGCTGGCGCCGGACCGGCTGCTGAAGTTCCTCGAGGACAAGATCCGTTACCTCGGCACCTCGGCCTGCCCGCCCTACCACCTCGCCATTGTCATCGGCGGCCTGTCGGCGGAGCAGAATCTGAAAACGGTGAAGCTGGCCTCGGCCCGCTACCTCGACAATCTGCCGACCGAGGGCGGCGAGGACGCGCACGCCTTCCGCGACCTCGCCATGGAGGCGGAGGTGCACAAGCTGACCCAGACCATGGGCATCGGCGCCCAGTTCGGCGGCAAGTACTTCTGCCACGACGTTCGCGTCATCCGCCTGCCGCGCCATGGCGCCTCCATGCCGATCGGCGTCGGCGTGTCCTGCTCGGCCGACCGTCAGGCGGTGGGCAAGATCACCAAGGACGGCATCTTCCTGGAGCAGCTGGAGACCGATCCGGCCAAGTACCTGCCGGAGATCACCGACGGCGATCTGGCCGGCGAGGTGGTGAAGATCGATCTCAACCAGCCGATGAGCGAGATTCTCGCAACGCTGAAGCAGTATCCGATCCGCACGCGCCTGTCGCTGACCGGCCCGCTGATCGTCGCCCGCGACCTCGCCCATGCCAAGCTGCGCGCGCGTCTGGACGCCGGCGAGCCGTTGCCGGACTATTTCAAGAACCACCCCATCTATTACGCCGGTCCAGCCAAGACGCCGGAGGGCTATGCCTCGGGCTCCTTCGGTCCGACGACCGCCGGTCGCATGGACAGCTTCGTGGAGCAGTTCCAGGCGGCGGGCGGCTCGATGGTCATGCTGGCCAAGGGCAACCGCAGCCCGGAAGTGACGGCGGCCTGCAAGACGCACGGCGGCTTCTATCTGGGCTCCATCGGTGGCGCCGCGGCCCGTCTGGCTCAGGACTGCATCAAGAAGGTGGAGTGCGTCGAGTATCCGGAACTCGGCATGGAGGCCATCTGGCGCATCGAGGTCGAGGACTTCCCGGCCTTCATCATCGTCGATGACAAGGGCAACGACTTCTTCAAGGAACTGAAGCTGGCGTAACCGGCAGCTCTCCCCGTCTCCTTCCTCGCCCGGCGGGGAGGGAGACGGGGAGCGCAACGGCTCATGCCATTGAGCGTCAGTAAAACCGACGCTCGACGGCCTCAATCATCCGCGTAAGGGTTCTTCTGCTTCCGCAGCAGAAGCCGCACCGGCACGCCCGGCAGATCGAACGTCTCGCGCAAATGCGCGATCAGATAACGCTGGTAGCTTTCCGGCAGATCGAGCGGCTTGTTCACGAACAGCGCCACCGTCGGCGGACGCGTCTTCACCTGCGTGGCGTAGCGGATCTTCACGCGCCGGCCCTCGACCAGGGGGGGCGGGTGGTGATCCAGCACGCCCTCGATCCAGCGGTTGAGCTGGGCGGTCGGGATGCGGCGGTTCCACTGCCCGTAGGTCGACAGGATCAAATCCAGCAGCGTGTCCAGCTTCTTGCCCTGCAGCGCGGAGATGGTCACGACCTCCACGCCCTTGATCTGGGCCAGAGCGGCCTGGAGCTTGTCCTCGACCTGACGCAGGGCCATGGCGCGGTCGTCCACGGCGTCCCACTTGTTCAGGGCGATGACCAGGGCGCGGCCCTCCTCCACCACCGTGCGGGCAATGGTCAGGTCCTGCTTGTCGAGGATCTGGTTGGCATCGACCACGAGAAGGACGACCTGGGCCATGCGGACGACGCGCAGGGCGTCGGCGACGGCCAGCTTCTCCACCTTGGCGTCGACACGGGCGCGACGGCGCATGCCAGCGGTGTCGACCAGCCGGAACTTGCGGCCGCGCCACTCCCAATCCACGCTGATGGCGTCGCGCGTCATGCCGGCCTCGGGGCCGGTCAGCACGCGCTCTTCACCGATCAGGGCGTTCAGCAGGGTGGACTTGCCGACGTTCGGACGACCGACGATGGCAATCTGGATCGGGCGGGCGCGCTCCTCGTCGGTTTCCGGCTGGTCGCCGACCGGAAGCTCCTCCTCCCCCTCACCCTTGGCGGGGACCGCAGCCTTTTCGACCGCTTCCGGCTCCGGCGGGGCGTAGGGCAGCAGGGCCTCGACCAGATCGGCCATGCCCTCGCCATGCTCCGCCGACAGCGCGAGGGGGTCGCCCAGGCCAAGCTCAAAGGCCTCATAGAGGCCGGTCATCCCCACCTTGCCTTCCGCCTTGTTGGCGACAAGGATGACGGGGGTCTTGCTCTTGCGCAGCAGAGCCGCGAAGTGGCGGTCCAGCGGCGTGATGCCGGTGCGGGCGTCCACAATGAACAGCGCCACGTCGGCGCGTTCCAGGGCGCGTTCGGTCTGGCGGCGCATGCGCGCCTCCAGGCTGTCGTCGGTGACGTCCTCCAGGCCCGCGGTGTCGACCACGGTGAAGGACAGCCCGCCCACACGGGCGGGGGCCGAGCGCCAGTCGCGCGTCACGCCGGGCGTGTCGTCGACCAGCGCCAGCTTCTTGCCGGCCAAACGGTTGAACAGAGTCGATTTGCCGACATTCGGCCGACCGACGAGAGCGACGGTGAAGGACATCGGGCCGGGGGCCTTATAAAGAACCAAGGATGGCGATCAGCGGTACGCCACCAGCGTACCGTTCTCGCCCAGGACATATAGGGTGTTGTTCGCCACGATCGGAGGCAAATAGGTGGAGGCCGGCAGCGAATAGCGGGTCAGCACCTGCCCGTCGGCGGGCGACAGGGCGAGCATCTGGCCGTTCGACCCGGTGACGTAGAGTTTGCCGCCGGCCAGGACCGGACCGGACCAGGTGATCGGCCCCTTCCTGTCCTCCGGATCGGTGAACTGGGCGAGTTGCGCGACCCACCGGGCGTGACCGGCCTGACGGGTCAGGGCGACCAGCTCCGAATCGTTGGTGACGACGAAGAGATAGTCGCCGGCGAGCCAGGGGGTCTGGGTGCCGCCGATCTCGGCTTCCCACAGGCGGATGCCGATGCGCTCGTCGATGGCGACCATTCGGCCGGAATGGCCGATCGCGTAGACGACGCCGCGGTCGATGACCGGCAGGCCGCGGATGTCGGCGAGGCTGCTCAGGGCGCCGCTGCGGCGGATCGCCGCCAGGCTCTCCTGCCACGCCACGCGGCCGTTCTCCGGGCGCAGGCCGTACAGCTCGCCGGAGGAGTAAGGGGCGACGATCAGGGTCGGCGAGGCCGCCGGGCTGACGGCGCCCAGCAGGCCCGCCGTCTCCAGGATGCCCTGGTGCGACCACTGGACGGCACCGTCGGAGGCCGACAGGGCCGTGAGCTGGTTGTCCAGCGTCAGGACGAGGACGCGCCCGCCCTCGACCGTCGGCGCGCCGCGGACCGGGCCCGGTACGCGCTTGCGCCAGATGATCGAGCCGTTGGCGGGATCGAGCGCCACGACCTCGCCGAAGCCGGTGGCCGCGAAGACGCGCCCGTCGGCGAAGGCCACACCGCCGCCGCTGGCGCCGCCGCGCTCCTTCTCCGGCTTGGTGTCGATGCGCCAGAGCTGCCGCCCGGTGCGCTCGTCGAGGGCGGCGACGTGCGAGTCGGCGTCCATGGAGAAGATGCGCCCGTCGGCGATGACCGGAGTCGCCAGAAGCGAACGGGAGCTGCTCGCCCCGGTGCCGACGTCGCCGCGCCACGCCTCGGCGGGCGTGGCCGACAAGGCGAGGTTGCCGCCGGCATGTTCCGGCGTGCCGCCGGGCTGCGCCCAGGCCGGGTTGGCGACGGCGGTCGGCAGGGCGACCGGTGTGCCGACCAGCCGCTGGTCGACCTCGACCTTGCGCTCGCGGGTCAGGACGGACACCCGTTCACCCGGCAGGGGCGGATCGGGGGTCTTGCCGAACCACCCGCTGACGGTGTCGCAGCCGCTGAGCAGCACGGCCAGCAGCGGGGCGGAGAGCAGTGCGGCGCGCAGGGAGCGGCGCTTCGCGGTGGGGTGCGCGGTCGGGACGGCCATGGGAATGCGGGTCATCAGCTCTTGCCGTAGAGGGTGGCGAGATCGGCGGCGCGCGACCGGACGCCGGCCGGAGCCTGCGAGTCGTCGGCCAATTGCTGGAACAGGGTGCGTGCGCGCTCCTTGTCCCCGGCGCGGGCAGCGAGCACGGCGCTCATCTCGCGGGCGGAGAAGCGCCAGGGATTGGCATCCGCCGTCAGCGGCTGGAGCCGCGCCTGGAGCTGGGCCGGATCGCCGGAGTCGAGCTGGTGCATCACCGACAGCAGGGCCGCCAGCTCGCGGTAGACCGCGGCGGCGCCGGCGTTGTTGGACAGCGTGTCGTAAACGGCCACGGCCTCCGCCGTCTTGCCCTCGCGGGCCAGCAGGGCGGCGGCGTTCAACTGGGCCAGCGCGGCCATGCCGGGGTCGGACTTGGCGGCGAAGGCGGCCAGGGCCTCGACGCCCTTGTCCGGCCCCTGGGCGGCCTGGGACAGGGCGGCGGCCAGGGCCGTCGTCCCGCTCTCCTTCTGCGATTGCTGCCAGTTGCGCCAGGCGACCGTGCCGCCCGTCGCGGCGACGACCGCCAGCGCGGCCGCCAGCATGATGCCGCCGTAGCGCTTGAACACGCGCTCCATGCGGTCGCGGCGCAGATCCTCGTCGACTTCGCGGAAAATATCGCTCATGGCTCTACAGCGGCATCCTACGGCACGAAAACCGTTACAGCGGGGATTGCGCCCGCGCGCGGCTGCGGCGGGCGGTTCTGATGGTTCAAAGGGCCGGATAGCATTGGGCGCCGCACGCGGTCAAGGCGCAACGGCGCCCATCCCGGCATTAAGGCCACGCTTGGGGCGGAATCAGGCGGGATTCCGCCATTTGATGGAGCAGCCCATGCTGGGGATCTGGTCGGTCGGCCCCTGCCCCGTCTGGGCGATGCGGACCATTGCGTGAAACAGTTCGCGCGGGGCGTCGGGGATCGGCTCGCGCCTGGAGGCGTCCAGCCGCCCGCGGTACTGCAGGCAAAGGTCGGCGTTGAAGCCGAAGAAGTCGGGCGTGCAGACCGCGCCGTAGGCCCGCGCCACCTCCTGCGTCTCGTCAAGCAGATAGGGAAAGGTGAAGCCATGCTCCGCCGCGAAGCGCTTCATGTTGTCGAAGCCGTCGTCGGGATAGGCGTCGGTGTCGTTGGACATGATGGCGACCGCGCCGATGCCGTGGGCCCGCAGCGCATTGACCTCCTCGACGATTCGCCCGATCACCGCCTTCACGTAAGGGCAATGATTGCAGATGAACATGACCAGTGTGCCGCTCGGTCCCTGGACGTCGGCAAGGCTGTAGGTCTTTCCATCGGTTCCCTTCAGGCTGAAATCCTCCGCCTTCCGGCCGAAGTCGCACACCGGGGTTTCCGCCGCCATCGCTGTCTTTCCTCCTTGTGGGCACTCAGGCACGCCGCCGGCGCGGCGCGGGTACGGGCGTGAGTATATGAGGTGAGGCGAAAGCCGGAATCGAAAAGGCCGCGGCGGCACCTTGTTCGTGCCTGCTCGCGGCCCTGTCGGTCTCCAACCCGGTTTTCCTTGTTTCCCGCCCTGCCCCGTAACCTTCGGACCTGTCCCCTTACGAGGCCATGGCGGCCGCCGCGATCACCGCCTGGGTGCGGTTCTTGACGCCCAGCGACTTGAAGATCGCCGTGACGTGGATCTTGACCGTTCCCTCGGACAGGCCGAGCTCGTAGGCGATCTGCTTGTTCGACTTGCCGGCGCGCAGGCAATCCAGGACTTCGCGCTGGCGCTGGGTCAGGCCGTAGGCGCTGCGGTCCGCACCGTCCAGGCGACCGCGGCGCGGTGCGGCGTCGGAGGCCGCCGTCGCGGCGGTGAGCGCGCCGGGCGGCACGTAGATGCCACCGGAGAAAACGAGGTTCAGCGCGCCCATCATCACCTTGACGCTGCTCGACTTCGGAATGTAGCCGGTGGCCCCGTGGTCGAGCGCGCCACGAATGTCGCTCAGCGCCTCCGAGGCGGAGATCACCACCACCGGAACGCCCGGCTGGAGGCTCTGCACCTCGCGCAGCCCGTCGAAGCCCGGCCAGTTCGGCATGTGCAGGTCCATCAGCACCACGTCGAACCCGCCGCCGACGCGGCATTGCTGAAGAACCTCGTCGAAGGTGCCCGCCTCGACGAAGATCGCGTCCCCGTGAAGCTGCTCCAGAAGACGGCGCAGGCCTTCACGAAAAAGGAGATGGTCGTCACCGATCAGAATTTTCATGGCCCCGTCCGCCTTCGTTTTTCCCGTTGCTTCGGATCAGCCCTCCCCGGACTAACCGGGCCACCCCGTTGGCGATCCAACTACCCTTTCGCCCCGTGGCTTGAAGAACTGCTACCACATTCGGAAGAGAGCCAATATCCGGACAAGGGCCATAGGTCATTTGCGGCGCGGAAGGGCCCTCCGATACAGCGAAGGCCGACTGAACAAAGCAGGAACTATTACCTTTTAACTATTTCTTTGCACGAAAGAAAGGGGAAGCGCAATTTTTTCCATGTTTGGTTGTTCAGGATGCGAACGTCACGATGTCCACCCTGGAAGACATCCGGAGCGCGTGAAGGATCGACGCCCATGATCGAAATGCGTGAAAACCTACCCCATCGGCGCAACACATTGTACGGATGGCCAGTCCTTTTCCTGCGCGAATGCGCCACCTTGCGGCACGTACCTGTACTGGCCTTTCAGCGCGGTCCGTCACAAAAGAGTTATCGCTTGGAGTGATCCGGTCACCATTCAGATGCGCTTGACGATCTTGAGTGATCGTCTATCGTTTGATTTACGTGTTACACGCCTAATTTATAAACTGTTTGTCACAGTGTCAAGTTTTTTTCCAGGTTTGATGGATATATGCCTGAAATTCGATGCAGTCTTTAAATGAAACCACTTAAGCGAAGACACAGAGCGCCGACGCATAGAGAGCACGAGACAAGCCTAAAACACAGGCGGCGATAATGCCCGAAAAGGGCCTGCCGTGGATGCCTCCTCCAAACAGAGCTGACCCATGCAAATGAACCATGAGTACGCCCAAGAGAAAGCATCGCACTCGACCCGCAACGCGGTGACCCCCATGCACGTCTGCCTGATTCTCGACAACAATTCCCTGACCGACACCGTGGTGCAGGCGCTCGACCGGGCCGGTCGCCATCGTGTGACCGTCTTCCACGACATATCGGAACTGACGCAGAGCACGCTGACGCCCGATGCGATCCTGATCGGCCTTCAGCAGTTCACCGCGCTGCGCGAGAACGAACCGATGGTGTATCTGCGGCTGTCACGCCGGTCGCGGATCGTCGTGGTGCTGTCGTCGCGGGAGTTGCTGGACGCCGCACACATCCTGGCCTTCGCCGATGCGTGGGTGTTCGAGGACATCAACGTGGACCGCATCAACGAGCTGCTGGACCTGGGGCTGGAAGGGCACTGTCTGATGCCCAAGCAGTTCCTGTCCCGGCTGGGTGTCGATGAGATTCGGCTGACCCTGCTGCCGCGGCTGTCGGAACCGGAGTTCGAAACCCTGCGCCTGCTTGGCCAGGGACTGAACAACCGGACGATCGCCAACCAGCTCGATCTGTCCGAGGCGGTGATCAAGTCGATGGTGCGCAGTGTCCTGTCCAAGCTGCACTTCCGCAACAGAACGGAGGCCGGCGTCTTCGCCGCGCGACAGCAGGGCGCGTTGCAATCCGCCCGGGAAGGCATGGTGCCGCCGCATATGCACGCGGCCCCGGCCCAACGGACCGGCACGTCCTGACGCATCGTCGGACGCGTTCCACCCTGATCAATCGAAAGAATCCCGGCCACCGTGCCGGGATATTTTCTGTCTGCGCAATGGGGGCGTGTTTGGGGATGGACGCTTCGCGCAATCCTCCGTCCGCACGGCTGTCCGCACGGCGGAAGCCTCCCGGACGCACGCCGGCCAGTTCCCTGGGACCCGCGCGGAAACGCCGGACCGGCCGGCCACCCCGAACGGGTATGGCTGGCCGGTCCGGCGCCTGCACCGGTGGGAACAACCGCGGGAGTGCGGTTACTGGTGGACCGCCGCCGCGGTCACAGCGCCGGCGGCGCCGGCCAACTCTCCGCCGATGCCGTTGTTCAGCGCCCAGATCGCCGCCTGGGTGCGGTTGGAGGCGTTGATCTTGCGCAGCAGGCTTTTCAAATGAACCTTCACCGTCGCTTCGGTGATGTTCAGATGGTTGGCGATCATCTTGTTGCTGTCGCCGTTCAGCAGGCAGCGCAGGATCTGCACCTCCCGCTGCGACAAGCCCTTGCGCGACACCGGCATGTCGGTGCCGTTCCCGTTCACGCGGCCGGAAATCAGCAGGGCGGCGAGATGGGTCGGGAACACCTTCTCGCCCATCATCACGAGGCGCAGGGACTGGGCCAGCGCATCGGAGGAGAGGTCCTTCATCAGATAACCATCCGCTCCGGCCTCCAGCGCGTTGGCGAGGCGGCGGGTGCACAGGTCGCTGGTCAGGATGACCATGCGCGCGTCGGGAAGCTGAGCGCGCAGCCGCCGCATGCCGTCGGCCTCCTCCTCACCCCCGTTCACCAGATCGAGCAGGATGAGCTGCGGGCGCAATCCGTTCTCGACGGAGTTCAGCGCCTCGCGCAGGTTCCCCGCCTCGGCGGCGATCTGAAAAGGTGAATCGTCGAGAAGCCTCTTCAGGCCTTCGCGGAACAGCTTATTGGAGTCGATCAGAAAAGCACGCACTGGTTCCATTGGTCAGCTCCCGCGATTTTTGGAAAATTGCTCTGACTCCCTGGGCAATCTTGTAGGCTACCAATCACCCGAGGTTTCCCCACCCGTGCCCCACCGATGGCATTGACGTGCCGATATTTTGGATGACCTTACCCCTGTGTCGTGCAACACGGTACCACTCTGTGGGATTAAAAGAAGAACGCATTGGGCATATGCGCAAAGCTACTTTTAATCATGGATTACCGCATCTCTTTTAAAGTATCCACCACCCCCAATCGAATGGATACTTTCTGTATTTTCTACCACTTTCTTGCAGACAGCCGCACGCTTTGGATGCGTGAGGGTGGCTCCCGGTTCATGTGGGTTGCCAAAAGTTCCCGACCCAAAACGGACAGGAGGCACTCATGCCAAAGAAGCGCATCCACCCCTTGTCGCGTGCGTCCTATGATCGCTACCGCCCTTTCACCGTAGGTCATAGCACCATGCGGGAGGAGCGTTTCCAACGGATAGGGTGAACGGGGCGATGTGGACGATGATCGGGGCGGCGGCCGCCGGCTACCTGCTGCTTCTGGCCCGAAGCGCCTGGAAACAGGGCGAAATGCGCCAGTTCCTGCGCAGCCTCGCCATCGTGGCCGCCCTGTGCGGGCTGGTCGCCGGGGCGGTCCTGTTGGCGATGCTGCTCGACTTGCGCTGACCGTCGGGGAGGAGGACGCAAGGCATGATCCCGGAACGCACAAAGGCCCCTCCCCGCCTGACGGCGGAAAGGGGCCTCCCCGGACCGGTCTGCCGTGGATGGACGGTCAGATCTGGCCGCGCTCGTGGGCCTGCCGCATCAGCACGTATTGGCGCATCATCTGATTGCGGAAGCGGTAGCGGGTCCAACCCGGCTCGACCACCGGAGCCAGGACTCCGCCATACTCCTCGCGGCAGAGCCGCTCCAGAATGCCGAGCGCCTCTTTGGTCGGCGGGGCGCCGCCCGGTCCGGCCAGTTCCTTCGGATCGAAGGTTCCATAGGCGTCCGCCGGGCACAGCGCGCAGGCCAGCAGAACATCCTCCAGCTCGGCGCGGCGTTCGGCGGCCAGCGCCCGGGCGTAGGAGTCGACGATGCCGCGCTCCGCCTCCTGGAGGCAGCGGGTGACGGCATAGGCGAGATCGTCCCGCTCCACCACCGTCGAACCGCGGCTGACCGCGCTGCGGGCGGCGTGCAGGCCGAGAAGCTGGGCATAATAAGGCAGACCGCGGACGAATTCGCAGATGCGGTCCACGGCTTCCGGCGCGAAGGCGATTCCGGCGTTCTCCGCCCCCGCGTTGATGAGGCGCCCGATCTCCACGTCGGTCATCAACGGCAGATGCACCGGCACCAGCGAGCGCTGGATCGACGGATGCTTGCCCAGGAGCTGGTCCAGGTTCTCCGCCACGCCGACCACCAGCAGCGTCACCGGGATCGAGCTGTCGGTCAGGTTCTTGAACAGCTCGGCCAGCTTGTTGCGGAAATCCTCGTCGGTGACGCGATCATACTCGTCGAGGATCAGCAGCACATGGGTGGCGTGGATGCCGGCCAGCACCTCGTTCAGCTCCGTCACGCTGAATCCGCCCTCGGGCAGCAGCTCGTTGAAGCTGGTGAAGCTGCGGCGCGAGGCGAAGGGGTTGTCGATCCCCGACCGGTAATAGGTGGAGGGGATCTTCTTCAGGAAATGACGGAAGATGTCCTCGAAGCTCAGCTCCGCGCTGCAGGTCAGTTTCAGCGAGAGGTAGCCGGCCTGGCCGGCGATCTTCTCGATGGCGTTGGCGACGGAGGTCTTGCCGCGGCCCCGGTCGCCGAACAGGATGACGTGCGCCCGCTCCTCCTCGATGGCGGAGATGATGCGCTTCAGCGTGTCGGTCCGGCCGATGAACAGCGAGTTCAGCTGCTGCTTGGGCCGCGTCGGCGTGAAGGCCTCGCGCAGCAGACCGTTCAGTTCGGGAGTAAGCCCCTTCAGCATGGCCGGTGCACCGACCGCTCCCGGCCCACGCAGCCCGCCGTTCACGGTCATCGTGAAACGCGGCAGCTCCGTGTCGGCGGACGGCTGGCCACGCTGGGCGCCCAATCCACCACCAAACCCGCCACCAAGCGGGCTGTTCAGCGGATCATGACGCAATCCGGACGGGCCGCGCATGGTCTCGCCCAAACCGCCACCAAGACCGCCGCCGCCAAGGCCACCGCCCTCGGGACCACCGACCGGCCGCAGATGCGGCGCCGGACGGCCCGCGAGCGGGCTCTGGGATTGCATCGGCGGGTGGCCATGAGCCGCATTGCCCGGGGTGGAGCCCGGTCCGGCCGCTCCACCGCCCGTGATGCCGCCGCCCATGGACATCCGGTCATCCGCATCGGCGGTCGCCCGCCGCTTCCGAAAGAAGTTTCGCATCCGTCCCGATCCCAGAATTCCGCGTTGTCGTCACCAGCCGGCCTTGGCCGGTGGCCTGATCGTCGCGTCGCCCGCCCCGCTCCGGCTGGCCCCGGCTTGGCAGGAGTTGCCCGGCGGCTGCGGTGAACGCATTCCGGATGTAAGCGATGCATCGCCAACGGTTGCCTGGGATTTCGGATTATTATCCGGAGGAGGTCCAACCCTTATGGCGACTCCTTTCGGGAGGGGGCGGCGCCTCAAAAGCCGGCGGCGTGGCCCAGCAGAGTCCAGACGAACAGGGTGCCGAACAGGGCCGTCAGCCCGGCGAGTTCACGCAGGAAAACCAGGATCGACATGGACGTCCTCCTTCATCGGTTGCCGCCGCGGCGCCGCGCGGCGTTGACGTGCGGCCAGGGCTTCGATGAAGAAACCGTATCAGAACAAAACATGAACAACAAGCGGCGCGTCCCATATTTGTTCTGTTCGGCGGCATCATCGCGCACCGACCGTGCACTGGCCTGCGCATTGCCCGTGCATCGACCCGTGACGCCGGGCGCGAAGAAGCCCGCCGGCTTCAACGTTGTGGCTGGCGGCCCCGCACCACCGGAACCATATGGTCTTGTGGTGAGCGGTTGATGTAAGGAGAAGGTTCGCGGCCGAAGCGTTCCGCCCGCAAGGAGGGACCCCCGACACCGGACCGCGATCCGAACGAACGGACCATCATGGACAGCGCCAACCAGCAAACCGGCGACGGACCGAACGGCGCCGCTCCGGCCGCCAACCCCGCTCCCAGTTCCACTCCCCCGGGCCACCCCCCTCAAGCCAACCGCATGCCTGCCCTCGTCCTGGGGGCGCTAGGCGTGGTCTACGGCGACATCGGGACCAGCCCGCTCTACACCATGCGGGAGTCCTTCACCCACACCGGCCTGCCGCTCGACGAGCCGACCATCCTCGGCATCCTGTCGCTGGCGACCTGGGCGCTCATCATCGTCGTGACGCTGAAATACGTCCTGCTCGTCATGCGGGCGGACAACAAGGGCGAGGGCGGTGTCCTGGCCCTGGGCACGCTGGCCCATCGCGGGCTCAGTTCCAGGGCGGGCAACCGCGCCATCATGGCGCTGGCGATCCTGGGCATGGCCCTGTTCTACGGCGACAGCCTGATCACCCCGGCCATCTCGGTGCTGAGCGCGGTGGAAGGGCTGAAGGTCGTCACCCCTGCCCTGTCCCCCTACATCGTTCCGATCACGCTGGCGGTCCTCACCCTGCTGTTCCTGTTCCAACGGCAGGGAACCGGCCGGGTCGGCATCTTCTTCGGCCCGATCATGGGGGTGTGGTTCGCCACGCTGGCGGTGCTGGGCCTGATGCAGGTGATGCATTGGCCGGACGTTCTGCGCGCCTTCAACCCGCTGTACGGGGCGGCGCTGTTCGTCGACCATGGCTGGGTGGCCTTCCTGACACTCGGCGCCGTGGTCCTGGCGGTCACCGGGGCCGAGGCGCTCTACGCCGACATGGGCCATTTCGGGCGGGCGCCGATCCGCATCGCCTGGCTCTACCTCGTCCTGCCGGCGTTGCTGCTGAACTATTTCGGGCAGGGCGCCATGCTGCTGCACCAGCCGGAGACGCTGGAGAATCCCTTCTTCCATCTGGCGCCGGACTGGGCGCAACTGCCCCTGGTCCTGCTGTCCACGGCGGCCACGGTCATCGCCAGCCAGGCGGTGATCTCCGGTGCCTTCTCGCTGACCCGGCAGGCCGTGCAGCTCGGCTACCTGCCGCGGCGCGAGATCCGTCACACGTCCGAGCATGAGGTTGGCCAAGTCTACATCCCGCGCAACAACTGGCTGCTGCTGATCGGTGTGGTGATCCTGGTGATCGGCTTCGGGTCCAGCAGCAATCTGGCCGCCGCCTACGGCGTGTCGGTGACGGGGGCCATGGCCATCGACACCATCCTGGCCGCGGTGGTGGCGTGGCGGCTGTGGCGCTGGAACCCCGTGCTGGTCGTGGCCGCCTTCTCCACGCTGCTGGTGATCGATCTCGCGCTGTTCGGGGCGACCCTGCTGAAGGTGCCGGACGGCGGCTGGTTCCCGCTGCTGATCGCCGCGGCGGTCTACACGCTGATGACCACATGGCGCCGGGGCCGCCGCATCCTGGCCGAGCGGCTCTACGCCGACGCCCTGCCGATGGACCTGTTCCTGCAGCGCGTCTCGCCGCAGTCGCCGCAGCGCGTCGCCGGGACCGCCGTCTTCATGACCGGCAACCCCGACGTCGTCCCCCACGCCCTTCTGCACAACATCAAGCACAACCGGGTGCTGCACGAGCGGGTGGTCGTCATGACCGTGATCATGGAGGAGGTGCCCCGCGTCTCCCCGGACCGCGCCGTTCTGGTGGAGAAGCTGGGCAAGGGCTTCTTCCGCGTGGTGCTGCGCTTCGGCTACCTGGAACAGCCGCACATTCCCCGCGCGCTGGAGCGATGCCGCCGCTTCGGGCTGCATCTGGACATGATGGAGACGTCGTTCTTCCTGGGCCGCGAGACGCTGATCCCGTCGCGGTCCACCGGCCTGCCGGGCTGGCGCGAGCCGGCCTTCATCCTTCTGTCGAAAACGGCCCTGTCGGCGACGGAATTCTTCTGCATCCCGCCGGGCCGCGTGGTCGAACTCGGCACGCAGGTCGAGATCTGACGGTCAGTCCCGCGCCACGATGGGTGTGAGGCGGAATCGTGCGGCGGCGGCCTCAAGCCGCCCGTCGCGCTTGACCGCGTCGACGAACCGGTTGACCCGGTCCAGCCACAGCGGGTCCCCCGGCGCCACGGCGTAGGCGTAGGGTGTGGTCTGCACCGGATTTTCCGGGGCGATCAGGTGCGCCCACTGGTGAAAGGCGAGCATCCGCTGGCCATAGGGGTAATCGGTGAGAAAGGCGTCGGCGCGTCCCGAC
Organism: Azospirillum baldaniorum; assembly: GCF_003119195.2. Classification (NCBI taxonomy): domain Bacteria; kingdom Pseudomonadati; phylum Pseudomonadota; class Alphaproteobacteria; order Rhodospirillales; family Azospirillaceae; genus Azospirillum; species Azospirillum baldaniorum. The sequence continues at coordinate 1,723,286 of NZ_CP022253.1, read as the reverse complement.
TGGACCTCCTCCTCCCGCTCCAGAGGGCCGGAGACGATGCGGACGCTGGCCTTGCGGAAGGCGAGGCTGGCGTAGTCGTCCATGACGGTGCCCTTCTGAACCGCCACCACCATGCCGTCCTGGTCCAGATCGTCCCACCGCAGGATGCGCGGGTGCGTCTGGGAGGATACGGCGTAGATTCCGCTGCGCAGGTAGGGCTGGCTGAAGGCGATTTTCTCGGCACGGGCCGCCGTGACCCCGATGCCGAACATGCCGATGTCGCATCGGTCGCTCAGCAGATCAGCGACGAAATTCGGAAAGCCGCTTTCCACGAAGCTCACCCGCGCGCCCAGATCGTGGGCGAAGGCCCGCGCCATGTCGATGTCGAGGCCCTGGAGTTCCCCGCTGTATGAGCTGCGGAAGGAAATGGCGTAATAGTCCGGCCAGATGCACACGCGCAGCAGCCCGTTGCGCTGCACCCGGTCAAGCCGGCTTTCCGCCCGGACCGGCGCCGCTCCGGACACTAGGAACACCGACTGCAGTGCCGCGTGAAGCGCCAGCGCCGTCAGTGCGATGGAAAGACGCCGCACGACCTCGGACTCCCGAACCATCCCCAATGACCGCGACAGGATAGCACTGCGCCCTCGTGAAGCACAGCGCATGCTTGCGATTCGCCTGCCCGCTGTTAAGATTCGCGGGACATCAGCACACCGCACGGAGCCACGCGTGATGGCCAAGCTTGCCCTGTTCCAGCATCGGGGCGCCCTTCTCGCGTTGGCCTTCTTGTCGGTGATGGCCCTTGTGTTCGAGGTCGCCTACGACGTCCACGCCGACCGCGCCCTGGCGTTGAAGAAAGCCGCGGAGAGCATCGACAATCTGGCAAGTGCCCTGGAGGCCTCGGTCAGCCGAACGGTCCAGGCGGTGGACGTGACGCTGGCCTCGGTGGGCGAGACGGCCAGCATCGGCAATCTGTTGCACGGCCAGCCCATGGAAGGCCGGGAAGGATCATCGCCCCAGCCGCTCCAGGAACGGCTGCGCCGGTCGCCGCACCTTCGCGGCCTGTCCGTGCTCGACCGCCGGGGCGTTCTGGTGGCGACCACGGAAGATTCCCGTCTGCTCGGCTCCTCCTTCGCGGAGATGGATCTGTTTCGCAGCCAACTGTCCGGGCAAAGCCAGGGTCTTTACATCGGCGCCCCGGCGCGCGGACGGTTTCTGGCGCCGGCTGGTGCTGCGGACGACCGGTCCGGCAAATGGGTCCTGCCGATGAGCCGGGCGATCCGTGGAGCGGATGGGACGCTTCTCGGGGTCGCCGTCGCCTCGGTCAATCCTGAATATCTCCAGAGCATTTTCCGTGCGGTGCGAAACGGGCTCCACGGCACGGCGTCGCTCTACCGCCGGGACGGATTGCTTCTGGCCCAGCTTCCCCAGGACGGGACGGACGGCATCGGCACGCTGATGGCCGGGGCGGAGCTGTTCCGCGTCCATCTTCCCATGTCGGAAGGCGGCGTGTTCCACGAAACCGGCCGGGACGGTCAGGAGCGCATCACCGCCTACCGCGCCACGCCGATCTGGCCGTTGGTTCTGGCGATCAGCCGCAGCGAGGACGAGGAACTGGCGGGTTGGTGGACGAACCAGATGGAGATTGCCGGGGTCGCGCTGGGCGCCAGCCTGGTCATCCTGCTGTTCGCCACCGCGCTGACCCTGCTGCGCCGCAAGGACGCCCAGCTTGAAGACGGCAACGCCCGTTTCAACGCGCTTCTGGAAACCGCCGTCGAAGGCATTCTTACGGCGCGGTCGGATGGCATGATCGAGACCGCGAACACCGCGGCCCACCGCATCTTCGGCTACCCGCCCGGCAACCTGATCGGGCGTCATGTTCAGGAGTTGATGGAGCCGCAGCACCACCCGACCCACAGCCGCGTCATGGAGGCCATCGCCGCCGGCGCCCGACGGATCGGCCCGAACTACACGCGGGAGGTGAACGGGCTGCGGATGGATGGCGAGGTGTTCCCCCTCGACCTGTCCCTGGCCGAAGTGCAGACGCAGCACGGCGTCCTCTTCGCCGCCTTCTTCCGCGATATGTCGGAGCGCAAGCGGGTCGAGCGGGCACTGACCGAGGCCAAGGAGAAGGCCGAGGCCGGGCAGCGCAGCAAGATGGAATTCCTGGCAACCATGAGCCACGAGATCCGGACGCCCATGAACGGGGTGATCGGCATGGCCGGGCTTCTCCAGGAAACCCACCTGGACGAGGAGCAGCGCGGCTACGCCGACACCATTCGCGACTCCGCGGAATCGCTGCTGACCATCATCAACGACATCCTGGACTTCTCCAAGATCGATGCCGGGCGCCTCACCTTGGAGGTGTCGGACTTCGAAGCCGTGCCGCTGGTCGAAAGCGTGGTGGAACTGCTGGCTCCGCGCGCCACCGCCAAGGGCCTGGAACTGGCTTGCTACGTCCCGCCGGCCTTGCACGGACCGTTGCGCGGCGATCCTGGACGCCTGCGCCAGATCCTCATCAATCTTGCCGGCAACGCGGTCAAGTTCACCGACCAAGGCAGCGTGACCATCGTGCTGTCGGTGGAACAGGATGACGCCGCCGGTCCTGATGACCGACCGGAACCGGGGGACTCCCTGGTCCCGGCCCCGCACGAGACGCCGGTGACCATTCGTTTCGAGGTGAGGGACACCGGCATCGGCATCGCCGCGGCGGACCACAAGCGTCTCTTCACGATGTTCAGTCAGGTGGACGGGTCGTCGGCCCGGCGCCACGGCGGAACGGGTCTCGGCCTCGCCATCTGCAAGCGGCTCGCGGAACTGATGGGCGGGCGGATCGGCGTTCACAGCTTGCCCGGCGAGGGAAGCGTCTTCTGGGTCGTCATTCCATTGTGGCGCGGCACGCCGACGGACGCCGCATCCGCGCCGCAAGCGCCGGGCGCCTGGACCGGGCGGCGCATTCTTCTGGTGGACGATCTGGCGGTGAACCGCGATCTGCTCGCCCGTCAGCTCGCCGCGATGGGCCTGGAGACCGAGTCCGCAGCAACGGGAGAGGACGCCCTTAACCGGCTTCTGAGGGCGCACGCCACGGGCCGGTCGTTCGACGCCGCCATTCTCGATCATTGCATGCCGGGCCTGACCGGGCCGGAGTTGGCCGCTCGCATCCGCGCCGTACCGGCGCTGGCCGACCTGCCTCTGGCGTTGGCCACTTCCCATCGCATGGGCGAGACGGAGGAGGAAGCCGCCGTCGTCGATGTGCGGATCGTCAAGCCCATCCGGTCCACGGCGCTGCGCACCGCGGTGTCGCGTCTGTTCGCCACGCGGGCACCCGGGGCTGCGCGGCCGGATGCGGTCCCCGCCGACAGCAAGTTGGACGTCTCACCGCCACCGTCCCCACGCTCGGGCGGGCCTTCGGCCGTACCGACACCGCCCGGCGCCCCCTTGACCGGTACGGCCCGCCGCCGCATCCTGGTGGCGGAGGACAATCCGGTGAACCTTCAGGTCACGCTGGCCTTGCTGCGCCGGGCCGGCCACGCGGTCGATTCCGTGTCGAACGGTCTGGAGGCGGTCAACGCCGTCGCCGCCTTGCCCTACGACCTCGTCCTGATGGACGTGCAGATGCCGGAGATGGACGGTCTGGCGGCGACCCGGGCGATCCGCCGGATGGGGGGGATCGCCGCCCGTGTTCCCATCGTCGCCATGACCGCCAACGTCATGGAAGGCGACCAGGCCATCTGTCTGGCGGCGGGGATGGATGATTACCTGCCCAAGCCCATTGTGGCGGACCAACTCCTGCAGACCGTCGCGCGATGGAGCGGCCTTCCGCGAGGAAGCGGCCCCACGCCCCGGAAGCCGTCGCCGGAGACCGAGAGCCCGCCGCAGCGAATCGACCACGCCAAACGCCAGGACTTGCGCGACGCGCTTGGCGACGAAGGATTCGGCCTGTTGATGGACACGTTCCTTCGCGAAGCGCCGGGCCATCTCGACCGCTTGCGGCGGGGGGCCCAGGACGGCGATTTCCCGGCCGTGGAACGCGAGGCCCATATCCTCAAGGGTTCCGCGGGCAATGTCGGCTTCGCTCATGCCTCCGCGCTGGCCGGAGGATTGGTCGCCGCGGCCCGCCGCGGGGATGCCGTCGGTATCGGCAGCGATCGCATCCAGGCCTTGGAGGCCGCACTCAAGGACGCCGAGCGGGCCTGCACACAGTCAAACGATGTGCGGGCCGGGGTGGAGATGAAGGGGCTGCCGATGGGCGCGTCCGCGGACAAATAAACTCGCCCGGAACCACCCTCACGCAGCGGCGGGACAGCCCTCGCCGGTCCTCAACGCTGCCCGCCGCAAACGCGCGCGACGAAGTTGTCGATGTCGCCGTTCAAGGTCACGGCGCGGCGCGCCAACTCGCCGGCGGAGGACAGGACCTGGCTGGCGGCGGCGCTGGCGTCCTGGGCGCCGGAAGACACGCTCGTCACCGCGTCGGCAACGGTGCGCACGCCGGCCGACGCCTCGCGGATGGAGCGGCTGATCTCGTCGATGGCCGCGCTCTGCTGTTCGGCAGCGCCGGCGATGCCCACCGCGATCTCGTCGATGTCATGGATCATGCCGCCGACATGCTGGATCACCGCCGCCGTGTCGCGGGTCACCGACTGGACCTGGGTGATCTGGGCGGTGATGTCCTCCGTCGCCTTGGCGGTCTGGTTGGCGAGGTTCTTCACCTCCGTCGCGACCACGGCGAACCCCTTGCCGGCCTCCCCGGCCCGTGCCGCCTCGATCGTGGCGTTGAGGGCCAGCAGATTGGTCTGGCTGGCGATGTCGTTGATGAGTTGCACCACCGCGCCGATCTGATCGGAGGCGGCCAGCAGGGAACGGATGGTGGCGTCGGCTTCCCGCACCTTCTCCACCGAACTGCGGGCGAGATCGGCGGTGCGGGAGACACCCTGGGCCACCTCGCCGATGGCCCCCGATACCTCACCGGTCGCCGCGGCCACGCCGTCCACGTTCGAAGACACCTGCTCGGCGGCGGAGGCCGCGGAGAAGGACTGCTCGCTGGCCGTGGCGGCGGTCGCCGTCATGGCGGTGGAGGACGCTTCGAGCTGGGCGGCGCTGGCCGACAGGCTCTGCGCCACCTCCTTGATGTTGGCGCCGATGCGGGTCGCGCTCTCGACGAACTCGCGGCTCTTGCCGTCCATGGCCGCCAGCCCGTCGTTGATCTGGCGGGCGTAGGCACCGAATTCACCGACCATGCCGGTCATCACGATGCGCCGGTAGTATTGTCCCTCCGCCGCGTGCTGCATGGCGGCGTTGGCCTCCTTGCCGAAGGATTCGACGCGGTCGAGCAGGCGGTTGATGGTCCGCAGCATGTCGGCGATCGAGCTGGCGCCGTGGATGTTCAGGATGCGTGGCTGAAGGTCGCCCTTCTCGGCCGCGGCGATGACCGTGCTGGCCTTCCGGATGGTCCGGTTGGTGAGCACCAGCCAGCGGATCGCGGCAAGACAGGGAAGAACCGCCAGCAGGCCCAGCAGGGCGGCGATGGCGTCGCCGGTGGCGAGACCGTACACCGCCTGCGCCCCCGACATCAGGGCGGCCAAAGCGGCGGCGGCGAGCGATTTAGAGACTGAAGACAAACTCGTCATAGCTCGTGCCCTTGTCGCGCAGGAGTTTTTCCAGCATGGCACCGGAGGCCGCCATGGCCGCGTTCCGGTCGGCGTGGCGCGCCTCTTCCGCCCGCAGCGCGGCGTAGAGGCCCGCCGCCGCCTCCACCGCGGGACGCGCCGGCACGCGCCGGCTCGAATGGTAGCCGGTGATGGTCCGCCCGTTTCCGCTGTCCGGATTGCCGAAAACCGGCGTGACATGGGCGAACACCCAATAATGGTCGCCGTCCTTCGCCCGGTTGATGACATAGGCGAAGATTTCGCTTCCGGCCTCGATGCGGGTCCACAGCAGCTTGTAGACGCAGCGCGGCATGTCGGAATGGCGGACGATGTTGTGGGGTTGCCCCAGCAACTCCGCTTCGCTGTAACCGCTGATGCGCAGGAACACGTCGTTGGCGTAGGTGATGCGGCCCTTGAGATCCGTCTTCGAGACGATGATCTCATCCCGGTGAAAGGTCCGCTCCCGCCCGGTCAGGGAACCATGTATGCCGCCCGTGCCGACCGCCATGACCGTCCGCCTTTCAAACGCCGGTGAACACAATCACCCGACAAACAGGTCACCAACCCAACCGTTGGTAATATCTTCTGCCCTCGACTCATAGCGTACGTAATAATTGGATGGCTTTAAAAACGAGCGGCGCTCAGCTGCGACAAATTGTACCACATGCGTCACGCGCATAAGTGGTTGAATCGGAGCGAACGATACGGAGTCCAAAGAGAAAAACCAGATCCATCCGTGAACAAATTTGGATCGATTTTCTCTCCGAGATGGTGGATCACATGCCCGGTTCGTAGACCACGACGCGATTCCGGCCCTCGCGCTTGGCCCGGTAGAGGGCGAGGTCGGCCCGGTGAATCGCCTTTTCCAGCGTGTCGTAGGAACCGTCCAGTGCCGAGATGCCGATGCTGCTGGTCAAATGAAACCGGCCTTCCGGCCCGGGAATGGCCATGCGCGACAGATGGCGGCGCACCCGTTCCGCCACCACGCGGGATTCCTCTGCGGTGGCGCCGGGCAGGACCACCACGAACTCCTCGCCGCCGAGCCGACCGAGAATGTCGTATTCGCGCAGGATGGCCTGACAGCCGCCGGCCACCATGCGCAGGGCGTCGTCGCCGGTGGCGTGGCCGTAGCTGTCGTTGATGCGCTTGAAATGGTCCACGTCCAGAACGAAGACCGACATCGGCTCGCTGAAGCGGTGGGCGCGGGCCAGTTGCGAGCGCGCCAGTTCCATGAAGGAACGCCGGTTGTAGATTCCCGTCAGAGGATCGCGGGACGCCATGTCGCGCAGCGCCTCCTCCATGTTCCGGCGGTCGGTGTAGTCGTAGATCCAGGCGAGATTCACCTGAACGCCCTGGATCACCGCCTGGTTGACCGTGAACAGCGTCCAAAAGGACGACCCGTCGGCCCGGCGGAACTGCACCTCCATGTTGGTCACCGACCCGTAGGAGCGCAGACGATCGATGACCCGCTCACGCTGGTGCCGGTCCAGATAATAGTCGCGCGCCTGCCGGCCGATCAGATCCTCGCGCTTCAAACCGATCAGCTCGGCGAAGCGGGTGTTGACGAAGATGATCTTGCCGTCGTCGCGGCGCGACACCGACACGCCGATCGGGCTCTGCTCCAGGATCGCCTGAAGCCGCTCCTCGCTGGGCAGCCCTTCGGTCAGGTCGTGGATCACGCCGACGATGCCGCCCAGGTTTCCGGTGCTGTCGCAGAAGACGGCCTTGGTCAGGCTGGACAGGCGGGTGGTGCCGCCGACGAAGGGAACCGCCTCCTCGTAGCTGCGCTGGCCCCAATTGACGGTCAGTTCGCGGTCCTGGTCGGCGTGCGCCTTGGCGATGCGCGGGTCCATCACGGCGAAGGCGGTTTTGGCGACGATGCTGCGGCGCTCCAGGCCGGTGTAGCGTTCGAAGGCGTCGTTGCAGTCCGTGTACTCACCGGCCGCGTTCTTCACGAAAACGGGAACCGGCAGCGTTTCGAACAGCACCTCCTTCATCAGGAGCTGATCGCGCAGCGCCGCCTGCGCCTGCCGGTGGTGACTGACGTCGGTGTAGACGCGCAGCGACCGCCGCTCGCCCAGCGGGCCTGTGGTGGGACCGACCGACTCAGCCACCCAGACGGTTGCACCGTCCTGGCAGCGCAATCGCCGTTCACCCGGCGCGTCCGGCAACGCCGGGAGATTGGCATCGTCCGGCTCCAGCGCCGCAAGGTCGAGACCGGTCAGGCCACCGGGAGGGTAGCGCAGCAGACCGTGCAGGGCTGGGTTGGCGTACAGGATGGTCCCTGCGTCCGTGGTGACGCAGACCCCCGTCGGCAGCGTGTCGAACACACGCCACAGCGCAACACGGGTTTCCTCCGCATCCCCAGAAGAACTCATCGAACCAACCGAATCCAGCATGGCCCCCACAGCGTCATGGAAGATTCTTGCGCCACGATAGGGCAAACAAGGAGTACGTTAGCCGATGCGCGTTTTTGCCCCTGTGTGCCATCTTGTCGCGCTATGGTGGTGATCGCCTATCCTGAGCGCAAAATCTATCGGTTTTTGAACGTTCCGCACGCCGTTGTGACACGGTCTTCCGCCAGCGTGTCCGCCGGCAGGCCCAGCCTCAGCCACCCTTGCCGATAGTCGAACCGGCGCACCAGCACCCCGGCCAGGCCCAACTCTTTGTAAAGCCCGGCAGACTGAGGATCGTCTATGAGACGAAAGAGCGACGTGCCTCCGGCGACGCGCACTCCAGCCTCCATCAGCCGTGCGTCGAAGCGGGCAGCAGCGTCGGCCAGACGGCGCCGGGTGGCGGCGATCCACGCCGAATCCGACAGCGCCGCGGTCGCGATGGTCAGCGCCGGGCCCGACACCGCCCACGGCCCCACGGCGGCGCGCAGATCACGGACCAGCGCCGGCTCGCCGAGCAGGAAACCGAGCCGGACTCCGGCCAGCCCGAAGAACTTCCCAAAGGAGCGCAGGATGACCAGACCGGCGCGCCCGGCCTCCGACGCTACGCTGCACTCCGGGGTGACCTCGGCGAAGGCCTCGTCCACCACCAGCCAGCCGCCCCGCGCCGCCTGCCGCTCCGCCAGGGCCAGCAGGGTTTCGGGCGGGACGATGCGGCCGTCCGGGTTGTTCGGGTTCACGACCACGACCACGTCGGCGTCGCATCCCTCCAGCGATTCCACCTCGGCCACGCGATGGCCGGCCTTGGCCCAGCCCGCGGCGTGTTCGGCGTAGGTCGGCCCGAGCACGGCGACCGTCCCCGGACGGCGCAGCCGCGGCAGAATCTGAATCAGCGCCTGGGAACCGCCCGCGGCGGCGACGCGGTCCGCCGACGGCACGCCGTAGCAGGCCGCCGCAGCCTCGCGCAGGGCCGTTTCGGCCGCGCGGCCCGGCAGACGCGCCCAGGCATCGGCCGGGATGGGCGGCAGCGGGTAAGGCCAGGGGTTGATGCCGGTGGACAGGTCCACCCAGGGCTCAGGCGCCCCCGGAAAGGCCGCCCGCGCCGCGTCGAGGTCGCCGCCATGGATGATCTCGCCCTGAACGCCTCTCTCTTGGACGATCCTCTTGGACCCCGCCGCCGATTCCGCCATCATCCCGCCCCTTCCCTTCCCCAAAGGATTCGATCCCGTGGAGCTTCATCCGTCCGTGCTCGCCGCCGCTCTCCTCATCGAGGCCGCCGCCGGCTATCCGGACGCACTCTACGCCCAAATCCGCCACCCAGTGGTGTGGATCGGGGCGCTTATCGCCCAGCTTGACCGCGCGCTCAACCGGGAGCGCGATTCCTTTGCCATCCGCAAGGCGGCGGGGGTGCTGGCCCTGCTCGTCCTGCTGCTGGTGGTGGGCGGTGCGGCGTCGGCGGTGGCGGGGCTGTGCCGGCACCTGCCGCTCGGCGGCCTCCTCGAAGCGGCGCTGGCCTCCACCCTGCTGGCGCAGCGCAGCCTGCACGACCACGTCGCCGCGGTCGCCACCGCCTTCCGCGACGGCGGGTTGGAGGCGGCGCGCGAGGCGGTGTCGCGCATCGTCGGCCGCAACCCGGCGAGCCTGGACGAGCATGGGGTGAGCCGCGCCGCCATCGAAAGCCTGTCGGAGAACTTCTCGGACGGGGTCGTCGCCCCGGCCTTCTGGCTGCTGGTCGGCGGGCTGCCGGGAATCGCGCTCTACAAGGCGATCAACACCGCGGACAGCATGATCGGCCACCGCACGCCCCGGCACGAGGCGTTCGGCTGGGCGGCGGCGCGGCTGGACGATCTGGTCAACCTGCCCGGCTCCCGCCTGTCGGCGCTGCTGATCTGGGTGGCCGCCCGCTTCACCGAGGGGGCCGACGCGGCCGAATCCTGGCGGTCGGTGCGGCGCGACGCCCACCGCCACCGCTCGCCCAACGCCGGCTGGCCGGAAGCGGCGATGGCCGGGGCGCTCGACCTCCGGCTCGGCGGGCCGCGGGTCTATGGCGAGGTTCGGATTGAGGACGCCTGGATGGGGCCGGGGCGCACCGCCGCCACCGCGCAGGACATCACCCGCGCCCTTCACCTCTACCGGCGCGCCTGCATCGCCCTGGTGGCCGGCGCGCTGCTGCTGGCGCTGACGCTCTGAGCGCGCCAAAGGAAAAGGGGCTCCGAAGAGCCCCCCACCTTGTTCAGGCAACCCGGAAGTTCTTGAACTGCCAGGGATCGTCGTGGTCGATGTCCTCGGGGAACAGGCGCTCGCGGTCCTGCAGCGGTGTCCAGTCGCCGTAGGCGCCGACCAACTCGCCGAGATAGGGCTTGGCGATCTCCAGGATGCGCTGGAAGTCGATCTCGTCCGGCTCGACGATGCCGCGGTTGGGATTCTCCAGCGCCCAGACGATGCCGGCGAGGACCGCCACCGTGACCTGCAGCGAGGTCGCGTTGTTGTAGGGCACCAGGGCACGAGCCTCGTCGATGCCCAGCCGGGAACCGAACCAGTAGATGCCCTTCTTGTGGCCCATCAGCAGCACGCCCAGCTCGTCGGTGCCGCTGACGATCTCGTGCATCATCAGGCGCTGGCTTGGCTGCATGTACCAGTTCTTGCCGGCCAGCTCATGCACCGACTTCACCGCGTCGTCGCACGGGTGGTAGGCGTAATGCACGGTCGGGCGGTAGGTGACATGGTTGCCGTCGCGCTGGGTGTAGTAGTCGGCGATGGAGATCGCCTCGCTGTGGGTGATGAGGAAGCCGTGGAACGGCCCCTCCAGCGGGGTCCAGGTGCGCACGCGGGTGGAGGCGCCGGGCCGCATCAGGTAGATGGCAGCGTCGCAGCCGAACTCGTGGCGGCGGCCATCGGCCGGGAAATGCTTCTCGTGGCTGCCCCAGCCGAGTTCGGTGGGCTGGCAGCCCTCGCCGACGAAGCCGTCGATCGACCAGGTGTTGACGAACTCGCCCACCTTCTTCGGCTCGTTGGAGACCTGGGTGTCGCGCTCGGCGATGTGGATCACCTTGACGCCCAGCTTGGCGGCCAGGGCGCCCCAGCCGGCGCGGTCCTTCGGAACCTCCGTCGATTCGCCGGTGTCGGCGGCGACGTTGAGCAGCGCCTGCTTCACGAAATGCGAGACGAGGCCGGGGTTCGCGCCATGGGTCAGAACGGCGGTCGGCCCACCCTCGAAGGCGGCGCGGTGCGAAAGCGCGGTCTCGCGCAGGGCGTAGTTGGAGCGCAGCGACGGCGACAGGGACGGGTCGGTGTAACCGCCGGCCCACGGCTCGACGCAGGTGTCGATGTAGAGCGCGCCGACCTTGTGGCAGAACTCGAACAGGGCGACGGACGACACGTCCACCGACAGGTTGACGAGGAAATCGCCCTTGCCCAGCATGGGCTCCAGCACCTGGGCGTAATTCTCCCTCGTCAGCGGCAGGTTGATGAATTTGACGCCAAGCTCATCCGCCTCGGCATGACCGCGCTCCTCGGCGGTGACGATGGTGATCTGGTCCTTCGTGATTCCGATGTGGCGCAAAATCAGGGGCAAAACTCCCTGGCCAATCGATCCGAAGCCGACAATGACCATGCGGCCGGTGAAGGTGATGTGCTTGGTGTCCAGGGTCATCTAAGACGGTCCCCCGTGGTTGGCGTGACAGAAATACAGCCCGTCACCCTCGCGCCTCTTGCAAAGGCGGAGGGTGGCGGACCAACGATGGTTTACGGTGATTTTTTAGGGATATCCACAGCTTTCCCGCGATGCGGGACTTATGCCACGCAGCTCTTGAGGACGTAGCCGGGCGTTTCCAGCAGCGGCGCGTCCGAAACCTCGACCACGCGGGCCTGGTCGAACCCGTTGAAAGCGGTGCGCAGGCAGGAGCCGTAGGCCCCCAGCTGGCCCAGCTCGATCCAGTCGCCGGCGCGGATGTCCGCCGGCAGGTGGAACGGGCCGTTCATGCGGTCCGCGCTGTCGCAGGTCGGGCCATAGAAGGCGAAGGCCTCCACCGGCTCGTCGCCCATCGGCGCGAACGGACGGATCATGCGGGCCGGGAAGCGGAAGCCGGGAACCCCGGCGTCCGACAGGGCGCCGTAGACGCCGTCGTTGATGAACAGCTCGTTGCCGCGGCGCTTCACCACCTGCACGACCAGCGACACGCCCGGCGCGACCAGAGCGCGGCCCGGCTCGCACCAGACGCGGCAATGGGCCGGCAGGTCGAGCTTCGCCACGCCGCAGGCGATGGCCTCCATGAAGTCGCCGAGCGGCGGCGGGGTGACGCCCGGATAGGAGACGGGGAAGCCGCCGCCGACATCCAGAACATCAATCACCACGCCCGACTCCGCGATGATGCGGCCGGCCAGCTCCAGCGCCCGCTCATAGGCGGACGGGTCGAGCATCTGCGAGCCGACATGGAAGGACACGCCGACCTTCGGGGCCACCATTCGCACGGCCTGAAGCAGTTCGACCGCCTCCGTCGCCGGGGCGCCGAACTTGCCGGACAGGTCGTAGACCGCGTTGCCCTTCGGCAGGGCCAGACGCACGACGAGGCCGAGATCCTGGGCGTCGCCCGTCTCCTCCAGAATCTTCTGAAGCTCCTCCATGCTGTCGAGCACGAAGTCGCGCACGCCGTACTGCTGGTAGGCGGTGCGGATCGCCTCGCGCCCCTTCACCGGGTGCATGTAGTGCAGCACCGCGTCCGGGAACATCTGGCGGATCAGGCGGATTTCGCCCGGCGAAGCCACGTCGAAGTGGCGCACGCCGCCGGCCCACAGGGCGCGCAGCACCGCCGGCTCCGGGTTGCACTTCACGGCGTAGAGCACGTCGCCCGACACGGCGGCGTCGAAGGCGGCCACAAAGCTGGACGCGGTGTCGGCCAGGACGCCCGGACGGATGCAGTGCATCGGCTCCTCGGGCCGGGCCATCGCCACCGCCTGATGGACGGAGGTGCGGCGGTCCGACACCGGCGAAGCGCCGAAGGACGGGGCGGAGACGGAAACGCCGCGGCGCAGCGGGGCGACGGCGGAACGGGAACGGATGAAGCCCATGGCGCACTCCTTACCCTGGGCCACCCGGCGCGGGGCGGTCCAGCGAACAGACGGGAATCCGGCGCGGCCTTCAAAGCCGCAGACCAGAATTCGGGTTGTGGTGAAAGGCGACGGAGAAAAGCCGGGTCAAACGCTCACGAGCGGGCTAACAGCTCCGCAGGTTCAAAGCGTCGATGTCCGGCTATGGGCTACCGTCTGAGAGCCCTGCCGTGGAGAGCCAACATGCCTACCTCCCTCTCGGGACCGGCCCACTGATGACCGGTTCTGCCAAAAAGGACGCGGTACGTCGTTGCATAACCACAGAGGGCCATTGGCACGTGCGAGTGCGTCGTCCCCGATGAATTACGCTTTTTCCCCGGCGATTCAAGTGATTTTTTGATGACAGGCCGGTATCGGCCCGGGATCGCAACGATGACAGCGGTCAGCGGGGCGCCGCGTCCGCCGCCTCGGCGAAGGTCGGACGGTCGGAGCCGAGCACATGGTCCATCAACCAGAAGCGCAGGAATCCCCGCACCGCCACGCCGGGGTCGAGCCGGCCGCTCTCCACCTGCTGGCGGATGCGGGCGAACTGCCCCTCCAGCAGCCGGTGATGGTTGCGGTGGGCCACGAAGCGGCTGGGCGCCACACGGCGCAGCACCCCTTCCTCCATGGCGAAATGGGCGTGCACATGGTCGTGGAGCAGCCCCAGAAGGTCCAGCAGTTCGCCGGTCGGCGCCCCTTGGCGGCTCATCATATCCAACTCGTTCATAAGTTCGGCGAGTTGGCGGTGCTGCGCGTCGAGCGGACCCACCCCAACCTCGAAAGCGCTGTCCCAGGCGATCAGGCTCTGCCCTTCCGGTGCCAGGGAGGCGGCGCGCACCAGCGCTGTGTAATCACCGTCGTGGCGGATCTCGTGTCCGCACAGAGCGGCGTCCAGAGTGCCCGCCACCGTGCACAGGAAATCCGACGTGACGTCGCAGTCGCGCACATAGTCGATGAGACGGCCGAACTGCTGGTCCAGCATCGCGTGATGGCTGGCGTGCTCCTCCCACCGGGTGAATCCGGCGGCGCGGATGATGACCTCCTCATGGTCGAAATGCGTGCGCATCTCGTCCGCGAATCGGCTGAAGCGGGGGACCATGGAATCGCGGGAAGCCCCGTCCGCGCACGCGCGGCGGATGGCGTCGACATGGTCCATCAGCGAGCTGTGGGCCGCGTCGATGAAGCCGTTGCCCGTGCGCGGAACGGTGTGGCCGTCCGTGGTCATGGAGCCTCCGAAGCGGGTGACGCGCCGCCATTGGATCGGCGCCGATACCGAAGGGCTTGTAACAGCACCGCTTTTCGCCCGCAATCGGCTGCGGCGAAAGGTAACGGCGGCGGCCGGGTCATGGTTGACGGGTCATACGACGCAACCGGTTTCCGACTCGAACTTCGGGAAGCGGTCGGCGATCACGTCACCGGTGAAGGTCGCCACCCAACCATCCGGGCGCGTGAAGAAACGGATGGCGGTGAATTCCGGGTCCGGCCCCATGTCGAACCAATGCTTCGTCCGCGCCGGTATGCTCAGCAGGTCGCCGGCCCCGCACACGACGCGGAACACTTTCTCGTCCACGTGCAGATAGAAAGCGCCGCTTCCCTGCACGAAGAACCGGGCCTCGTCCTCCTCGTGGGTGTGCTCCGCAAGGAAGGCGGCGCGGCGGGCCGCCGCGTCCGGCTGGCCGCGTGGCATCCGCACCACGTCGGCGGACTGGAAGCCGCGCGCCTCTTTCAGGGCCGTCACCGGCCTGGAGTAGGCGTCCAGAACCGCTTGGGCGTCGGCGGAGTCGGGGATGGCTTGGGGCGCCGGCCAGCGCTCGAACAACACGCCGGCCAGCGCCAGATGGGCGGTGACCAGCGCCGGGTCGGCGGACGAAAGTTCCGCAATGGTGGGATCGGTGTCGCTGTAGACGGACAAACGGGCCATGGTCGCCTCGTTGTGCAGGTGCGCTCAGAATGAGACGAAGCGGCGCCCGGCGCAACCGAAACGGTTGAAACCATACTTCAGTATGCGCGCAATGAACGAATCAGCGGCGGACCGCCAGCCCCAGCGACACGATCAGCCCGACCGCGAGCAGAAGCCCGACGAATCCGCCGACTCCGGCCCAGCCGAAGGCGTACCAGAAGACGCCGCCCAGCGTCCCGGCGATGGTGGAGCCCATGTAATAGCAGAACAGATAGATCGCCGACGCCTGACCACGGTTGACCGGCGCCCGCTGCCCGATCCAACCGGAGGCGATGGTGTGGACCCCGAAGAAGGCGAAGGTGAACAGGGCGATGCCCGGAACCATCGTCCACAGGCTGTCCGGCGTCATCAGTGCCAGACCGGCCGCCATCATCGCCGCGGCAGCGGCCAGCACCCTGCCCCGCCCCAGCCGCACCGCCAACCCGCCGAACAGCGGCGAGCTGACCACCCCGCAGAGATAGACCGTGAAAACGGCGCCGACCGCCGCCGGGCGCAGGTCGAAGGGCGGCGCCAGCAGGCGGAAGCCGATGTAGTTGAAGACGGTGACGAAGGCCCCCATGGACAGGAACCCCATGGCGAACAGGGCAAGCAGCCCACGGTCCATCAGGTGCCCGCGCCACGCCTCGGCCAGTTCCCGCATGCCCGCCGGCCGCCGCTGGAAGTTGCGCGATGCGGGAAGCGCGAACCACACCGCCAAAGCGGCGGCGATTCCCAGCGTGCCGATCACACCCATCGCCATGCGCCAGGACGCGACATCGGCCACCAGCGCCGTCAGCGCCCGCCCCGACATGCCGCCCAGCGCCGTACCGCCGATGTACAGGCCCATGGTGACCCCGGCGGAGCGCGGGTCCACCTCCTCCGACACGTAGGCCATGGCGACGGCGGGAAGACCGCTGAGCGCCATCCCTTCCAGCGCCCGCACCAGCAGCAGCGAGGCCCAGTCCGGCGCCATCGCCCCGCTGATGCCCAGCGTGCCGGAGGCGAGCAGGGAAAGCGCCATGATCGCCTTGCGCCCGAACCGGTCGGACACCGCCCCGGCGACGAGCAGCGCGAAGGCGAGGACGCCGGTGGACACCGACAGGGCAAGGCTGGACTGCGCCGGGGTGACCCCGAACTCCCGCGTGAACTCCGGCATCAGCGGCTGCACGCAGTAGAGCGCGGCAAAGGTGGAGAAGCCGGCAACGAAGAGGATGCGGCTCGCCCGCTTGTAGGCCGGCGTTCCGGCGACGAGATACGTAGTCCCCGGTTCGGCCGCCCCCTGCCCTGCCGGTTCGATCCGAACCCTGCCGAAATCGCCGTCCGCCACGTCGGTCCATCCCCATGATGCGTTGCAACATGCACGCAAGAGGGGAATGTGCGCCCGCGACAGCGTCCTGTCCAACGGATCGGACGCAGTGCAGCAATATGATTCCGTTATGACAACCGGTCGGCGGGTTTACGGGATCAGCGCGCCGAGGTCGAACTCCTTGGCGAAGGCCAGCATGGCGCCGCAGGCGCTGGCGGACGACACGCGCAGCACGCCGTTGCCGACGACCGTCGGGAACTTGCTCTTCTGAAGCGCTTGCTGGGCGCGCTCCAGATCGGCCACCGTCAGCACCATGCCGGCCAGGAAGGGGCGCGGAACCGTCAGCGCCGGGTCGCCGGTCCAGCCCCAATGCAGCGCGGCGGGATCGGCCACAACGATGGGGGCGCTGCCGGTCGGAACGACGCGCGCCGGCCCCCGCACCTCCACCGCCGTGCCGAAAAGCCGGGCGTAGGAGGAGGCGGTGGCGTCGGGATCGTCGGCGGCGACGACCATGGCGGCGAGGCCGGTCACCGTGTTGTCGTGCTGGATCAGCTCCGGACGCCAGACCACCTCGGGGGTGTGGTGCTGGCACAGGAAGACCCGCCCGCCCCACTCCGGCACACCGTCGATCGGGGTCGTCGTGAAGCGCGCATGCTGCGCGCCGCCCGGCAGCTCGACGGGACGGCCGAACTCCACCGGCTCGCCCGCCGGATAGCCGGCCTCGACCAGGAGGCGTTGCGCCGCCCGCGCGTCGTCGGTCTTCAGCGCCGCCGCCGCGATTCCCTCGCGGGTTTTCAGAACGTCGCTGAAAAAGGCGGTGAAGGGGTGCGGCTGTTCGATGGCGAGCAGTTCCAGATAATCGCCCGCCCCGAACATCATGGTGTGGTTGGCCGACTTCAGTTCACCATGCCGGCCCTTCGGCGAGATGGTGAAGCCCATGCGGCGATAGGCGTCCTGCGCCTTCTCCAGATCGCGGACGACGATGACGAGATGGTCGATGCCGTTGATTCCGTGTGCGCCCATGACCCTTGCCCTTCCGCTTTGCCGGCTTTTCGCGTTCGGCCAGCCATAGTGCAAGGAGACGGCGCGATGCAATAGTCAGGGCGCCAGCGGTCGCTCGCGCCACGCGGCGACGACGTCCGGCATGGGCGGCGATTCCCCATGCTCGCCATGGATCGCCAGAATCTCCGCCGGAGCGACCACGGCGCCGCGCGCCACGAAGGCCCCCTGCACCACGGCCAGCGCCGCCGTGCCCGTGGCGGTCTCCACCCGGTGCTCGATGAAGAAATACTTGTCGTCCCAGCACAGCACGCGGGTCGCCAGCTCGAAGCGCTGGAAGGGCGCCAGCGGGCGGCGGAAGCGCAGGTTGGCGGCGCCGATCACCGGTTGCCAGCGGTGGCGCAGGATCGACCGCCCCATGCCGGAGCGCAGCATCAGATCGACGCGCCCCAGGTCCATGACGCTGAAATAGCGGGCGTTGGTCATGTGCATGTTGAGGTCGAGGTCGGTCGGCCACACCCGGAAGCGAAGCCGCGCCGGTTCCAGAAACCCCACCGACCGGCCGGTCAGAGCGGCCGCGATAACGGCGATCAGGCGGAACAGCAAATTCATAACCCTATCCCCTCCGGCCCGGCCGGGCGGACGGGACCGCACCGGCTCAGGCGCTCTTGGACGCCAACCCGCGCTCGTCCAGCGCGGCCTGCACCTGGGCCCCGATCTCCCGCAGTTCGCCCACGGTCGCCTCCAGGTCCTGGCGCTGCTGCTCCAGATCCTTCAGCCGCGCGTCGATGCGCTTCTGCAGGACCTTCAACTGCTCCACCCCGCCATCGACGTTGTAGAGGTCGAGATACTCGCGGATCTCCGCCAGCGAGAAGCCCAGCCGCTTGCCCCGCAGGATCAGCTTCAGCCGGGCGCGGTCGCGCTTGGTGTAGACGCGGTTGTTGCCCAGGCGGTTGGGCGACAGCAGCCCCTTCACTTCGTAGAAGCGGAGGGCGCGCGGCGTGATACCCAGTTCCTCCGCCAACTGATTCACCGTGTAGAGCTGTTCCATGGTGGGGGCACGCCTTCCGTCACGTCGCGCCGCGGCGGCGTGAGGAACGAAGGCCGCTCGCTCCACGCCGCCGGACGGCGTCTCCGTTCCTACCACACACACCACGGCGTGACAAAGCCACGCGCTTTTCTCCGGTCACCCCTCCGGCTTTTGCAAGCTTTCGGCAATCAGCTCCTTCTTGGACAGCTTGCCGACCGCCGTCTTGGGCAGCTCGGCGCGGAATTCGATCAGCTTCGGCATCTCGATCCGCGAGATCTTGTCGCGCAGGAAATCCTTGAGCCGTTCCGCGGTCAGACTGGCGTCGGGCTTGAGCTGCACGAAGGCCTTCGGACTCTGGCCGCGGTAGTCGTCGGGGACGCCGATGACGCAGACGGCGACCACGTCCGGGTGATGGTAGATGGCCTCCTCGATCACGCGCGGATAGACGTTGTAGCCGCCGCAGAGGATCAGGTCCTTGAGCCGGTCGAGCAGGAAGACGTAGCCGTCCTCGTCCATCACCCCGACGTCGCCGGTGAACAGCCAGCCGCCGACGATCGTGCGCCGGCTCTCCTCGTCCTTGTTCCAATAGCCGGCCATGACGTTGGGGCCGGACAGCACGACCTGCCCCTTCTCGCCGGGCGGCAACACGCGGTCGGGATCGTCCAGCGCGCGGATCTGCACCATGATGCCGGGCAGAGGCAGGCCGATGGAGCCCTCCTTGTTCACCCCGGTCAGCGGGTTGCAGGCGCAGACCGGCGACGCCTCGCTGAGACCATAGCCCTCGACCAGCACGCAGCCGGTGGCCTCCTCGAACCGGCGCTTCAGCTCCATCGGCAGCGGCGCCCCGCCGGAGATGCAATAGCGGATCGACCGCATCGGATGGCGCGCCACGTCGGGATGGCTCAGCAGCGCCTTGTACATGGTCGGCACGCCAGGCAGCAGCGTGGGCTTGCGCCGCGCGATGGTCTTCAGGACCTGCAGCGTGTCGAAGCGCGGCAGCATGACCAGCTCCGCCCCCGCCGCCAGCCCCATGTTCAGGATCACCGTCATGGCGAAGACGTGGAAGAAGGGCAGGACGGCGAGCATCCGCTCCTTCCCCAGCGCCATGCCGGGGAACCAGGCCTGCACCTGCCGGGCGTTGGCCACGAGGTTGGCATGGGTCAGCATCGCCCCCTTGGGCACGCCGGTGGTCCCGCCGGTGTATTGCAGCACCGCCACGTCGCGCCGCGGGTCCAGCCGCACCGGCGGCATCACGCCGTCGTTGGCGAGCAGCGCGTCGAAATCCACATGCCGCCCGTCCTGCGGGATGCTGGCCAGCTCGCTGCGCTTCAACACACGGAACAGCACGCTCTTCACTGGGGACAGGATGGAGGCCATGCGGCAGACGACCACCGTCTTCAGCCGCGTGCGGTCCAGCATCGCCTCGATGCGCGGATGAATCTGCTTCAGATCGAGCGTGACCATGATCTCGGTCCCGGAATCCTCGATCTGGTGCTCCAACTCCCGCTCGACATAGAGTGGGTTGTAGTTCACCACCGTGCCGCCGGCCTTCAGAATCGCGAAATAGGCGATCACGTAGGTCGGCGTGTTCGGCAGGCACAGCCCCACCCGCACACCCGGCTTCACGCCCATCGTCGCGAAGCCCTTGGCCGCCCGGTTCACCAGCCCCAGCACCTCCGCGTAGCGGTAGCGGCGGCCCAGGAAGTCCAGGCAGGGACGGTCGGCGTAGCGGCGGGCGGCCTCCTCGAACAGCTCGGCCAGCGGCATCACGGGGATCGGCTGGTCCCAGGCGATGCCTTCGGGGTAATGCACCAGCCAGGGATGGGCCGGCCTGTCGTCCCCGATGCCGCCCCGGCGCGCAAGATTCTCGGTCATCTCCGATCCTCCCGGCTGCGCAGCGGTCAGGACAAACGACGGCGGAAGGCGGTGCGGGGCGATGGGATTCCGGGCGCGGCGGCGGTCGGCATGGTTTCACTCCCCTCGATTGATTTGATGGTTCCCGGATCGTTGTGGCGCCGAAAACCTTTTGGTTATGACGTTGACGTAAACGTAAACTCTACCTACTGTCAAGATCCGATGAACACGAATCCAGGGGAGAGAGACTGATCCATGGTTGAGGACATCCTGCGCGAACTCCAGTCCCGCTCCACCAGCTTCCGCAGCCTGAAGGCCGACGTCCGCTTCGCGCTGGAGGACGGCGAGGCGGTGCGGGTCAACGCCCGCGAGACGCCCGTCGCCATCGCGCGGGAGGATGCCGGGGACGCCGATCCCGACTGCACCATCCGCATCTCCGCCGAGAACCTGAAGAAGCTGATGGACGGGCGGCTGAACCCGATGCTGGCCTTCACCATGGGCAAGCTGAAGGTGGACGGCTCGATGGGCGTCGCCATGAAACTGGCGCAGCTTCTCGACGACTGAGCGCCTGCGACCGGGCGACGGAACCGGACGGCGGCACCATAAGCCGCCGCCGCACAACGACCACAAAGGGCGAACACAGGGAGGGAACATCCATGACGCACGCCCTGCGCGCGGCGCTGGCGGCCGCCGGCCTGCTGCTCTCCGCGACCGCGGCCCACGCCGCCGAGCCGCGCACGCTGACTTACCGGATCCTGATGGGCGACGATCCGGTGGGCAGCGAAACCGTCCGGCTGGAGCCCCAGGGCGAGGTGACCAAGGTCGCCGTCACCGCCTCGACGCGGGTGAAGGTGCTGTTCATCAACTTCCGCTACGATCACAAGCGGGAAGAGGTCTGGAAGGGCCGGACGCTCGAATCCATGAGTGCCCAGACCGACGACGACGGCACGCCCCACACCATCCGCATGTTGCGGACCGGCGGCGGTTACTCCGTCACGGTGGATGGCAAGACGGGCGAAACCGGCGCCGACGCCCTGCCCCTGACGCTGTGGACCCCGGAGGTGCTGAAGCGCCCCACCCTGCTGTCGGTCATCGACGGCAAGCCTTACAGCGTGCGCACCGACCTCGTCGGCACCGAGACGCTGACCGTCGGCGGGCGCGCGGTGCCGGCGCAGCATCACCGCATTTCCGGCGACGTGGAGCGCGACCTGTGGTTCGACGCGCAGGGCACCCTGCTGAAGACCCGCTTCAAGCGCAGCGGCTACGATGTTACCTACATCCTGGACTGAGATGTGTTCTGCGTGAGGGTGTGATGCCGCTGTTCATGTTCCCCGACGACCCGTCCTGGAACGAGGAAGCCGACGCCGTGGAGTTCGCGGTGGAGGTCGGGGAGTATCACGGGCGGGTCTTCGTCCCGCGCCGCGCTTTGCAAACCCTCGCCGGCCATCTGCCGAAGCCGGACGAGGCGCTTCAGTATGTCTGCCTGAACCGCCCGGTCTTCGACAAGGCGGTGGAAGCCCGCATCATGGACCGCAAGCTGGACCCGGATGCGAACGTCCATCTGACGGCACGGGACGTGCGGCGGGTGGCGCCGTAGGAGCTTCAGTGGTCGCGTCGGGCCCCCACCCAACCCTCCCCCGCTTCGCAAGGGAGGGCTTTTCTCCTCCCCCTGCGGAGCGGGGGGAGGTCGGGAGGGGGGCCCTACACGACCCCCCTACCCTCAAATGCTGTAATTGTCCGCGATCCCCGACCGCAGCTGCTCCACCTGCTCGCGGAAACCGCCGCTGTCGCGGCCCGGCTCGTTGCGGACATCCTGGACGATGCGCGCCGGGCTGCCGCCCAGCACGATGATGCGGTCGGCGAGATGCACCGCCTCCTCCAGGTCGTGCGTGACGAACAGCACGGTCTTGCCGGTCTCGCGGTGGATGCGCAGCAGTTCGTCCTGAAGGCCGTGCCGCGTGATGGCGTCGAGCGCGCCAAACGGCTCGTCCATCAGCAGGATGTCGGGATCGACGGCCAGGGCGCGGGCGATGCCGACGCGCTGGCGCTGGCCGCCCGACAGCTCGTAGGGCCAGCGCCGGCCGTAATCGTCCAGCCGGACGAGGCGCAGCGCGGCGGCCACCCGCTCCTCCCGCTCGGCGGTGGAGATCGGCAGCCCCTCCAGGCCGAAGCGGACGTTCTTGGCGACCCGCCGCCAGGGCAGCAGGCGGGCGTCCTGGAAGACGAGGCTGACCGGACGGTGGCCCGGCTTCTTCGTCTCGTGAATGGTCACGGCACCGGCGCGCGCCGTGTGCAGCCCGGCAACGACGCGCAGCAGGGTCGACTTGCCGACGCCGGACGGCCCGACGATGGCGACGAAGCTGCCGCGCTCGATGGACAGGTCGACGTCCACCAGGACCGGCGGGGCCTCGGCGCCGTAGCCGATGGCGACGCCCTTCAAATCGATCACAGCGGAGCCGTTTACTTTTGCCATGCGAGCACCCGCTGCTGAACCTGCATGAACAGGAAGTCGCACACGCCGTAGAGCGCCGCGATGGTGACCATGTAGAGCACGACGATGTGCGTGGCGAGCAGGCCGGAGGCGTCGGACATGCGCGCGCCCAGGCCGGAGATGCCGAACAGCTCCGCCGCCACCACCGTCATCCAGCCCTGCCCCAGCCCGGCGCGCACGCCGGCCAGGATGCCCGGCAGTGCGCCGGGCAGGACGATCTTGAACAGGCGCGGGATCAGCCCGCCCTGCCCGAAGGCGTGGCCGAGTTCGATCAGGTCCTTGTCCACCCCGCGCACCGCGCTGTAGGTGGCGTAGTAGTTGATCCAGAAGACCGTCAGCGCGATCAGGAAGGTCGCCGCCGACTTGCTGACGCCGAACCAGATGATGGCGAAGGGAATCCAGGCGATGGACGGGATGGGGCGCAGCATGCGCACCACCCAGGCTTGGAAGGCATCCCAGATGCCCCAGGTCGCCGCCGCGGTGCCGAAGGTGATGCCCAGGACGGTGCCGAGCGCCAGCCCCGACAGGTAGTGCGACAGACTGGCGAAGACCATCGCCTGCCAAGTGCCGGACCGGAACTCCGCCAGGAAGGCGCCGGGCACGGCGCTGGGCGACGGCAGCAGGCCGGAAGGCACGATGCCGCTGCGCGCCAGCGCTTCCCAGGCGAGCAGGAAAGCGCCGACGCCGAGCGCCGACAGGGCGATGGAGCTGTGAAGCTTCAGCGGCTGACGCATCGCGCTTACTTCGCGGCGGCCGCGTCGTAGAAGCGGAAGTCGAACGCCTCCGCCACCGGGACGGTGCCTTCGGCGGAGCCGATCTCCTTGGCGTAGGCCATCATCTGCTCGACCGCCGGGACCACGCCGTGCGGGTCAGCGACGAACTTGGACCCCGGCGAGCGGAAGGCGGCCTCCAGCGTGGCCGGCTCCATCAGGCCCTTGCCGAGATACTCGTTGGCGACCTTGGCGGAGCGGGCCGGGTCCTTGGCGATCAGGTCCACGGCGCGGATGTGCGCCTTGAGCAGGCGGGTCAGCGCCTCGCCATGCTCCTTGGCGACCGGGCCGCGGACCGCGATGACGGTGCCGGGCTGGTTCGGGAACATCTCCGCGCCGGTGGCGAGCAGGCCGACGTTCGGATCGACCTTCTGGGTCACGGTCACCGTCGGCTCACGAATGGTGGCGGCGTCGAGGGCGCCGGCGAGCAGGGCCTGCTGGGTCTTCTCGATGCCCATGGAGATGATCTCCACGTTCGCCGGGTCGGCCTTCACCACCTTGAACAGCCAGTGGCGCAGCACCGTGTCCGGGACCGAGCCCGGCGGCTGCGTGCCGATCTTGACCTTGCGGCCGCCGTCGGCGACGAACTTCGCGATGGACTCCGCGGTGGCCTTGCCGCCCAGCGCCTTGGCGAACTCGCCGCGGCTGGCGACGACCATCTCCTCGACCGCCGAGTTGGCGATCACCGACACGTCCGCGCCCTTCGAGCGGGCGACCAGGACCGGGGCGACGCCGGCGTAGAGCAGGTCGATCTTGCCGGCGGCCATCGCCTGGATCGCGTGCGGGCCGGATTCGAACTTGGTCAGCTTCAGGTCGATGCCCGCCTCGCGCGCCCAGCCTTCCCCTTCCAGGATGAACAGCGGAGCGGCGGCGAGGATGGGGATGTAGCCGACCTCCAGCTTCACCGGATCGGCTGCGCGGGCCGCACCGGGCGTGAGGGCGGCCAAGGAGGCGACGGCGGCCACGGCCAGCATTGCGGAGCGTCGGGTCAGGGCGGTCATGGTTCCATCCTCGCAGAAAATTGCCCGCCTATTTAGCACATCTCCTATCGGAAGGAAGAGCGAATTGCACATTCGCGAATGATGAAATGCCGGATTTCACATAATACGTTTCGGGATGTGAAATCTGAACCACTATAGAAAAAGCCCCTCCGCGGCGACGCGAAGGGGCTTTTTCCAGAACGGATGGGCGAAGCCGCTATACCCGGCCGCGCTTCAGGGCGTTCCGGCCGAACGCGCCATCCACATAGTCGAGCAGTTCGCCCAGCGCCTCCACCGGGGTGACCGTGCCGGTGTCGATGGTCAGCTCCGCCGACTCCGGGGCCTCGTAGGGGGCGGAGACGCCGGTGAACTCCGGGATCTCCCCGGCGCGCGCCCGGCGGTACAGCCCCTTGGGGTCGCGCGATTCGCAGGTGGCGAGATCGGCGGCCACATAGACCTCGTGGAAGCGTTCGCCGCCGATGGCCCGCGCCCGCGCCCGGTCGGCCTGGAGCGGCGAGATCAGCGAGGCGATGACCAGAACGCCGGCGTCCGCGAACAGCTTGGCCGTTTCGGCGACGCGCCGGATGTTCTCCGCCCGGTCCTCCGCCGAGAAGCCCAGCCCGGCGTTCAGCCCGTTGCGCACATTGTCGCCGTCCAGAACGAAGACCTGCCAGCCGCGGTCGAACAGGGCGCGCTCCAGCGCCATGGCCAGGGTGGACTTGCCGGCCCCGGACAGGCCGGTCAGCCAGAGGACTCCGCCCTTGTGACCGTTGGCGGCGTTGCGCTCGTCCGCCGTGACGGCGTGCGAGACCTCGGTCGTGTTGGCCGACGCGGCGGGACCCTCGTCCACCTCGACGACGATGCAGCCGCCGACCACGTCGTGGCCGTCGATCAGCACGCCGCGCCCGGTCCGCGACAGCGTCGACGCGAGGTCGACCGCGATCGGCGAGCGGGAGCGCAGGACGACCTCGGCCACCTCGTTGCGGTGGACCGCCTTCGCCGGGGTGCTCGACAGATCCTCGATGTCGATGACGGCGGTGATGCTCTCCACCGTCACGCGGTGCTCGCCCGTCGTGATCTTCAGCGTGTAGGTCTTGCCGACCGCCAGCGGCTCCGAGGTCAGCCAGAAGGCGCGGACGCCCAGCCGGTGGGTGACGTACGGCGCCCCCTCCTCATGGTGTGCGACGTGGCCGCGCTCGGCGAAGATGCGCTTGTCCAGCGTGATGCCGATGCTCTGCCCGGCCTGGGCGGCGACGATGGGCTGGCTGTGGTTCCACCCCTCGATGCTGACCACCGTGGCGGTGGCGCCGGTCGGCGAGAAGCGCAGCGTGTCGCCGACGCGCAGGCGCCCGCTCTCGATGCGGCCGGCCAGAATGCGGCGGTCGTCGGGCTTGTAGACGTCCTGGAGCGGGAAGCGCAGCGGCAGTTCGGTCGGCGCCTGCTGCGGGCGGAAGGCGTCCAGCGCCTCCACCACGGTCGGGCCGTCGTACCAGGGCGCCTTGTCGGAGCGGGTGACGATGTTGTCGCCGTGGCGCGCCGCGATCGGGATCACCGTGGAGGTGTGCAGGCCGAGTTCCGCCAGATAGGCGCGAATCTCCTGCGACACCGCCTCGAACCGGTACTGGTCGAAGTCGACGCGATCCATCTTGTTGACGGCGACGGCCACCTGCCGCACGCCCAGCAGATGCAGCAGGAAGGCGTGGCGGCGCGACTGCTCCAAGGCACCCTCGGCGGCGTCGATCACCAGCAGGGCGGCGTCGGCCTGCGAGGCGCCGGTCACCATGTTCTTCAGGAACTCGGTGTGGCCCGGCGCGTCGATGATGACGTAGGGGCGCTGCTCCGTCTTGAAGTGGATCTGCGTGGTGTCGATGGTGATGCCCTGGTCGCGCTCGGCCTGGAGTGCGTCCATCACGAAGGCCCATTCGAAGGGCATGCCGCGCTTGCGGCTCATTTCGTGGACCTGCTCCACCTTGCCGTCGGGCAGGCTGCCGGTGTCGTTCAGCAGGCGCCCGATCAGCGTCGACTTGCCGTGGTCGACATGGCCGACGATGACGATGCGGAGTTGGCCGTTCAATTCGTTCCGGATGTCCATGGTCCCAATCCCCGCTTCTTACATGTAGCCCGAGCTGCGCAGGCGCTCGAAGCTGTCCTCGGCTTCGTTGTCCATGGCGCGGCCGGCGCGCTCCGGAATGCGGGTCACGACCAGTTCGGCGATGATCTCGTCGATGGTGCCGGCGGTGCTGTCCACCGGGAAGGTGATGTTCTTCTCGCCCAGCGAGCGGTAGCGCTTGCCGTCCTTGGCGAAGTACAGCGGGACGATGGGAATCCCCTCGCGCTTGGAATAGCGCCAGATGTCCAGTTCGGTCCAATGCAGCAGCGGGTGGATGCGGACGTGGGTGCCTTCGTCGAAGCGGGTCTTGTAATGGTCCCAGAACTCCGCCGGCTGGTCCTTCACGTCCCAGTCGCCTTCCAGCGAACGCGGGGAAAAGACGCGCTCCTTGGCGCGGGTCGCCTGCTCGTCGCGGCGGATGCCGACCATGATTCCCTGGTACTTGCCGGTGCGCAGGAGGTTCTTCAGCCCCTCCGTCTTGCGGGCGGCAGCGCGGGTCAGCGGCGGCAGGGTCTGGTCCATGTCCGCTTCCGGCGGGCACTGCTCCACCCGCAGGTCGAGGTCCCACTCCCCGGCGATGCGGTCGCGGAAGTCGTAGACCTCCTGCAGCTCCATTGCCGTGTCGAGCTGGACGACCGGGAACGGCACGCGCCCGAAGAACGCCTTGCGGCAGAGCCAGAGCAGGACGTTGCTGTCCTTTCCGATCGACCACAGCAGAGCCAGCTTGTCGATGCGGTTGTAGGCCTCGCGGAGGATGTAGATGCTCTGGCTCTCAAGGTAATCGAGATCGGCGGTCATTGTGCGGTTCCGGTCTTCTTGAAGGTGTGAATGCCGCATTCGGTCTTGGCGGTTCCGGCCCAGCGGCCCGACCGCGGGTCCGCACCGGGAGCGACACGCTCGGTGCAGGTGAAACAGCCGATGGACAGGAAGCCGTCGGCCTCAAGCGGGTGGCGCGGCAGGTTGCGCCGCGCGAATTCCTGGTCGATCCGCTCGCGGTCCCAGTGGGCGAGCGGGTTGATCTTGATGCGGCCCGTGCCCTCCTCCGTCTCGAACAGGGGAAGGGCGGCGCGTGTGGAGGCCTGGAAGCGCTTGCGCCCGGTCACCCAGGCGTCGAAACCCTCCAGCGCACGGTCCAGCGGCACCGTCTTGCGCAGATGGCAACAGGCGTCATGCGAGCGGGTGAACAGCAGGCCGTCGGGGTCCTCCGCCGCCAGATCCGCGTCGGTCGGGCCGATCGTGCGCACACCGGTCAGGCCGAGCGCGGACACCAGCTTGTCGCGGTAGCGCAGCGTTTCCCCGAACAACTTCCCCGTGTCGACGAAGAGAACCGGGAAGGACGGGTCAGCCTCCGCCGCCAGGGCGAGCAGCACCGCCGATTCCGTTCCGAAGGACGAAACCACAGCGACGCGACCGTCGAATTCATCACGCAGAAGGGCGTTCAGAAGCACCGCCCCGTCCAGCCGTCCGTAACGTTCGGTCAGATCGGCCACGCGGTCGAGTTTCACAGCCTGAGCAAGTCCATCAAGCATGGCCTATTTGCCTATCCACGAAGTGGAGTATTTGTTCTGAATTGCACATTAACACCAGTTTCACGGCGTTGCAATGCATATACATTGTCTACTTGTATTATAGGTTTAAGCGAGTTTGTGAAATCTGTTGATTGCACCCCGCCATCGCGCTTAAATGCGCCCATGATGTCTTTTCACGATAGCTTCGGTGTGCATTTCGGGTGGCCGCGGTGATCCCGGTCGCGCTCGACCCGACGCATGTGCAGATCGCGCTGGTCGGTCAGGGACCGCTGGCGAAGCGCCGTCTCGCGCAGTTGCTGGAAGGCGGCGCGGCACCGGCGGTCTATTCACCGGAACCGGATGCGGAATTGATCGCCCTCGCTGGAGCGGCCCTGCGCCGTGCCCTGCCCTCACCCGCCGACTTGGAGGGCGTGCAGGTGCTGTTCGTCGTCGGCATCGACGACCCCGCCGCGGAATCGCTTGCCCGTCAGGCGCGCGACCGCAACATCCTGGTCAATGTCGAGGATGTGATTCCGCTCTGTGATTTCCACGCGCCGTCTGTGATACGGCGCGGCGACCTTCTGATGACCGTCTCCACCGGCGGCCGGAGCCCGGCGCTGGCCCAGGTGCTCCGCGAACGGCTGGAGACTCTGTTCCCCGCCGTCTGGGCGGACCGGCTGGCGGAACTCGCCGCGCTCCGCGACCGCCTGCGCGCCACGGGCGCCAAAGGACCCGAGGTGCTGCGCGCCTGCCGGGATCTGATCGCCGCCAAAGGATGGCTGCCATGATCGCTATGTCGCTCCTTTCCCGCCTGCCCGCCTTCGAGCCGGGCAGCGTCTGGCTGGCCGGGGCCGGTCCCGGCGATCCGGGCCTGCTGACCCTGCTGGCCGCCAAGGCGCTGGGCGAGGCCGACGCCATCGTCCACGACGCGCTGGTCGGCAGCGGCATCCTGGAGGCCGCCAACCCCCACGCCCTTCTGGTGGACATGGGCAAGCGCGCCGGCCACCCCTCCCCCAAGCAGGAGGCGATCAACGCGCGGCTGGTGGAGCTGGCGCGCGAAGGCCGGCGGGTGCTGCGGCTGAAGGGCGGCGACCCCTTCGTCTTCGGGCGCGGCGGCGAGGAATGCCTGGCGCTGGCCGAGGCCGAGATTCCCTTCCGCGTGGTGCCGGGCGTGACCGCGGGGATCGGCGGGTTGGCCTACGCCGGCATCCCGGTGACCCACCGCGGCTTCGGCACCACGGCGACCTTCGTCACCGGCCACGACAAGGCCGGCGGTCTGCCCGCCGATCTGGACTGGGACGTCCTGGCGCGCATGCCCGGCGCGCTGGTGTTCTACATGGCGCTGGGCACCATCGGGACCATCGCCGAACGGCTTGAAGCCGCCGGCAAGCCGCCGATGACCCCGGTCGCCATCGTGTCGAGCGCCAGCACCGAGGCGCAGAGCGTCATCGAGACCAATCTTGCCCATTGCGCCCGGGACGTCGTGCGGCTACAGGCCAAGCGCCCCGCGATCGTCGTGGTCGGCGAGGTCGTGCGGCTGCGCGCCCTGATCGGCGCGTGGCAGCAGACCACCGGCCAGAATCCGTTTTCCATCGCCGTGTCGGCGTGAGCGTTCGTTTTAGGAGTTGAAGGCATGGCGTTGAACGATAAGTCCAGGAACGAGGCGGTGCTGAAGGCCATCACCGCCAACCGCCTGCGCGACGGCGAGGTGATCTTCCTCGCCCCCGGCCCCGGCCTCGGCTGGGTGGAGCGTCTGGACGACGCCGCCCTGTTCGAGGACGCGGCCGCCGCTGACACCGCCCTGGCCGCCGCCAAGGCGCAGGCGGAGGGCGAGCAGTTCGCCGTGGACGTCTACGCCTTCGACCTGCGGGTCACCGATGGGCAGCGGGTGCCGGTCAAGACGCGGGAGCGCATCCGGGCGCTCGGCCCCACCGTCCGCATCGATCTC
Organism: Azospirillum baldaniorum; assembly: GCF_003119195.2. Lineage (NCBI taxonomy): Bacteria > Pseudomonadati > Pseudomonadota > Alphaproteobacteria > Rhodospirillales > Azospirillaceae > Azospirillum > Azospirillum baldaniorum. The sequence continues at coordinate 1,693,249 of NZ_CP022253.1, read as the reverse complement.
GGCAAGCAGGCTGCGGCCTGAACCGGGCGGCCACTTTTTTGACAAGGGCGAGTTCCATGAACCACATCGCGCCCGGCCGCAACGCCGGGGTCTACAGCTACGACGACATCGACCGCCGCTTCGTCGCGGAGCGCGTGGAGCAGTTCCGCGCCCAGGTCGAGCGCCGCCTGTCCGGTGAGCTGACCGAGGACGAGTTCAAGCCCCTGCGGCTGATGAACGGCCTCTACCTCCAGCTCCACGCCTACATGCTGCGCATCGCCGTTCCCTACGGCGTCCTGACCGCGCGGCAGCTCCGCAAGCTGGCCGAGATCGGGCGGAAGTACGACAAGGGCTACGGCCACTTCACCACCCGGCAGAATCTCCAGTTCAACTGGATCAAGCTGGAGGACACCCCGGCGATCCTGCATGAGCTGGCCGAGGTGGACATGCACGCGCTGCAGACCAGCGGCAACTGCGTGCGCAACGTGACCACCGATCAGTTCGTGGGTGCGGCGCGGGACGAGGTGGTGGACGGGCGCGTCTACGCCGAGATCCTGCGGCAGTGGACGACTCTGCACCCCGAATTCACCTTTCTGCCGCGCAAGTTCAAGATCGCCATCATGGGGTCGGACGCCGACCGTGCGGCCATCCGCGTCCATGACGTCGGCGTCTTCGCCAAGCGCAACGAGCGGGGCGAGGTCGGCTTCACTTTCTACGTCGGCGGTGGCCTCGGCCGGTCGCCCTTCATCGGCAAGTTGATCCGCGACTGGGTGCCGGAGGAGGACTTCGTCGCCTATCTCGAAGCCATTCTGCGCGTCTACAACCAGTACGGCCGGCGCGACAACATCTACAAGGCGCGCATCAAGATCCTCGTCCACGAGCTGGGCCAGGAGAAATTCACCCAGGAGGTGGAGGAGGAGTTCGCCCGCCTGCGCGGCCCGAAATACCGCCTCGCCCCGGAGGTCGTCGACGAGATCCGCCGCCGCTTCGGCGGTCCGGCCTTCGAGACGCTGACCGACGAGCCGGAATCCTTCCAGGCCGCCAAGGCCGCGAACCCGGACTTCGCCCGCTGGGTGGCGGTCAACGTGCTGGCCCACAAGGTTCCCGGCTACGCCGCCGCCACCATCTCGCTGAAGCCCGCCGGCGGCATCCCCGGCGACGCCACGTCGGAGCAGATGGAGCTGATCGCCGATCTGGCCGACGCGCACAGCTTCGGCGAACTCCGCGTCAGCCACGCCCAGAACCTCGTCCTCGCCCATGTCCGGCAGGACGCGCTGTTCACCCTGTGGACGGCGCTGGAGGCCAACGGGCTGGGCACGCCGAACGCCGGGCTGATCGGCGACATCATCGCCTGCCCCGGCCTCGACTACTGCGCGCTGGCCAACGCCCGCTCGATCCCGCTGGCCCAGGCCATTTCGGCCCGCTTCGCCGATCCGGCGCGGCAGCAGACCATCGGCGAGCTGGGCATCAAGATCAGCGGCTGCATCAACGCCTGCGGCCACCACCATGTCGGCGCCATCGGCATCCTCGGCGTGGATAAGAAGGGCGAGGAGTTCTACCAGATCACCGTCGGCGGCGACCCGACCCTGACCACGGCGATCGGCGACATCCTCGGCCCGGCGGTGACCGCCGACGAGACGGTGGACGCCATCGAGGCCATCGTCGAGGTCTATCTGTCCAACCGGCACGACGGGGAACGCTTCATCGACACGCTGAAGCGCGTCGGCCACGGCCCGTTCAAGGAGAGAGTCTATGCCGCTCATTAAGGACGGCCGCATCGTCGAGGACGAGTGGGTCGCGGTCGCCGACGGCGAGCCGGTTCCCGCCGACCGCCCCGCCGTCGTCACCTTCGAGCGCTGGCAGGCGGAGCGCGCGAGCTTCGACGGGCGCAACGCGGCGCTCGGCGTCCGGGTCAAGAGCGGGACCCTGGCCCCGGCCATCGCGCCGGACCTGGACCGCTTCGCCTTGGTGGCGATCGAGTTCCCGAAGTTCCGCGACGGCCGCGGCTTCTCCACCGCGCGCGAGCTGCGGGAGCGCTTCGGTTATCAGGGTGAAATCCGGGCCGTCGGGCACGTCATCCCCGACCAGTACCGCTTCCTCCTGCGCACCGGCTTCACCTCCGCCGAGGCGCCGGAGAACACCAACCCGGAGAGCTGGGCGCACGCCCTGACGGAGATCACCGTCGCTTTCCAGCCGTCGCTGGACGACCCGCAGCCGCTGTCGCTCCTGCGCCGCCGCCTGGGGTCCTGATACGCTTCGCGCCGCGCCCGCGTTCCAATTTCATGGGAGCGGGCGCCGCGCGGCTCACATTCCGCCGAACAGCCAGAAGAGCCCGGCCGCAGCCCCAGCCACGACCGCAGCCAGCACACCGCCGACGGTGCGCCGCAACCGGGCCTCGCGCCGCTCGACCTCCTGGCGCTTCTTCAGCAGATACTGCTGCTCGGGTCCGAGAAACGCCCCCGAATCGCCATCCAGGGACAGGGCGCGCTTCGCCACGCTCCGGCTGCGCGTGGCGGAAGCCGTCCGAACCGGCGGGCGCGCCGCCCGTCCCTCCAGAACCATCGATTCGCCCGCCAGCGGACGCCCCGTTCCCAGACGACCCCGGCCCGCCTTCCTTGATGCCTTCCGTCTTTTGCTCGCCATGCTCCCCACCTCACCTTCGCCCGGCGAAGCATAGCGGCCCCGCCCCGCTTATCCACCCCTTGATCGCGGCGGGCCAGCAAGGTCACACCGCGTTTCCCACCCGGCGCCGAGTCATTGGGCAATTGAGGGGAATTCGCGCAAATCGCGTTTCAGTTCCCGAAAAAGCGAGCGCGAGACTGGAAAAAATCCCGACGACTCCCCCCACAAGCACCAGCAAAATCCGTACTATGCGGCATCGCGCCGATGCAGCCAGGATTTTCGCATGTCCCATGACGTTCCGCTTATTTCAATGATCGCCATCGCATTCGGGTTGGCCTTCATATTCGGATACCTCGCCGACCGCATTCGCTTGCCTCCCCTCGTCGGTTATCTGGTCGCCGGCGTCATCATCGGTCCCTTCACGCCGGGCTTCGTCGCCGACGGTGCCCTGGCCGCCCAGTTGGCCGAGATCGGCGTCATTCTCCTGATGTTCGGCGTCGGTCTTCATTTCTCGCCCTCGGATCTGCTGGCGGTCCGGAAAATCGCCATTCCCGGCGCGGTCGGCCAGATCGGCCTCGCCACCGCGCTGGGCGTCGGGCTGGCCTGGCTGTGGGGCTGGAGTCTCGGCGCCGGCCTCGTGCTGGGCCTCAGCCTGTCGGTGGCGAGCACGGTCGTGCTGCTGAAGGCCCTGGAAGAGCGCGACATGCTGAACACCGCCGAAGGCCGCGTGGCGGTCGGCTGGCTGATTGTCGAGGATCTCGCGATGGTCCTGGCGCTCGTCCTGCTGCCGGCCCTGGCGGAGGTCCTGGGCGGCCACGCGCCGGGCACCACTGGGGGCGCCGCCGGGGGCCATGGCGCCGGCTCGGACGGTCCGATCTGGCTGACGCTGGCCCTGACGCTGGGCAAGGTGGCGGCCTTCTCCGTTCTGGCGATCGTGCTCGGCCCGCGCGTCGTTCCGGTGATTCTGACCAACGTGGCGCGCACCGGCTCGCGCGAGCTGTTCACCCTGTCCGTTCTCGCCATCGCGCTCGGCGTCGCCTACGGCTCGGCGGTGCTGTTCGGCGTGTCCTTCGCGCTGGGCGCCTTCTTCGCCGGCGTGGTGCTGAACGAGTCGCGCTTCAGCCACAAGGCGGCCACCGATTCGATGCCGTTGCAGGACGCATTCGCCGTTCTGTTCTTCGTGTCGGTCGGCATGCTGTTCGACCCGTCGATCCTGCTGCGCGACCCGCTGGCGGTCATCGCCGTGGTAGCCCTGATCGTGGTCGGCAAGTCGCTGATCGCCTTCGGCATCGTGATCCTGCTGCGCTTCCCGGTGGGCATGGGTCTGGCGGTGTCGGCCAGCCTCGCGCAGATCGGTGAATTCTCCTTCATCCTCGTCGGGCTGGGCATGTCGCTCGGCCTGTTGCCGGAGGAAGGGCGCGACCTCGTGCTGGCCGGAGCGCTGCTGTCGATCACGTTGAATCCGGCGGTCTTCGCGGCCGTCGCGGCGCTGCGCAAGCATCTCCAGGCCAAGCGCGCCGCCGGCGTGCCGCCTTATGGCTGGGAGCAGTTCGAGCAGCTCCAGAGCAGCCTCGCCGACGCCCGCCACCAAGCGGAGGAGCGCGAGAAGGAGCACGACCTGCAGATCCAGGCGCTCGCCAAGACCTTCCCGGTGCTGTCGCTGCTGGACGCCCATGAGCAGGAGCGGCTGATGATGCTGTTCCGGCCCAAGTCGGCGGTGCCCGGCGAGCGCATCATCCGCAAGGGCGACCGCGCCAACGCCATGTACTTCATCGCCTCCGGCGCCGTGGAGGTGCTCATGGAGGGCCAGACCATCCGCCTGGGCGCCGGCACGATGTTCGGCGAGATGGCCCTGCTGAGCGGCCAGCGGCGCAACGCCGACGTCGCCGCGGTCGATTACTGCCAGTTCCAGGTGCTGGAGCGGCGCGACTTCAACCAATTCACCGCCCGCCATCCGGCGTTGCGCACCGCCCTGATCGACATGGCCGCGCAACGGCGCAAGATGAACCAGCAGGACGCCGCCACCGACGAGGCCGTGGCCGCATCGGAAAGCGCCGCCTGAGCGGGCGCGCATTGCAATGGAACCACCGCCGGCCTCTCCAGCAGAGGCCCGGCGGCTTCCGCAAACCGGCCGTTGGAGAAAAGCAAAAGAAAAGGCCTTGGAGCCGATCAGCTCCAAGGCCTTTTCATCTTCCAGAACATTGGTCGGAGCGACAGGATTTGAACCTGCGACCCCCAGACCCCCAGTCTGATGCGCTACCAGGCTGCGCTACGCTCCGTTCGACGGACCGCCCTTCGTTCTGGAAGGGAGCGGGACTATAGCCGGGACCTTGGTCCAACGCAAGCGCTACAGTTCACTTTTTTTCACACCTCTCGAATTTCTTTATCCTCTCCCACCGCGAGCAGAAGGCGAGCCTCCTTCAACTCGTCGAGCGCCTGGGCGATGGCCTGCCGGATGGTGTCCGACAGGCCATCGAGCGCAACGTCCGGAGCGCCCTCCTCCCCGTCGAGCAAAGCCACCGCCGCTTCGTCCGGAATGGCCTCGAAGGTGTCGACGACATCCGGTTCTTCCGGCCTTTCCTCCACCCTCCGGCTGTCCGGATCGTCGTCCACCTTCCCGTCCTTCAGGAGGCGCTGAACACCCTTGATCGTGTAGCCTTCGCCATACAGCAGGTTCTGAATCTGCCGCAGCAGGTCCACGTCTTCCGGGCGGTAGTAGCGCCGCCCTCCACCGCGCTTGAGCGGACGGAGCTGCGGGAACTTGCCTTCCCAGAAACGCAGCACATGCTGGGGCACGTCCAGGTCGGACGACACCTCGCTGATCGTGCGGAACGCCGTGGCGGACTTCGTGGGGCCGCGCGCCTTCATATCCGGGAAACCCTTGTTGTCGGCCGGTGCGGGCGGCGGATCAGGAGACCGCCTTCACGCGCTGCGCCTCGGCTTCCTCCGCCTCAACAACCTCGTTGATGCGGTTCTTCAGGACGTGGCTCGCCCGGAAGACCAGGACGCGCCTGGGCAGGATCGGAACCTCTTCGCCGGTCTTCGGGTTGCGGCCGACCCGCTGCCCCTTCTGCCGGATCTGGAAACTGCCGAAGGACGAGATCTTGACCATCTCGCCGCGGGCCAGGGCGTCGGAGATCTCCTCCAGGACGCTTTCGACCAGATCGGCGGATTCGTTGCGCGACAGGCCGACCTCTTGGTAGACCGCCTCGCTGAGCTGCGCGCGGGTGACGGTGTTCTGTGACATGGTTCGCTTCCCCCCCGAAACCATAGGGGAAAAACCGTAATCCGGGGAAAGAACCCGGTCAATTCAAAAGCTTGGATCGCGTCGTTGTGAGCAGCGCAGCAAACGCCACTCTGCGGAAAAACGAAGCGGGCGCGCCGCTTACCAGCGCACCATCGCGGCGCCCCAGGTCAGGCCACCGCCGATGGCTTCCATGAGGATCAGGTCGCCGCGCTTCACGCGGCCGTCATGCACCGCCTCGCACAGCGCCAGCGGGATCGAGGCGGCGGAGGTGTTGCCATGGCGGTCCACCGTCAGCACGACCTTGTCGGACGGCAGTTTGAGCTTGCGGGCGATGCCGTCGATGATCCGCTGGTTGGCTTGGTGCGGCACCAGCCAATCCACCGCCGAAGGCTCCAGACCGTTGGCCGCCAGCGCCTCCTCGACGACCGAGGACAGCTTGCTGACGGCGTGGCGGAACACGTCCTGGCCGTTCATCCGCACATGCCCCGCCGTGCCGGTGGTGGACGGGCCGCCATCGACGTAGAGCAGCCCGTACTGGGCGCCGTCCGAATGCAGGTGGGTGGACAAAACGCCGCGGTCCGCCGAGGTCCCGGCGGCGTCGTAGCCGTCCATCACCACGGCCCCCGCGCCGTCGCCGAACAGGACGCAGGTGGTGCGGTCCTTCCAGTCGAGCAGGCGGGAGAAGGTCTCCGCGCCGATGACCAGGGCGCGGTTGGCCTGCCCGATGCGGATGAAATTGTCGGCGATCGACATGGCGTAGACGAAGCCGGCGCACACCGCCTGGATGTCCAGCGCGAAGCCCTTGGTCCCCAGCGCCGCCTGCACCTTCGTCGCGGTCGCCGGGAAGGTGTTGTCCGGAGTCGTCGTCGCCAGCACGATGCAGTCGATGCTGGCGGCGTCCACCCCGGCATGCTCCAGCGCGCGGGTCGCCGCGGCGATGGCAAGGTCGGAGGTCAGTTCCCCGTCGGCGGCGATGTGGCGCGACTTGATGCCGGTGCGCTGGACGATCCACTCGTCCGAGGTGTCCACGCGGGCTTCAAGATCGCGATTCGTGACGACGTTGGCCGGGAGGTAGGAACCGCAGCCGAGAACTCGGGAACGCTTGACCATGATGTTAGACCGCCGCCGCCTTCGTGTCGGGAAGAGGCTTGGCGTCGGCGAGACGCTGCATCTCTTCCTTGATTCGGTCGTTGAAACCGTTTGCCGCCAGATTGTAGGCCACACCGATGGCGTTGGCGAACCCGATGGCGTCGGTGCCCCCGTGGCTCTTCACGCAGACGCCGCGCAGGCCCAGGAACATGGCGCCGTTGTAGCGGCGCGGATCGGTGCGCTGCTTCAACCGCTTGAAGGCCCCGCGGGCCAGCAGGTAGCCGAGACGCGCCGTCCAGGAGGACTGGAACGTCCGGCGCAGGAACTCCGTGAAGAGCTTCGCCGTGCCTTCGGCGGTCTTCAGGGCGACGTTGCCGGTGAAGCCGTCGGTGACGATCACGTCCACCGTGCCGGTGGCGATGTCGTTGCCCTCGACGAATCCATGGAAACGCCCCGGCAGCGGCATTTCGCGCAGACGGGTCGCGGCGGCGCGCACCACCTCGTTCCCCTTCACCTCCTCCGAACCGATGTTCAGCACGCCGATGGTCGGCTCGGAAAGGTTCAGCGCGGTGCGCGCGAAGACCGCGCCCATCACGGCGAACTGCACGAGGTTCTCGGGCTGGCATTCGGTGTTGGCGCCGAGGTCGAGCATGACGCTCTCCCCGCGCAGGGTCGGGAAGAAGGAGGCGATGGCCGGACGGTCGATTCCGGGAATCGTCTTCAGCACGAACTTGGCCATGGCCATGAGCGCGCCGGTGTTGCCGGCGGAGACCACACAGGCGGCTTGTCCGCCCGCCACCGAGTCGATGGCGAGACGCATGCTCGACTGGCGTCCGGCGCGCAGCGCGACCGACGGCTTGGCGTCGCCGGCCACGGCGTCCGGGGTGTGGCGCACCTCGGCCACCGCTCTCAAGGCGGGCCGCTGCGCAAGCAGCGGCTCGATGCGGGCGGTGTCCCCGAACAGCAGGTAATGCACCTGCGGGTGACGCTCGCGGGCGATATCCGCCCCGGCAATCACCATGTCGGGTCCTTTGTCACCGCCCATAGCATCAAGGGCAATGGTCAGGCGCTGGCTCACCGCGGACAGGCTCCCTGGCTAGGACGTAGGGCGGCCAACCAAACCGCCATCAGGCCGCCGGAGCGCTCTGAACCACTTCGCGCTGGTCGTAGTGACCGCAAGAGCCGCAGACATGGTGCGGGCGCTTCAGCTCGCCGCAGTTCGAGCACTCGGCGTAGGACGAGGTCGGGAGAGCGTGGTGCGAGCGACGCATGTTGCGGCGCGACTTGGAGGTCTTCTTCTTCGGAACAGCCATGGCCGTAAACTCTCTTCATTGTAAAAGGCGGCCCGAAGAGGGGCCGCCTGACGCGAGCGGCATTCAATACGGCAATTGCCCCCGAAGGGCAAGCCCGTTCCGCCCTCAATTCTGTCGTTTCAGACGTTCCAGCGCGGCGAACGGGTTCGGCTTCTCCGGATCGGCGCCGGCATCATCATCGGCGGGGGCCGCAGCCTCCTCCTCCTCTTCGCCTTCGCTGTATCCGTCGAACGCCACGCCTTCTGCATGAGGATAGGGGTCGAGCGCCAGGGACAAATGCTGGGCGGTCAATTCACCGATGTCGATCCGCCCGTTGGTCATGGCCTCCGGGATGTCCTCCTCGGCGATGTTCGGGTCGATTTCGATCTCGTCCTCCTCGCCGGGGACCATCGACTCCGGCGCGAACAGCGCGCCGAAGCGGTCGGAAACCTGGGCGGGCACCGGCTCCAGCGTGACGACGCAGGTCTGCACCACGTCGGCTTCCAGTTCCCCTTCGACGCGCACCATCTGGCCGCCGCGCACGGAGCGCAGGCGGACCCGGGCGGTCAACCGCTCGATTCCCTCCAGTTCGAACCGTTCGGCCAGCGCCTTGCGCTCGGCTTCCGTCGCCTCGATGGTTTCGACCAGATCGCCGTCGCGATGGACGGCGTCGGCGCGGACGATGCGCGAGAATTCCGGTGCTGGGCTGGCGGAAGGCTGGGTCGTGTTGCGCATGTCGAGCAGTTCCTTGTCACAGCGCCCGTTCTGAAGCGGGCGCCTTCGTCTCACTGTCAGATGAATCCGGACGCCGGGAAAGGCAAGTCCAATCGCCACCCCTATAATAAGGAGAGACTCGATGGACGCGGTCAGTCGGTCCCGGCACCGGGTGGCGGACCGAAGCGCACCTCCCCGGCCATGAGCGACTCCAGCGGTTGCGTCTCCAGCCCGGCGGCCTCGCGCCGGACATAGGCCGCCAGGACGGCCAGCCGCTGCGGCGGCACCTCCGATGCGGTGCCATAGACGTTGTTGTCGAGCGCAACCTGCAACGCCGCATCGCCCTCGTCACCGTCTTCGGCGGCGAGCGCGCGGTCATAGACCTCGATCCGGCCGGCGATGCCGCGCGCCATGGTCTTGATGCGCCGCCCGACTCCGCTGTCGCCCACCCCCTGCTCCATCAGCGATTTCTCGAAATGGTCGATCATCGCTTCGAAGAGCAGACGCGAGCGGTCCGCGGCGGCGGTCCCCTGCCCCTTCAGGCGGCGCATCACCAAGAAGACGTGAAGCACCACCATGTCGAAGCGCCCGTCCAGCGTGTCGGGAACGCCAAGGTCACGGTAGAAGGCCGGCAGGCGGGCCTGCGCTGCGATGGTGAGATAGAAATCGGCGACGGCGCGGGCTTCACGCCGACGCCGGAACAGGCGGTCAAGCACGGTTTCTCTCTCGCTCGGAGTTTCGTTGACAGGACAAACCGCGCGATGCGATTGTCCCGGCATTGCGGGCGGAGTCCGGCCTGCCGCAAGGGTCCGGCGGTCCGCCCGCGCCATCATAGCCTGAGCACCATGACGAGATCGATTCCTTCGGCGCTGTGCGCCTTCGCCTTTCTGGGTCTCGCCGTCTCCGCGTGCTCGCCCACCGTGGCGACCCGCGGCAACATGGCGGACCCCGACCGCATCGCCGAGATCAAGGCCGGCCAGTCGCGGCGGGAGGATGTGGCGGACATCCTCGGCACGCCGACCTCCGTGGGAACCTTCGACCAGAATGTCTGGTACTACATCGGCCAGAAGACGGAGAAGGTCGCCTTCTTCCAGCCGAGCGTGATGGAGCGCCGTGTCGTCGTCGTCCATTTCGACGACGCCGGCGTGGTGACGGAGATGAAGCAGCTCGACGCCACCGACGGGCAGCAGATCGACATCGTCGATCGCAGCACCCCCACCGCCGGCCGCGAGCTGAGCTTCCTCGAACAGATGCTCGGCAATGTCGGGCGCTTCTCCGCCAAGGACTCGCGCAACCGCGGCCCCGGCCGCTGACGCCAACCGGTCTGCAGAGACGCGAAAAGCCCCGCTTCCGCGGGGCTTTTCTTTTGGTGCCGTCCCGACTTTCGTCGATCCGGCTCAGCCGATCTGGGCGAGGATCGCCAGCAGCAGGATCGCCACGATGTTGGTGATCTTGATCATCGGGTTGACCGCCGGGCCGGCGGTGTCCTTGTACGGGTCGCCGACGGTGTCGCCGGTCACCGCCGCCTTGTGCGCGTCGGAGCCCTTGCCGCCGTGATTCCCCTCCTCGATGTACTTCTTGGCGTTGTCCCAGGCACCGCCGCCCGAGGTCATCGAAATGGCGACGAAGATCCCCGTCACGATGGTGCCCAGCAGCATGGCGCCCAGAGCGGCGAAAGCCTGCGCCTGGCCGGCGATGGCGGCGATAACGATGTACAGCACGACCGGCGCCAGGACCGGCAGCAGCGACGGGATGACCATCTCCTTGATCGCGGCACGGGTCAGCATATCGACGGCGCGGCCATAGTCGGGCTTGGCGGTGCCCTCCATGATGCCGCTGATCTCGCGAAACTGGCGGCGCACCTCCACCACCACCGATCCGGCGGCGCGCCCGACCGCGGTCATGCCCATCGCCCCGAACAGGTAGGGCAGCAGGCCGCCGATCAGCAGCCCGACGACCACATAGGGATCGTCCAGCCGGAACTCGACCGCCACGTTCGGGAAATAATGCTTCAGATCCTGTACATAGGCGGCGAACAGCACCAGAGCGGCCAGACCGGCCGAACCGATGGCGTAACCCTTGGTCACCGCCTTGGTGGTGTTGCCGACGGCGTCCAGAGCGTCGGTCGTGACGCGGATGTCCTTCGGCATGTCGGCCATTTCCGCGATGCCGCCGGCGTTGTCGGTCACCGGACCGTAGGCGTCGAGCGCCACCACCATGCCGGCCAGCGCGAGCATCGTGGTCGCCGCGATGCCGATCCCGAAGATGCCGGCCTGCCCGTAGGCGATGATGATGCCGACGCAGATGACCAGGACGGGAAGCGCCGTCGCCTCCATCGACACGGCCAAGCCCTGAATCACGTTGGTGCCGTGCCCGGTCTCCGACGAGCGGGCGACGCTGCGCACCGGACGGAAGGCGGTGGAAGTGTAGTATTCGGTGATCCACACCAGCAGGCCGGTCACGCCCAGCCCGACCAGGGACGAGACGAACAGGTTGCCGCCGGTCACATAGCCGCCGCCGTTCAGGGGAATCGGCCGGGTGAAGCCGAACATGATCGCGGTCACGATCAGGATCAGCACCAGCGAGATGCCGGCGGTGGCGGCCAAGCCCTTGTAGAGGGCGGCCATGATGTTGTTGTTGCTGCCCAGCTTCACGAAGAAGGTGCCGGCGACGGAGGCGGCGATGCAGACCGCGCCGATGACCAGCGGGTAGACGAGGAGCAGGCGGATCACCTCGCCCGAAAAGAAAATCGCCGCCAGCAGCATGGTGGCGACGATGGTGACGGCGTAGGTTTCGAAGAGGTCGGCGGCCATACCGGCGCAGTCGCCGACATTGTCGCCGACATTGTCCGCGATCACCGCGGGGTTGCGGGGATCGTCCTCCGGAATGCCGGCCTCGACCTTGCCCACCAGATCGGCGCCGACGTCGGCCCCCTTGGTGAAGATTCCGCCGCCCAGCCGCGCGAAGATGGAGATCAGCGAGGCGCCGAAGCTGAGGGCGACCAGGGCCTCCAGCACGGCGCGGACCTCGATCGGGTCGGTCACGCGGTAGATCATCGTCAGGATGCCGTAGTAGACACCCACCCCGAGCAGACCCAGCCCGACCACCAGCATGCCGGTGATCGCCCCCGCCTTGAAGGCGATGTCGAGCGCCGGGGCCAAGCCCTGGGTCGCCGCCTGGGCCGTGCGCACGTTGGCGCGGACCGACACGTTCATGCCGACATAGCCGGCGGCCCCCGACAGGACCGATCCGATCAGGAAGCCGATGGCCACATGCAGGCCGAGAAAGGCGCCGAGGATGATGAGAAGAACCACGCCGGCGATGGCGATGGTGGTGTACTGGCGATTCAGATAGGCTCGGGCGCCCTCCTGCACGGCCGCAGCGATTTCCTGCATGCGGTCGGAACCGGCGGAGGCCGCCATGACTTGCTTGCCCGCGTAGTACCCATACGCCAGGGCCAACAGGCCGCTGGCGATGATGATGACGAACGCTGCTGCCATCGGTTCCCCCAAATTCTTATGGTTTCGGGCCCGATTACCGCCTTGTCGTGAAAACGACCCGTACAAACGAAGGTGGATGACGGGCGAGTTGTTCACGAAAAGGATGCCGAAGAGGATGGCACAATGCAACAGCCGCCACGCTCGAATAGGCGCGGCGATTTGGCCGAGGCGCTCCTGACTTTCGGATAGGCTTTTTTAAGAACGGTTACAAATTGCGCTGTGTAACCACCTGAACAAGAACATTTTGCACCACGCCTTCCCCCACCACTTTCGCGGCGGCGGCGGCGAGTTTTTCTTTTACGGCAATGATGTTGACCAAGTTGCCGGTCATCACCGACCGGTCGTCGACAGCGGCGTAGAGGGCAGACAGGCAGCGGTCGTAGACGAGCGGCTGGCGGGCCTGCACATAGGGCACCTTCTCGAGAACGACCTCCAGCGTGACGACCACGGTCACGAACTGCTCGACCTTCTGCGTGCCGATGGCCGGGACGACCAGCGGAGCCATGCGGACGAAGCCGGTGGGCGGCTTGGGCGGCGGCTCCTCCTTCTTGGGGGCCGACTCCTCATGCTCGACGAAATACTTGTTGTAGATCATCCAGCCGCCGAAGCCCGCGCCGCCCAGCAGCAGCAGGCCCAAAACCAGCAATATGACGGCCTTGATCACACCCATCCCTTCCCGGATACGGAACGGATCGAGCCTAGCGCCGCCCTGCTTTCGATTGCGTTAAGCGGAGTCGCGCGACGAGGATGCTCTCAGAAATGGTCCCAGCCGCGAGTCGGCAGGTCGAGAATCCGCCCCTGCGCATCGGTTACCGTCACCTCACCCGCCGGTCCCTCCAGCAGATGGCCGATGGCGGTCACCGGCACGCTGGTCTCCGCCGACAGGGCGGCGAGCGCCGGGGCGGCGTGCTCCGCGGCGGTGAAGAGCAGCTCGTAATCGTCGCCGCCGGTCAGAGCCATGGCGAAGCGCGCCGGATCGTCGCCGATCACCGACCTCGCTGCATTCGACAGGGGCACCCGCCCCGACTCCAGAACCGCGGCGCAGCCCGATTCCTCGCACAGATGGCCGAGATCCGCGACCAGACCGTCGGACACGTCCAGGCAGCCGGTCGCCAGCCCCACCAGACGCGGCCCCAGCGTGGTCCGCGGATCGGGCCGCCGCAGGCGTCCCAGCAGCGCGGCGCGCGCCGAGTCGTCGGCCACCTCCAGCGTTCCGTAGGCGATCTCCAGGCCGAGCGCCGCGTCGCCGATGCTGCCGGTGACGTAGACGCGATCGCCGGGGCGCCCGCCCCAGCGTGGCACCGCCCCGCCCTTCGGCACCAGACCGAAGGCGGTCACCGATAGGGTGATGGGTCCGGAGGTCGAGACCGAGTCGCCGCCCGCCAGAGCGATGCCGAACCGGGCCTGATCCTCACCAAGACCGGCGGCGAAGCCGGCGAGCCACTCCTCCCCCACCGTCTTCGGCAGGGCGGTGACCAGGGTGTAGGCGTAGGGGGCCGCGCCCATGGCGGCGAGGTCCGACAGGTTGGTGCGCAGCAGCTTCGCGGCGATGTCGCCGGGCGCGTCGTCGGGAAAGAAATGGACGCCCGCCACCATGGCGTCCGTGGTGACGACCAGTTCCTGGTCCGGTGGAACGCCGAACACGGCGGCGTCGTCGGCAAGCCCGCGGGCGCCCGGAAACCCGGACGCCAGCGGCCTGAAGTAACGGTCGATCCGCCCGAACTCGCCGAGCGGCTTGCCGGTGTCTGCCCTAGCGGTCTTTGGACTGGTCACGGCTGGGGTCCGGCTGGGCGAGTTCGTCCGGCCGCAGCGCGCGGGCCACATGGTCGAGCACGCCGTTCACCATGCCCGGCTCACGACCCGCGAAGAAGGCGTGCGCCACGTCCACATACTCGCTGATGAGGATGCGCGGGTGGGTGTCGTTGTGGACGAACAGCTCGTACGCGCCGGCCCGCAGGATGGCGCGCATCAGCAATTCCAGGCGGTCCAGCGCGTAGCGCGGCTCCAGGGCCGAGGCCAGCATGCCGTCGACCTCCGCCCGGCGGTGCGCGACACCACGGACGATATCGGCGAACAGCTGGGGATCGGCGGCGACGAACTTCGCCCCGTCGATCTCCTCACCCAGCCGGTGATTGACGAATTCGCCGATCACGGATTCCACAGCGATGCCGGTCGGTTCGATCTGGTTCAGGTCGATCTGGTACAGGGCCTGGACGGCGGCAAGGCGTGCGGCCTTGCGCCGGGCCTTGGCCGATCCGCCACCCGTCCGGTTCCGGGAGCCGCGCTTCTGTTTCGCGCGGCCAGCCGCGTCGTCGTTGCTCATGTTGCTCAGTCTGTCAGGAATTGCACCGCGGCGTCACCGCGGATAGAGGCGGAATTGGCGCTTGAGTTCGATCATGTCAAGGCAGGCGCGCGCCGCGAAACCGCCCTTGTTCTTGGCCGTCACGGAGGCCCGCGCCCAGGCCTGCTCACGGTTCTCCACCGTCAGCACGCCGTTGCCGATGGCCAGCGCATAGCGCAGCGCGAGGTCCTGGAGACCGCGGGCGCTCTCGTTGCAGACGATGTCGTAGTGGGTGGTCTCGCCACGGATCACGCAGCCCAGCCCGACATAGCCGTCGAAGCGCTTGCGCGCCGTGAAGAAGTCCATGGAACGCAGGGCGTACAGGATCGCCGCCGGGATCTCCAGGCACCCCGGAACCGAGACGCGCTGGTAGGTGGCGCCCTCCTTCTCGATCTCGGCGATGGCGCCTTTCACCAGCTCGTCGGCGATGTCCTCGTAGAAGCGGGCTTCCACGATCATCAGATGGGGCTTTTCGGTCATCTCGGGTCGCTCGGCTGGCGGTTACTGGTCTTGCAGGGGAATCGGGCGGTGGCCGAGCACGGTCAGGCCGTACCCCTCCAGCCCGATGATGGACTTCTTGCGGTTCGACAGCAGAACCATGTCGCGCACGCCCAGGTCCAGCAGGATCTGCGCGCCGACGCCATAATCCCGCAGGGCGGGAGTCGGATTCTCATGGCCTTCCAGCCGCGCCATCACCGATTCGGTCAGGCTGTTCGCCATCGGCTCGCGCAGCAGGACGATGACGCCGCGGCCTTCCCGCGCGATCATCTCCATGGAAGCCTGAAGCTCGCCGTCACGCGCGGCGCTCTTGTCGCCAAGCACGTCGTCCAGCACCGACAAGGCGTGCATGCGCACCAGCACCGGCTCGTCGCCGGAGATGTCGCCGCGCACCAGCGCGATGTGCTCCGCGTAAGCCACCTTGTTGACGTAGACGTACATCTGGAAACGCCCGCCGAAGCGGCTGTCCAGAGCCGCCGCCAGCTTCTGCTCGACGATCGTCTCGGTGCGGCGGCGGTAGGCGATCAGGTCGGCGATGGTGCCCACCTTCAGCCCGTGGAACTGCGCGAACTTCACCAGATCCGGCAGGCGGGCCATGGTGCCGTCGTCGTTCATGATCTCGCAGATCACGCCCGCCGCGGTCATGCCGGCCATGCGGGCGATGTCCACCGAGGCTTCCGTGTGGCCGGCGCGGACCAGCACGCCGCCGTCGCGGGCGAGCAGCGGGAAGACGTGGCCCGGCGTCACGATGGCGTCCGGCCCGGCGGTCGGGTCGATGGCGACCTGGATGGTGCGGGCGCGGTCGGCGGCGGAGATGCCGGTCGTCACACCCTCGCGCGCTTCGATGGAGACGGTGAAGGCGGTCTGGTGGCGGGTGCCGTTCTGCTGCGCCATCAGCGGCAGGCGCAGCCGCTCGATGTGGTTCTGGTCCATAGCGAGGCAGATCAGGCCGCGCCCGTACTTGGCCATGAAGTTCACGGCCTCGGGAGTCGCGCACTGGGCCGGGATGACCAGATCGCCTTCGTTCTCGCGGTCCTCGTCATCGACGAGGATGAACATCTTGCCCTGGCGCGCCTCCTCGATGATCTCCTCGGGGCGCGACAGATACTCGTGAAACTCGGACGTCATTCCTGCCCCGCCAGCCGCGCCACATACCGCGCGAGCATATCGATTTCCAGGTTCACCCGATCCCCGGCCTTCAGCGCGCCGAAGGTGGTCGCATCCTGGGTGTGCGGGATGATGTTCACGCCGAAGCGCGCACCATCGACCTCGTTCACCGTCAGCGACACGCCGTCCAGCGCCACCGACCCCTTGGAGGCGATGTATTTCGCCAGGGTGGCCGGCGCCTCGAAGGTGAAGCGCTTCGACTCGCCGTCGGCGCGGACCTCCACGACCGTGGCGACGCCGTCGACATGGCCGGACACGATGTGCCCGCCCAGCTCGTCGCCGACCTTGAGCGCCCGCTCCAGATTGATGCGCGTGCCTTCGGCCCAGCCGCCCAGCGTCGTCTTCGACAGGGTCTCGGCGGAGGCCTGCACGGCGAACCAGCCCGGCCCCTTCTCGACCACGGTCAGACAGACGCCGTTGTTGGCGATGGACGCGCCGATGGGAACCGTCTCCATAGCGAAGACGGTTTCGACGGTGAACCGGGTGTCGCCCTGCCGTTCCACGGCCCGAACGCGCCCAACATCGGTGATGATTCCGGTGAACATGGGCCGGCAATTTAGCAGGTTTTCAATCGTGTGAAAGATTCATCCGCACGGCGCGGCACGCAACGGACTGTTGCGCCCGGCACGGTGCCGGACGCCGCACATCCCCGACCGCTCAACCGCGGCGGACGTAGCTTTCCACGAGATCGTCCCCGGCCTGCCGCAGGTCGGTCCGGCGGAACAGCGCCATGCGCTCCAACCCGTCCACCCCGAAGGCATGGACCGCCGGCAGCCCGTCGCCGCCCATGACCGAGGCGGCGCGGAACCATTCCAGCCGGTCGACCAGATTGGCGCGCAGCAGCGAGGCCGCCAGAGTGGCCCCACCCTCCACCAGCACGCGGGTCAGGCCGCGGCGAGCCAGGTTGGCGCTCGCCTCGACCAGATCCGGCAGGCCCGCGGAGTCGGCGGGCACGCGGATCACCTCGAGTCCGCAGTCCTGGAAGACGGCCAGACGGCTCGGGTCCGCATCCTCGCGGGTGATCACCCAGGTCGGCACGGACCGCGCGCCCACGGCCAGCTTTCCGGTCAGCGGCAGGCGCAGCCGGCTGTCCACCACGATGCGCACGGGCGACCGGTGGCTCAGCCCCGGCAGGCGGCAGGTGAGTTCCGGGTCGTCGGCCAGGGCGGTGCGGATGCCGACCATGATCGCGTCGTGGGTGGCGCGCAGCCGGTGCCCCCACGCCCGCGCCGTCGGCCCGGTGATCCATTGCGACTGGCCGCTGTGGGTGGCGATGCGCCCGTCCAGCGTCGTCGCCGCCTTGAGCGTATAGAGAGGACGCTCGTCCTGGATGCGCCGGAAGAAACCCTCGTTGAGAGTCCAGGCGGCGTCCTCGCAGACGCCGGTGTCCACCGCGATCCCGGCGGCGCGCAGCCGCTCCAGCCCGCCTCCCGCCACCCGCGGGTCCGGATCACCGCAGGCCACCACCACCCGCGCCACCCCGGCCTCCACCAGCGCCAGAGCGCAGGGGGGTGTTTTCCCGTAATGGTTGCAGGGTTCCAGCGTCACATAGGCGGTCGCGCCGTGCGTAGCACCACCGGCGCGGGCCAGCGCTTCCGTCTCGGCGTGCGGTCGCCCGCCCGGCTGGGTCCAGCCACGCCCGACCACCACACCGCCGCGCACGATGACGCAGCCCACCGCCGGGTTCGGCCAAGTGTTGCCGAGCCCGCGCGCCGCCAGGACCAGGGCGGCCCGCATGTGGCGGACATCGTCGGGATGGATGGCTTGCTTCGCCATGGGCGCCGCCCGCCTCCTCACCCGTTCTGGGCTTCGGGGGCGAGTTGCTCGACGAACTCGTTGAAGTCCGACGCCTCGCGGAAGTCCTTATAGACCGAGGCGTAGCGGATGTAGGCGACCTGATCGAGCGTCTGGAGCGCCACCATGATCATCTCGCCGATCTGCTTCGACGGGATCTCGCTCTCGCCGGAGGATTCGAGCTGGCGCACCAGACTGTTCACCACCCGGTCGATGCGGTCGGCATCGATCGGGCGCTTGCGCAGAGCGATGCGCATGGAGCGCAGGAGCTTTTCGCGGTCGAACGGCTCCCGCTGGCCGGTGCTCTTCACCACCGTCAGCTCACGGAGCTGGACGCGCTCGAAGGTGGTGAAACGCGCGCTGCAACTGGGGCAGAACCGCCGCCTGCGGATCGCCGAGTTGTCCTCGGTCGGTCGCGAGTCCTTGACCTGGGTGTCCTCGTGTCCGCAGAACGGGCAGCGCATGTCCGGCCTTTCCCCTTAGTCGGTCTTGATGATTACAGGGTCGGGTAGATGGGGAAGCGGCGGCACAGCTCGCGCACCTCCTCCCGCACCTTCGCCTCGACCGCCGCGTTGTCGCCGGAGTTGCTGGCGGCCAGCCCGTCCAGCGTCTCGACGATCAGGCGGCCGACCTGCTCGAACTCGGCCACGCCGAAGCCGCGGGTGGTGGCCGCCGGGCTGCCCAGACGGACGCCGGAGGTGACCATCGGCTTCTGCGGGTCGAACGGGACGCCGTTCTTGTTGCAGGTCATGCCGGCGTGCTCCAGGCTCGCCTCGGCGGCCTTGCCGGTCAGGTTCTTCGGACGCAGGTCGACCAGCACGATGTGGCTGTCGGTGCCGCCGGACACGATGTCCAGGCCGCCCTCGATCAGCACCTTCGACAGGGCGCGGGCGTTGTCGAGGACGCTCTTGGCGTAGGTCTTGAACTCCGGACGCAGCGCCTCGGCGAAGGCCACCGCCTTAGCGGCGATGACGTGCATCAGCGGGCCGCCCTGCAGGCCGGGGAACACCGCCGAGTTGATCTTCTTGGCGATCTCCTCGCTGTTGGTCAGCACCATGCCGCCGCGCGGGCCGCGCAGCGTCTTGTGGGTGGTGGTGGTGACCACGTCGGCGTAGGGGAACGGGTTCGGATAGACGCCGCCGGCGATCAGGCCGGCATAGTGGGCGATGTCCACCATGAAGTAGGCGCCGACCTCGTCCGCGATGGCGCGGAAGCGCTGGTAGTCGAGGACGCGCGGATAGGCGGAGCCGCCGGCGATGATCAGCTTCGGCTTGTGCTCGCGGGCCAGACGCTCGACCTCGTCGAAGTCGATCAGGTGGTCGTCACGGCGCACGCCGTACTGCACGGCCTTGAACCACTTGCCCGACAGGTTCGGGGCGGCGCCATGGGTCAGGTGGCCGCCGGCCGCCAGCGACATGCCGAGGATGGTGTCGCCCGGCTGGAGCAGGGCGAGGTTGACCGCCTGGTTGGCCTGCGATCCTGAGTTCGGCTGGACGTTGGCGAAGCCGCAGCCGAACAGCTTGCAGGCGCGCTCGATCGCCAGCGTCTCGGCCACGTCCACATACTCGCAACCGCCATAGTAGCGCCGGCCCGGATAGCCTTCGGCGTACTTGTTGGTCATGACCGAGCCCTGGGCCTCCAGCACCGCCTGGGAGACGATGTTCTCGGACGCGATCAGCTCGATCTGCTCCTGCTGGCGGACCAGCTCGTCGCGCACCGCGCGGGCCAGTTCGGGATCGGTCTCGGCGAGCGAGGCAGCGAAGAAGCGGCCGATCTCGGCGCGGGGGTCGGCGTTGGTCACGGTCATGGCAGGGCAGGTCCTTGGTTCAGAAAGCAGTCACGGGCCGGGTGAAGGGCCGTCTCATCCCATCTTGGCGATTCGCCGGCTGTGCCGCTCACCGCCTTCGAAATCGGTCGTCAGGAAGGCGTCCACGCAGTCCTTCGCGATCTCCGCGCCGATGATGCGCGCGCCCAGAGCCACCACGTTCGCGTCGTTGTGCTGGCGCGCGAGGCGGGCGGTCGTCACGTCATGCACCAGGGCGGCACGGATGCCCGGATGGCGGTTCGCCGCGATGCTGATACCGATGCCGCTGCCGCAGATCAAGACGCCGCGCGCCGCGCGCTTGTCGTTGATGGCACCCGCCAGCGCCGTGGCGAAATCCGGATAGTCCACCGATTCCGGACCGTTGCAGCCGAGGTCCAGCACCTCGTAGCCGGCGCCGGCCAGCCAGGAGGCGATCTGGGCCTTCATCTCGTACCCCGCGTGATCGGACGCGATCGCGATGGTGGTCATGAAAGAAAAACTCCGTGCACGAATACGAATGGCGCCGGCCCGGGGGGAACACCCGGCGGGGACGGCGGCACGGCGCGCAAGCTACCAGATATCGCCCCGAACCGCCAGAAGGACACAACGCACAGGGGCTTTGCGCCGGGCACAGAACCGCAAAAGGGGAACGCCGGGCGCCGACCCGGCGAAGGGAAGCCCATCCGCGATGCATGCCGAGAACAAATGTTTCTCTATTTCCCGCCACCGTTGACGTTAACGGCCAGTAAGCAGGTCGACCGATTCGGTCTCGCATCACGAATCGGTCAGTTGCGGTGCCCGATTCTCATGGTCTTGCCTAGCTTCCCCGCACTAGACGATGCCTAAACGTGGGGCAGTGCAGCCGCAGCCCGGCCATTTCCTGCGACATCTGATTTGCCACGCCTTGTAACTTCATGCAGTTTGCAAATAACTTAATTCGCTGCTCTCGAAATTATATTGACACCCAAATCACGCTGTGCAACTTGGTTGCTAGGGACAAAATGAAAAATCAGGACTAATGGCAATGAGTGACCAGCTTCGCGCCGATGTGCCCGATAACGAGCTTCTGCGGATGACCGCGGACATCGTCTCCGCATATGTCAGCAAGAACGTTCTGCCGGCGCAGCAGATTCCCGAGGTGATCAACACGGTCTACTCGTCGCTGACCGGGCTGAACACGCAGCCCCGAGAAATTCCTTCAGAGCCCCTGAAGCCGGCCGTGCCGATCCGCAAGTCGGTGACGCCCGAATACATCGTGTGTCTGGAAGACGGCAAAAAGCTGAAGATGCTGAAGCGCCATCTTCGCTCCACCTACAACATGTCGCCGGACGAATACCGGGCGCGCTGGAGCCTGCCGCCGGATTACCCGATGGTCGCGCCGAACTACGCGGCTCAGCGCTCCGAGTTCGCGAAACGGATCGGCCTCGGCCGCAGCTCCGGCCGCCAGACCCGCCGCAAGGCCGGCTGAGCGCCAGCACCGTCCTGAACGAACAGGGCCGGCCTCCCCATTGGGGAGGCCGGCCCTGTGTCGTTTCACCTTCATGTCTTACTGTCGGGTCTTACTGTCGGGCCTGGATCACGCAGGACCGTGGCGAGGACGGGCGTCGCCCAACCCGCCGGCGCCGCCCCTCATCCACAGTTGCGGCCGGACAGGCGGCAGTTGAACCGTTCGACATTGCGGGTCAGTTCCTGCCCTGTGCTGGTGTTCTCCTCGTTCAGGCAGCGCAGATAGTCCATGGTCTTGTCCACGTACTCCTTCACCTCGAACTGGCAGGTGGCCATCTTGTCCGCGCTGACGAAGGTGGTGGTGTCGCTCATGCAGAGCGGAACGCCGGGCTTCGTGCAGATGATGGTGGTTTCCGACCACGCCGCCGGGCTTTGCAGCGCCACGGCCAGCACCAGCAGCGTCGCCGCCGGCTTCAGGGTCTCTCTCAACAGCACGGGCAATCTCCGCAAGACCGTCACGCAACCCATTGCGATCGTCTCCCTCCGCATTCGGTCAGGACCGCCGCGCCAGGAAAACACTGTCCGGAAAGCACGGCGGTCCGTTCGTTCGTGGAACGGTTTCTACAGGCGTTACATCCGATGCACCAGTGCCCACGGCGCGGCATAGGTCTAGAGTCGGAACCGAGCAGTTCACCCTCGGACCGGCTCCGCAGGTCCGGCACCGGGATGTCAGTGCTCACCATCAGCAGAAGCCAAGACTAGCCGCGCCCCCCGCCCCGCCGGGAGGGCGCGCTTCTTGGCGTCTGTACTCGGGCAATTCAATCAGCGTTTGGCGGCGTCGCGCTTCATGACGAACTGGAGTTTGCTGATCGCGGTCCGTTTCAGCAGTTCCAGGCTGCCGGTGGCCGGCCCGACGACCGATACCTCCGTCGCAGTGACGGGATCGATGGCCATGACCTTCAGATAGCTGCCGACCCGCTGGAATTCGAACAGCACCTCGCCGACACCGTTTCCCGCGCCGTTTCCAGCCGTCTGGCCTTTTCCAGGCGCCCGATTGCCCACCATCGCTTTTTCTCCATCGCCGGCCTTCGCCGGTCCCGATACCACCTTAGCACAGCGCAACCGTCCCGGAACCCCATCTGCCACGTCCTGTTGTTGGCGGACGACGAACTCAGCAAGGGAGTACCGGCACCATGGCTGCCAAGACCATGCAGGATCTGCTGATCGAAGAACTCCGCGACATCTACCACGCCGAAAAGCAGCTCACCAAGGCCCTGCCGAAACTGGCCAAGGCGGCGCATTCCGAGCAGCTCCGCGCGGCCTTCGAGTCCCATCTGGAGGAGACCCGCGGCCAGATCGAACGGCTGGAACAGGTCTTCGAGGAGCTGGACACCCGCACCCGCGGCAAGCATTGCGACGCGATGGAGGGGCTGATCAGCGAGGCCCGCGAGATCATGGAAATGGGTCTCGCCCCGGAAGTCCAGGACGCCGCCCTGATCGCCGCCGCCCAGAAGGTGGAGCATTACGAGATCGCCAGCTACGGCACCGTCCACGCCTACGCCACCGCCTGCGGCCTTACCAAGGTGGCGGAGCTGCTGGAGCAGACCCTGAACGAAGAGAAGGAAACCGACAAGAAGCTGAACATGCTGGCAATCAACGACGTGAACAAGAAGGCCATCCAAGCCAGCGCTCAGAAGGCGGCCTGAGGGCGGCACGCCGGGCCATAAGCCGAATCTCTTGTCACAGCATCTCTTGTTACAGCGGGCGCCATTGAAGGCGGGCGGGCGAACCCCTACTATCGGGGCCACCCAATCGATTTTTCCGGTGCCCGCTTATGCGCAGGGTCGCGTCCTTCCTCGGTTGCCTTCTCATCGCCGCCACCACCGTCGGTTCGGCCATGGGGGCTCAGGCGGCGGAAGGGCCGGCGGCCCTGCCACCTTCCGTCCGGATCAAGCCGGTGATGGTCCCCATCGTCACGCGCGGTCAGGTGGAGCGCTACACCCAGATCGAGGTGATGCTGGAAGTGGCGAACGCCACCCGCCTGGGTGAAGTTCAGGTCGCCATTCCGCGCCTGCACGACGCCGCTCTGCGCGCGGTCTACACTGGCATCGAGGAGGGATGGATCGTCCGCGGCAACATCGCCAACATGCCGGCCCTGCGCCGCAGGATCGATGAGGAAAGCGTCAAGCTGTTCGGCAAGGACGTGGTCAGCCGCATCCTCATCACCCCGCTGTCCCGGCAATCATCCTTCCCCTGACCCCCCTTCCCCCCTTCCGGCGGTTGCCTCGTCGGGCACTTCGCGGCAGCATGGCCGCCTGACCGGGGAGGACCTGCGAAAATGGCCGTGGTTTATGTGGCGCGCAGCGCCGCGCTGACGAAATGGGCGTCCGACGTCGGACAGGGAAAGCACATCTTCAAGCTGGGCGTGGCCGCTGACAATGACGAGGCCAAGGCCGCCATCGATGCCGGCTGGGCGGGCGAATCCGACTGGCGCCTGATCCACAGCCAGGAGGTGCCGGACGTTGAGGAGGAGGCGGTGATCGAACGCCTGATGCGCAAGGAGAAGGTCATCGATCCGACCTACTACCCGAAGCTGAAGGGCGCCACCGGCGTCTTCCGCATCACTCTGACCAACGTGCAGAACAGCCTTCTCGTCGCGAAGGCGATGTCCGCCGACGAGCCGCTGACCGACGTCAAGGTGAAGCCCAAGGACATCGGCGAATACATGGTCCGCAACGCCCTGCCCTCCTCGTCATGAACGACAGCCCGACGCTCTACACCATTGGTTACGAAGGCGCCTCCTTCGACTCCGTACTGCGCGCATTGAAGGTGCGGGGGGTCGGGGTTCTGCTGGACGTGCGCGAGTTGCCCTTGTCCCGCCGCGCCGGCTTCTCGAAGAGGCCGCTGTCCGCCGGGTTGGAAGAGGCCGGAATCGGTTACGTGCATCTGAAAGGGTTGGGCACGCCCAAGGAGGGCCGCGTTGCCGCCCATCAGGGCGACCTGGACCGCTTCTGGTCGATCGTCGAAGCGAAGATGCAGACTCCGGAAGCGGAGCATGACCTCAACCGCGCCGCCGCTCTGGCGCGGGAAAAGCCGGCCTGTCTGCTCTGCTTCGAGGCGTCACCGCACCTCTGCCACCGGCTTCGCGTCGGTGAAAGCCTTCACAGCCGTTTCGGCTTCACGGTGGAACATCTGAATCCCACCGACGTCTCCTTCTAGAGGCTGACATGCATTCCCGTTGGTACCGCTTTGCCGATCTGTCCGCCGGCACCTTCCACGACATGCTCCACCTCCGCCAGAGCGTGCTGGTGGTGGAACAGGCCTCCCCCTTTCCCGACCTCGACGGACGCGACCCGGTGGCGCAGCATCTGGCGCTTTACGACGGCGACGCGCCGACACCCGTCGGCTACGCCCGCATTTTCGGTCCGGATGCCGACACCGGCACGACCTCGTTCGGACGGTTGGCGGTCGCTCCGGCGTGGCGCGGCAAGGCGTTGGGCCGCCGGCTGGTCGCGGAATGCCTGGAGCGGCTGGCCCAAGAATGGCCGGAGCACGACGTGCAGATCAGCGCGCAGCTTTACTTGGAGAGCTTTTACGGCGGCTTCGGCTTCCGGCGCGTCAGCGAGATTTACGACGATGTCGGCATCGACCACATCGACATGCGGTTGAGCCGATAGGGGGGAAATCCTGTCTATTTCCTGGCCTCGGCCAGGATATCGCCGGCTTCCTTGCGGATGACGTTCAGGTTCTTCAGCAGGATCGCCAGCGCCTGATCGTAGTTGAAGGCCTCCTCCGACTCGTCCGGGATGTCGGTGTCGTCGGCTGCGACGGAGACCTTGGCCTTCTTCTTCACGGTCGCGAAATACTCGCTGCCGGTCTTCTCGAATCCCTTGATCGCCTTCTGCAGAGCGTCGACGTCGTTGGCGCGTGTGGCGGCGTCCAGCGCCTTCGTCGCCTTCTCCAGCCCGCTCGACGCCCGGAAGGCGAGCAGGAAACCCTCGGCGGGCTTCTTCTTGCCGGTCAGCGCCTCGAACATCTTCTTGGCCGAGGTCCAGTCAGCGAAGAAGGTGGTGGCGGGCATCTCCTTGGCGCTGCCCGCCTTCTCCAGCTTCTTCAGGGTGGACTGGCTTTCCAACTGGGCCATCTGCTCGACGTTCATGGCGCCGCCCAGCATGTCGGCCGCCACTTCCACGGCGCCCTCGTTCTTCGCCTTCTGCGCCTTGACAATCACCGCGCTGAGCTTTGCCCGGAAGATCTTGGTCGCCTGGAGCAGATCGGCCAGCGCCGCGCGCAGCGCCTTGGCGTCCCCGGCCTTGTAGGCCTTGTCCCAGGCCGCGGCGGCCTTCTCCACATCGCCCGACTTCTTCACCACCGCCAGGGCGTCGCCCGAGTTCGGGATCTTCTTGGCCTCGGCCTCGCACTTCGCCTTGTGCTTCTTGAACTCGGGGGCGGCGGCGAACGGCATGGTCAGGTCTCCGGCTTGATGTCTTCCACCCCGTTCGACCGCAGCGAACGGTTGCAGAAGACTAGGCGCCGTCCCGCCGACGTCAACGCGGACCCGGTTCAAAATGGAAGAAGCGGCCCCACTCGGCCCATCGCTCTAGCCGACGACCATCGCCTGAAGCGTTTCCAGCCGGTCGGCCTCCACCGCCGGCTTGTCCCAGCGGATACGGTGGACGCGCGGGAAGCGCATCGCCAGACCGCTTTTGTGACGGTTCGACGGGTGCACGCTGTCGAAGGCGACCTCCAGCACCAGCCCCGGCTCGACCTCGCGCACCGGGCCGTAGCGGCGGGTGGTGCGGTTGCGCACCCAGCGGTCGAGTTCCACCAGCTCGGCGTCGGTGAAGCCGAAATAGGCCTTGCCGACCGGCACCAGCTCCTCGCCGCGCCAGACGCCGAAGGTGAAGTCCGAGTAATAGCTGGACCGCTTGCCGTGCCCGCGCTGGGCGTACATCAGCACGGTGTCGAGGGTCAGCGCCCCACGCTTCCACTTGAACCAGGGCCCCTTGGGGCGCCCGGCAACGTAGACGCTGTCCTTGCGCTTCAGCATCAGCCCTTCGATGCTGTTTTCCCGGCTGCCCTCGCGCAGGCCCTTCAGTGCCTCCCAGCCCTCGAACGGAACCAGGGGCGACAGGTCCATCCGCCGGGGCCGCACCGCGTCGTGCCAGCGCTCCAGCCGGGCGCGCCGCTCGGTGAAGGGCAGGCTCCGTAGATCCTCCTCGCCATCGAACAGGATGTCGTAGAGCCGCACCCAGGCGGGAAATTCCTTGAGCATCGCCGCGGTGACCGTCTTGCGGTTCAGCCGCTGCTGGAGATCGTTAAAGGGCGCGATCTCGCCCTCGTCGCGGGCGACCAGCAGTTCGCCGTCCAGCACGGCGTCGAAGGTCATGTGGTCCGCAATGTCCGGAAAGGCGCCGGACACGTCGTCGCCGGTCCGGCTGTAGATGCGCCGCTCGCCGCCGCGGGCCGCCAGCTGCACGCGGATGCCGTCCCATTTCCATTCCGCGGCGTAGTCGGCCGGATCGAGACCGCCCATATCCTCCTCCTCCAGCGGATGGGAAAGCATCAGCGGGCGGAAGCCGGCGCCCTTCCCCGCCGCCGGCCGGTCGGACCTCCCCTCCAGCCAGGCGAACAGCTCCGCGTAGGGCGGGGTCAGCCCATGCCAGCACTCCTCGAGGTCGCCGAGATCGACCTTGCCCCACTCCGCCAATGCCGTCTTGGCCAGCCGCGCCGACACGCCCACCCGCAGGCTGCCGGTGATGAGCTTCAGCAGAGCGAAGCGGCCCGAGGAATCCAGCGTGTCGAGCCAGCCCTCCACCAGCCCCATCACCTGCCCGCGCTTGGCCGCGCGCAGAGTCTCCACCACCTCGGTCATGGAAGGCGGCAGGCTGTTCGCCCGCTCCGGGCGCTCTGGCCAGATCAAGGCCACCGTCTCGGCGAGGTCGCCGACATAGTCGTAGGACAGGGCGAACAGCTCGGGATCGACGCGGGTAGCGACCAGTTGCCGGATCGCCGCCGGCTTGGCCTCGTGGAAGACCAGCGATTCCGTCAGGGCCGCCAGCGCCCAGCCGCGGTCGGGGTCCGGCGTGGTGGCGAAGAAGTCGGCCAGCAGGCGGATCTTTCCATTGCGCGCCGGCATGAAGACCAGCCCGTCGATCAGCGCGGAGAAGTTCCTCACGCCCCCTCCTCCTCGAAGCCGACCAGGGCCAAAGCGCGGGCGCGGATGCCGCGCTGGGTCGCGTGGTGGACCAGCGCCTCCTCCCGGCCATGGGTCACCCAGACCTCGGGTGCGGCGACCTCGTCGAGCGTCTGGACCAGTTCGTCCCAATCGGCGTGGTCGGAAATGACCAGCGGCAGTTCCACGCCGCGCTGGCGCGCCCGCTGACGCACCCGCATCCAGCCGGAGGCCATCGCCACCACCGGGTCGGTGAGCCGCCGCGCCCAGCGGTCGGCCACCGCTCCGGGCGGGGCCAGCACAAGGGCGCCCTTCAGCTCCTCCTTCGCCGCGACGGTGGCCGGGCGAAGCTCGCCCAGAGGCACGCCGAAGCTCTCATAGAGTTTGCAGATCGGCTCCAGGGCGCCGTGCAGATAGATCGGCCGGTCGTAGCCGGCGGCGCGCAGCAGGGAGATCACCCGCTGGCATTTGCCCAGCGCGTAGGCCCCGACGACATGGCTGCGCTCAGGAAAGATCGACAGTGAGTGCAACAGCTTGTCGATCTCCCCCAAATCCGGCGGGTGGCGGAAGACCGGCAGGCCGAAGGTCGCCTCGGTGATGAAGACGTCGCACGGCACCGGCTCGAAGGGCGCGCAGGTTCGGTCGAAGCGCCGCTTGTAGTCGCCGGACACCACCACCCGCGTCCCCGCATGCTCCAGCACCACCTGCGCGCTGCCCAGCACATGGCCGGCGGGGACCAGACGCACCGTCACGTCGCCGATGCGGATCGCCTCGCCATAGTCGAGCGTCTGCGTCGCGGCCCCCGCCCCCTCGCCCAGCCGTTGCCGCATGATGGCGAGCGTCCCGGCGGTGGCGAGCACATGGGCGTGGCCGGGCCGGGCATGGTCGGAATGGCCGTGGGTGACGACCGCGCGCTCCACCGGGCGCAGCGGGTCCACGTAGAAGCCGCCGGGCTCGACGTAGAGCCCTTCGGGGCAGACTTTCATCCAGCGTTCGGCGGGGGGGCGGGAGGGGCTTTGTGCAGGCATGCACTGCAATATAGGCCGTCCTCGCGAAAGGACAAAATTCCGATTCCTGCGGTTGCGCCGGCGCGAACCACAGCGCAGGATGCGGGAGAACGAGGGAGACTCCGACCATGCACGACCGCCTGACCCTAACGCCCGAGGTCGCCGCCGCCCTGGCCGAGGGCCGGCCCGTGGTGGCGCTGGAATCCACCGTCATCTCCCACGGCATGCCCTACCCGAAGAACCTGGAAACGGCGACAGCGCTGGAGGACGCGGTGCGGGCCGAGGGGGCGGTGCCCGCCACCGTCGCCGTTCTCGACAGGCGCATCCGCGTCGGGCTGGACGGTGAGGCTCTGGAGCGGCTCGCCAAGGGTGGTACCAGCGTCATGAAGCTGAGCCGCCGCGACCTGCCCGTCGCTCTGGCGACCGGAGTGCCGGGCGCTACCACCGTGGCCGCCACGATGATCGCCGCAAGGCTGGCCGGGATCCCTGTCTTCGCCACCGGCGGCCTGGGTGGGGTGCACCGCGGCGCCGAAACCAGTTTCGACGTGTCGGCGGACCTCGACGAGCTGGCCCACACCAGCGTCTGCGTCGTCTGCGCGGGTGCGAAATCGATTCTCGACCTGCCGAAGACGCTGGAGGTGCTGGAGACCCGCGGCGTCCCCGTCCTGGGGCTGGGCACGGACGAGTTCCCGGCCTTCTACAGCCGCAACTCTGGTCTGCCCGTCTCTCATCGCTGTGACAACGTGCATGAGGTCGCGGCGATCCTGAGAGCCAAATGGGAGCTTGGGCTGGAGGGTGGCGTGGTCCTCGCCAACCCCATCCCGGAGGCCGACGCGCTCGATGGCGAGGCCATGGAGCAGGCCATCGCCCAAGCTTTAAGGGATGCGGAACATCATGGAATCACGGGAAAATCCGTCACGCCTTTCCTCCTTGCGGCGCTGGAGCGGATCACCGGCGGGCGCAGCCTGACCGCGAACATGGCGCTGATCCGAAACAACGCCGTCACCGCGGCGCGGCTGGCGGCGGCTTACGCGGCGGCGGCCGTCTGACCGGTCATAGACCGTTACGCATAAGAGGTAAGCCATCCGTGACGTCCGGATTTAAGTCCCCGTTAACCGAAGCCGGGTGAATCTGCGCTCGTTCTTCACGGAGGTCTCTATGCGTGCGCCCAGCCCGTCGAACCTGGTTTCCCGGATGATCGCCATGGCCGCCCAGCCCGACGAGGGCATCGGCGAGCCCGACAACCGCCCGGCTGCGCGGGTCAAGAAGATCGTCTGGGCCTCCCAGGCGGCGAAACTGCGGGGGTCCCTCTCCTCCCGCCTCGTCCATGAAATCGAGTGCGCGGTGTCCGCCGACCTCGACAGCATGGAGCTGCCGGAAGTGTTCTTCACGTCCGTCGAGTTCGCCGGCCGCGTCATCACCTGCGACCTCGACGCCTCGGGCACCGCCTCGATCTTTGGTCTGATCGACATCAGCGATTATGACGAACTGGTGGAAGAAGCCGGCGACGACGCGCTGTTCGGCGTCGATTGGGACGGCGTCTACGTCACCCCGGCGCGCACCCGCCACTGAGGCTATCCGCCCGATCCCTTTCCAAGCGATCCCTTTCCAAGCGATCCAAGGAAAAAGCCGCGGGACCCGGACGCACGCCGGGTCCCGCGGCTTTTTTGCGTTGGCGTCCTCAGCCCAGCGCGCGGGCGAGGATGATGTCGAGCGCCTTCAGCATCTCCGGGTCGCGCTTGTCCGGCGCGGTCATGATCGCGTGGTCGAGCGCGGTGTGGCAGCCCTGGGCGCACAGCCCGTCGCGCACCTGCAGCTTCGGCGCGAGCGTCTTGACCAGCGACCGGGCCTTGCCCGCGTTGGCGACCACCACGCGGATGACGGCGTCCACGGTGACGTGGTCATGCTCCGGATGCCAACAGTCGAAGTCGGTGACCATGGCGACGGTCGCGTAGCACATCTCCGCCTCGCGGGCGAGTTTGGCCTCCGGCATGTTGGTCATGCCGATCACGTCGCAGCCCCAGCTCCGGTACAGCTCGGACTCGGCCTTGGTCGAGAATTGCGGGCCTTCCATGACCATGTAGGTGCCGCGGCGCTGGTGCGGCACCTTCAGCTCCACCAGCGCCTCCTCGATCAGGTCGCCCAGCCGCCCGCAGACCGGATGGCCCAGCGCCACATGCGCCACCAGACCGGTGCCGAAGAAGCTCTTGTTGCGGGCGAAGGTGCGGTCGATGAACTGGTCGATCACCACGAAGGTGCCCGGCGGCAGATGCTCCTTCAGCGAACCGACGGCGGAGACCGACAGGATCTCTGTCACGCCCAGCGCCTTCAGCGCGTAGATGTTGGCGCGGAAGTTCAGCTCGGACGGCGGAATACGGTGACCGCGGCCGTGGCGCGGCAGGAAAACCAGCTTCTGGCCGTTCAGCTCGCCCGTCAGCAGCTCGTCCGACGGGTCTCCGAAAGGCGTTTCCACCTTCACCCAGCGTTGATTCTCCAAGCCGTCGATGTCGTAGACGCCGCTGCCGCCGATCACGCCGAGCACCGGCGCGGACCCGGTTTCCGCCATAGTCACATGCCTCCGTCAATGGGAGGGCGCAGTATTCCGCCCCGGCCCGGCAAAGGCAACGGTCACAGCGTTCGCAGCAGAACCACGACCAGCGTCAGATAGACGGCGGCCTTCGCCGCGGTGCTGAGGCGGGCGACGCTCCACAGCGCCACGCCGGGACGGCGGAACAGGGCGACCAGCGCCATCCCCGCGCCGAACCCTCCGAGATGGGCGGCCCAGGCCACGTCGCCCAGACCGGAGTCCGGGGCCGGCGGCATCAGCGTCATCGCCACGTTGATCGCCAGGAAGCTGCCCACCACGAAGGAGGCGGGAACCCGTGGCCCCGGCGTCACGCCGAGCGTCGCCTGCGGGTGCAGCAGCAGGAAGGCCCCCATCACCCCGCAGATCGCCCCGCTCGCCCCGACCAGCGGCGCCATGGGGTCGACGGCCAGCGCCCCCTCCACCACCGCCCCCGCCGCGGCGCAGAGCAGGAAGAACAGCAGGTAGCGCAGGCTGCCCATCGCCAGCTCGACAGCACCGCCGAAGGCCCAGAGCGCCAGCATGTTGCTGACCAGATGCACGATGTCGCTGTGGATCAGGACATGGCCGAACAGCCCGCGCCACACCGCCCAAGTCGGCAGCGGCCCGGCCGTCTCAACCGTTCCGAAGAAATAAGCAGGAACGAAGGCGAGGGATTCCGGCGGCACGCCCAGCACGAAGGCCAGCGTGCAGGCCATGACGATGCCCTGATTGACGTAGGGAATCCTTCTGGCAGCGCGCACCGCTCCCCCTTCGCCGATCACCGGAGCCTTGGCGGCCCGGCCTTCATCCTTGCTCGATATGGGGGCTCTTGCGCCGATGACCAGCGCCCGAAAGCGGCTCGCAAACAGGTTAGAAGGCCGGACCCGTCAGTAATTCCACTCCCACTTGACGCCGACTCGGGTGTCGGAATCGGCGCCGACGTCCGCCTGGGCCTTGATGTTCTTGGTGATGTCGACCTCGACCGTGGCGCGGCTCTGGTTCGCGCCGATGCCTTGCTCCACCCCGACATAGACGCGGTCGCTGACGTAGCGCCCTGCCTCCACCGCGCCACCCTTGCCATCGGCCCCGCCGGTGAATTCCAGCCGGTCGATGCCGAGGCCGCGGCGCAGGTTGCCAATCAGGCCGGGGCCGCCACCGCCGAATCCGGCCAGGGTCGCCGCGGACTGGGCGAGCTGGACCGCCTCCACCGCGTTCAGACTGCCGACCGACTTCCCGAACAGCACCGCGGACAACACCTCGTCCTGCGGCAAACCCTGCGGGGAGGTCAGTTCCAGCTTCGGCTGTCCGGCGGTGCCGGTGACCAGAACCTGCGCGGTCACGTCGTTGGCGGTGGCCTCCGCCAGGAAATCCAGCCGCGGGTCGATGGTGGGACCGCCGTCGAACTCGATGATGCCGCGCTTGAAGACGAAGGTCTTGGCGAGAAGGTCCAATTCGCCCTTCAGCATGTTCAGCCGCCCGCTGACCAGCGGCTGGCTGGAGGTGCCGGTGACGGCGAGCTGTCCGGCGAACTCGGCCTCCAGCCCGCGTCCCCGGACGAAGATCTGGTTCTGCGCGCTGATCGTCAGATCGAGGATCATCGCGAAGGCCGGCTCCGGCGCCGCCGCCCCGTTTCCGGCCTGCCCGTTCTTCAGGCTGACCGGCTGCGCCTTGCGGCCCTTCCCGACCTCGACGACCTTCAAGTCCACCACGTTGGGCGGGGTCTGGTTGGGAATCTGGATCTCAGCCCGCTCGATCCGCACGGGACCGGCCAGCCGCGGATTCAGGAAGCTGCCGGTCAGTGTCAGGTTGGTGCCGATGGTGACCGCCGCCAGATCGTTCTGCACCAGCCGCGCCCGGTCGGCCTGGATGGCGAGGTCGAGTTGCTGCTGGGGATCCGCGGCGGCGGGGCGGATCACGCCGCGGGCGCTGATCTCGCCGCCGTTGGTGGTCCGCCCGCGGAAGCTCTGGATGGTGAAGACGTCGCCGTCGCCGACGATGCGGGCGTCGATGTTGCTGATGATGGCGCCGCTCGCCCGGTTCTCGTAGCGCCCGTTGGCCAGCGTCACCGTGCCGCCCAGCCGCGGGGCCGCCACCGTGCCGTCGACGCTGACGTCGAGCCGCAGCGTGCCGCGCGCCCGGTCGCCGCTGGCCGCCAGCAGGTCGTTGGCGAGCGAGGCGTCGATGGCGCCGCGCAGCGCCGCCTCCAGACGGCCGCGCTCCGGCACCGAGAAGGCCAGCGTGTCCGGGTTCATCGCCAGCGGCGCGGCGGCGGTCAGGGTCACCCGGCCGGCGTTGTTGTTGGTGGCGACGTCGCCGTCCACCGACAGGCGGGCCTCCCTCCAGCGAGCGTTGACGGTGACGTTCAGGCCCGGCACGCCGGCCTGGGTGGTCTGCTGCGCCTTCAGGTTGGCGACGCGTAGCGTGGCGTCGGCCTGCGGGCGGCGGACGGTGCCGCCGAGGGTCGCCTGCGCGTTCAGCGTGCCGTCCAGCCGGAGGGTCGGATTCGCCAGCCGGGCCAGCGCCATCGGCACGCGGTCGAGCCGCAGCTCGCCCGACAGCCGTTCCCCGTTCAGTCCGAGATCGGCGGCGAGCTGGGCGTTGCCGCTGACCAGCCTCAGGCCGGACACCTCGTAGCGCCGCTCGCCCAGGGCGATGGCGGCCGGCTGGGTCAGCCGGAAGGATTCGCCGCTGTAGCGGCCCTGGAGGCGATCCAGCCGGATGCGGTTCAGCGCACCGCTCTGCGTGAACTCCCCGGCCAGGTCCAGCCCCAGCGGATCGCGCCCGGCCCCCACCGCCTCCGCCCGGAAGGCCGCCTTGGCGAGCGAGCCGTCCACGCTGGCCGTCACGCGGGACAGGTCGTTGCCGGCGGCGGCCCCATCTTGAAGCTCCACGCGCGCCTTGCCGCTGGCGCTGCCCAGCGCGTCGGCGACGTCGGCGTTGGCGGTCAGGCGACGCGCGGCGAACAGCGGCCCGCCCTCGCCTTCCACACGGAGGTTGGTGGCGTTGGCGGTCAGGTTGGCCGCCTGCTTGCCGTTCGGCGCGTCGAGCGCGACGGTGAAGCCCGCCGCCCCGGTCAGCGGCACGCCGGCCAGTTCCGACAGCGCCTGAAGCTGCGGCAGGTTGCCGTCGAGCTTGCCGGTCGCGGTCATGGCGTCGAGCGCCACGCGCACCGCACCGGTGATCCGGTTCGGCCCGTTCGCCAGCGCGAGGTCGCTGATGCGCAGCGCCGGCCCTTCCAATGCATAGGCGGCATCCGCCGTCAGCCCGGCGCCGGCCAGTTCGGTGCGGGCCGACACGCGCCCCTGCGGGGCGCCCGGCAGATTCTGCGCAGTGGCGTTCAGCCGCGTGTCGCCGAAGCGGCGCCCTTGCACGGCGAGGTTCCGCGCGTGCAGCGCCGCCTCCGCCACCAGCTTGTCCAATGGCCCTTTTGCCGTCGCGTCGAGCGTCAGGCCGCCGGCCATCTCCGTTCCGGCGGCGGTGCCCACCGAACCGAGGTCAGCGATTTCCAGCCGAGTCTTCGCGTCCACGGTGCCGTCCACCAGGGCCGCATCACCGGTCAGCCGCCCGTTGCGGCCGTCCACCGTCAGGTCGGTGAGGCGCATGGCGCCGCCCGGCTCCATCACCGCCTGCGCGCCCAGGCTGACATCGCGGCCAAGCACGCCGTCGGCGGGCGTTCCGGTCTCCAGTCCGCGCAGGGCGCCGCTGAGGCCGGCTGTCAGGGTGCCGTCCTCCTGTCGGCGCACCGGACCGGCCAGGGCCAGCGACCCGGCCAGCGGCTGTCCGGCGAGGGTAGAAAGGCGCGAGAGGTCGTCGGCGTTCAGCGACACCGTCACGTCGGCGGTCTGGCCCCAGCCGGTCACATTGCCCTGCGCCCCGGCGCTGGCCGCCGCGGTGGTCAGGGTCACCCCGTCGATTCCCACCGCCCCGGTGTCGGCGTTGATCCGCGCCCGCCCGTCCAGCCGCACCTCCGGCCCGGCCACCGAGGCCAGGGCAGGATCGTCGGCGGCGAGGTCGTGGATCAGACCTTCCACCGCCACGGTCAGCGCGTCCAGCGTGCCCTGGGCGGTGCCCGACACGGTGCCCTCCCGCCAAGCGATGCCGGGGGCGAAGCCGTGCAGGGTGGAGTCCGGCCCGGCCTGGACCTCGTAGCGCAGATCGAGGCTGCGGCGGTCGGCGCCGATGCGCCCCGAGAGATTGGCCGTGGCGGCGGCGGTCTCGACGGCCACCGGCTGCAGGGTCAGGGCACCGTCCGGAGCAACCACCACGGTACCCTTCAGCACCGGCTGTGGCCCAGCCAGCGGCGCGATATCGGGGCCGAGCAGGGACGCCACGTCGCCGGTCGCCGCGATGGTGACGGCGTGCCCTTCCGGCACCGCCTTGATCGTGGCGTCGGCGGCCAGCCGCGCGGCGTTCTCCGCCGCCGCGGTGAAGGTGCCCTTCCAGTCGTCCAGCGAGCCCTGCCCGTCCAGCGATGCGCTGACCGGCGGCGTGCCGGGGATGTTCAGCGCGGTGGCGATCAGCCCGCCCGCCGGCTCCGACGCCTTCAGGTTCAGGTCGAGTCGCTTGTCGTCGGGATTGAAGGCGACGTCGAGCGCCACCGTGCCCGGCTGCTCGCCGAGACGGTCCACATTCAGGTGCGCTTCCAGAGACGACCCGCCCGACGCGAGGTCGAGCGACCCGTCGATCTTCAGCCGCGCCTCCTGCCCGATCAGCGGCTCCGCCAGGACCAGCTCGGCGATGGCCAGCTTGTCCACGGCGACGCCCACCGGCAGGCTGGGCAGCAGGGAGGTCGGCCCCTGGTCGGGCGGCGGCTCCGGCCCCTCAGCGGGCAGCGGCGCGCGCTCAACGACGACCCGCTGCGCCTCGATGGCGTCGGCCTTGGCCCGCCCGGTCAGCAACGCGGTCGGGGCGAGGTTGACGCGGAGATCCTCAAGCCGCAGCCACACGCCCTCGCGGTCGGCGACGGTGACGTCCGAGATCGTGAAGTTGACGGGGACCGCGCCGCCGATGGTGCCGATCCTGACCTGGAGGTCGGGACCGTTGACCGCCTTTTCGATGGTCTGGGCGATCCAGCGCCGGACGGCGTTGGCCGGACCCCAGCCGCCCCCCTCGGTGTCGGCCGCGCGAGCGGCCTCCGTCAGGACCGCCCCGGTCAGGACGGCGAAGGCCAGAAGAAGAACGATCAGACGACGCAGACCCGACACCACGCACCCCGTTGCGGCATTCCCCGAATGGTATAACGGGAAAGAGCATGGGCGATCCCGATCCAAGTGGCAAAAATGCGACCCGACCCGGCATCACCGGTTGAAAGGACGAATCAGAAGGCCTGACCCAGACTGAGGTAGAGTTGCCACTTCGCATCGCCGGAGTCGGCGTTCAGCGGGAAGGCGACGTCGGCGCGCAGCGGCCCGAAATCGGTGTAGTAGCGGGCACCGATGCCCGCGCCGACCTTCAACGGTTCCTTGAAGTCCGGGAAGGCGCTGTCGAAGACGGTGCCGGCGTCGACGAAGGGCACGATGCCGACGGTCTCGGTCACCTTGACGCGAAGCTCCAAACCAGCTTCGAACAGCGACCGTCCACCGGTCGGGTCGCCGTAGATGTCGCGCGGCCCGGCCTTCTGGAAGCCGTAGCCACGCACCGACCCGCCGCCGCCCGCATAGAAGCGGTGGTCCGGCGGAACCTGGTCCAGGGAGGCTCCCACCGTGCTGCCAACGCCGATGCGCGCCGCCGCGACGTAGCGTCCGTTGTCGGACAGATCGCGGTAGGCCGACGCGTTGATCTGGAAACTGGTGAAGATCGAGTCCGTATCCCCGGCGTAGGGGAACCAGGGGGTGGCGAGCAGCGAGGCGCGGTAGCCCCTGGACGGATTCAGCAGATTGTCCGAGCCGTCCCAAGCGATGCCCAGCGGCACGCCGATGAAGCCGGTCTGGTACTCCCGCAAGTTGGAACGCACCCGCCCGCGCTCCCCCGACACGCCGTAGGAGACCTTAAGCTGGTCGGTCACCTGCCGCTCCAGCGAGGCCGAGCCGATGGTGGCGACCCGGTCGTAGGCCGGCGGCTGCTCCGACGCGACCTGGAAATCCAGGATCAGCGACTGGCGCGGCGCCAGGAAATCGGGCTTGCGGAAGTTGGCGGACAGCCGGATGTCCGGCAGGTCCAGGCTGCCGCGCGGCCCCTGCGCGGCGCCGTTGTCGCCGCCGATCCGCCCGACCTCCACACCCAGCCGCAGCCGCTCCGCCCCGCCGAACAGGTTGCGGTGGCCCCAATAGGCCGAGCCGCCCACGCCATCCTCCGACGAGTAGAAGGCGCTGGCCCCGATGAAGCGGTGCAGCTTTTCGGCCAGGGTCACGTCCACCGGCGTGACGCCGCCCGGCCCCGGCTCCTCGGCCAGCCGCACCCGCACGGTGTCGAACACGTCGAGCTGGGCGATCTGCTGGCGCGCCCGGTCGACCTTGGCCGGGCTGTAGATGTCGCCCTGCTTCCAGGGCAGGCGCCCGCGGATCAGCCCCTCGTCGACACTGGCCAGCCCGTCGATCTTGGTGTCGCCGAACATCACCAGCGGGCCGGGGTCCACCGAAAAGGTGACGTCCATGCTGTGGTCGTCGTGGTCGACCACGACCCGCCGCTCGGCGACGGTGGCGAAGGGGTGGCCGCGGTCGGTCATCCGGCGCAGCAGCGCGGACTGGGCGTCCACCACCTGCGGCGCGCGCGCCCGCTCCCCCACCGGCAGGCCGATGTCGCGGGGGGTCACGTCGCCGCCCGGCAGCGGCGCGCCGTCGGTGGAGACGATGCTGATGGTCTTGAAGCGGTAGGGCGTGCCGGGCGTCACCGCCACGGTCACCTTGGCCGGGGTCCTGGCCGCGTCCACCCGGATGTCGAGAACCGCGTCATAGAAGCCGGCGGAGCGCAGCGCCGTCTGCAGGCGATCCCGGTCGCTGTCGGCGCGCCGTTCCAGCCCCAGCACCGACGGCGGCGGGTCGTTCTTCAGGCTGACCAGCGAGGAGCTGTCGCGCAGCAGGTCGCGCAGCTCGTCGTCCTCCATCCCGGTGAACTCCACCTCGTAGGGGATCTGCGGGCCGGGTGCGTTGGGCGTGGGGTCATCCTGCCCGGAACCGTCCTGCGCCGCGGGCGGCGGGGCCGCCTCCTGAACGGTGTCCGGCGCGGGGTCCTGCGCGCGCAACGGGTCGCCCGGCACGGCGACGAGCGCGCTGGACAGGAGAATGACGGCGAGGCGGGAAGCGGAAACGCGGCTGGTCATCACCGGACCATGTGGGATTCCGAGACGCAGACGCCAATGATTCGGTCGCCACGGCGCAAGGAAATTCCGCATAGGCGCTTTGGGCGAGTTTCCCCCACCACGCCGCTTGCGTTATGAAGCTGGATCATTATATTGCGTCGCAACAGTTTCCCCGGCAGAGCCCCCCGATCGATCTCGGAGGGTTTTTTTGTTGTGCGCGGCCGACGTGCCGCGGTGTCGGGGCGGCATTGCGCAACGGAAGCCCCAGAGCGGATTTAAGAGTCCCCGACACATGAATCTTCGTAACGTCGCCATCATCGCGCACGTCGACCACGGCAAGACGACCCTGGTCGATCAGCTCCTCAAGCAGGCCGGTTCGTTCCGCGAGAACCAGCAGGTCGCCGAACGCGCCATGGACTCCAACGACCTGGAGCGCGAGCGCGGCATCACCATCCTGGCCAAGTGCACGTCGGTCCTGTGGAACGACCTGCGCATCAACATCGTGGACACCCCCGGCCACGCCGATTTCGGCGGCGAGGTCGAGCGCATCCTCTCCATGGTGGACGGCGTGGTCCTGCTCTGCGATGCCGCCGAAGGGCCGCTGCCGCAGACCAAGTTCGTGCTGGGCAAGGCGCTGAAGCTGGGCCTGCGCCCGATCGTCGTCATCAACAAGGTGGACCGTCCCGACGGCCGTCCGCACGAGGTGCATGACGAGGTGTTCGACCTGTTCGCCTCGCTCGACGCCTCGAACGAGCAGCTCGACTTCCCGACCCTGTTCGCCTCGGGCCGCAACGGCTGGGCGACCACGGACCTGGAGAACGGCGCCCGCGAGACGCTGACCCCGCTGTTCGAGCTGATCCGCGACCACGTCCCGCCGCCCAAGGTGGAAGAGGACCTGCCCTTCGCCATGCTGGCGACCACGCTGGAGGCGAACCCCTATCTGGGCCGCATCCTGACCGGCCGCATCCAGACCGGCAGCGTCAAGGTCAACATGGCCATCAAGTCGCTGAGCCGCGACGGCAAGCTGATCGAGAACGCCCGCATCAGCAAGGTGCTGGCCTTCCGCGGCCTGGAGCGCGTTCCGGTGGACGAGGCGCACGCCGGCGACATCGTCGCCCTGGCCGGCCTGACCACCACCACCGTGGCCGACACCATCTGCGCGCCGGAAGTGGCCGAGCCGCTGGCCGCCCAGCCGATCGACCCGCCCACCCTGGCGATGACCTTCTCGGTCAACGACAGCCCGCTGGCCGGCCGCGAGGGTGACAAGGTCACCAGCCGCATGATCCGCGACCGCCTGATGCGCGAGGCCGAAGGCAATGTCGCCCTGCGCGTCAGCGACACCGAGGGCGGCGACGCCTTCGAGGTGGCCGGCCGCGGCGAACTGCAGCTCGGCATCCTGATCGAGACGATGCGCCGCGAGGGCTACGAGCTGGCCATCAGCCGCCCGCGCGTGCTGTTCAAGACCGACCCGCTGAACGGCCAGCGCCTGGAGCCGATCGAGGAAGTCGTCGTCGACGTGGACGAGGAGTTCTCCGGCACCGTCGTGCAGAAGATGGCGGAGCGCAAGGCGGACCTCATCGAGATGCGTCCGTCGGGCGGCAACAAGACCCGCATCGTCTTCCACGCCCCGTCGCGCGGCCTGATCGGCTATCAGGGCGAGTTCCTGACCGACACCCGCGGCACCGGCATCATGAACCGGCTGTTCCACGGCTACGCCCCTTACAAGGGCACGATCGCCGGCCGGCGCACCGGCGTGCTGATCTCCAACGCCGACGGCACCGCGGTCGCCTACGCGCTGTGGAACCTGGAAGATCGCGGCCCGATGCTGATCGATCCGGGCGTTCCGGTCTATCAGGGCATGATCATCGGTGAGCACACCCGCGGCAACGACCTCGAAGTCAACGTCATCAAGGGCAAGCAGCTCACCAACATCCGCACCACCAGCAAGGACGAGGCGGTCCGCCTGACCCCGCCGATCCAGATGACGCTGGAGCGCGCCCTGTCCTACATCGGCGACGACGAGCTGGTCGAGGTGACGCCGAAGTCCATCCGCCTGCGCAAGCGCTACCTCGACCCGAACGAGCGCAAGCGCCACGCCCGCGCCGCCGAAGCCAGCTGAGGCTGACGGGCAAGGCAGCGTTGAGATCGCGGGAGGGCTTCGGCCCTCCCGCTTTTTTTATGGCCCGTTTTCTTTTCAGCGGCGGTGACCGCGGTTACCCTCCCGGAAACACATCCGGAGGGACCAATGTCAGGGCGCGAACACCAGTACGGCACGACGGTGACCTGGACCGGCAACCAGGGAACCGGAACCTCGGGCTACAAGGCGTACAGCCGCGATCTTGAGATCACCGCGCCCGGCAAGCCGCCGATCCCCGGCTCGTCCGACCCGGCCTTCCGCGGTGATCCCACGCGCTACAATCCCGAGGACATGCTCGTGGCCTCGCTCTCGGCCTGCCACATGCTGTGGTACCTGCATCTATGCGCCGTGAACGGCGTCAGCGTGACCGCCTACACGGACGAGGCCGCCGGAACGATGGCCGAGGAGGCGCACGGCGGCGGACGCTTTACCGACGTCGTCCTGCGCCCCCAGGTCACCCTCGCCCCCGGAAGCGATTCCGCCAAGGCCGTGGCCCTGCACCACGAGGCCCACGAGAAATGCTTCATCGCCAATTCGGTGAATTTCCCGGTGCGGGTCGAGGCGCAGATCGCCGTTGAGTGACAAAGAAAAACCCCCTTCCGGATGGAAGGGGGCGATTCCTAGTCCCGCAAGCTCTTCTTCTTGATATCGGGCTTTTCGCCCAGCTCATCGAACTTGTCCTGGACAGGCTTGTCGGGGTTGCCCGAGGCTTGCCCGGTTTCCTCGATGAGCTTGTCCTCGATCCGCTGAGCGGCGTCGGACGGGGCATCGTCCTTGCGGTGCCCCCGCTCATCCGCGCCCATCACTTGTCGCCTTTGAGGATGTCCTTCACCTTGCCGACGACCTTGTCCAGCTTGCCCTCGGCCTTGTCGGCGCGGCCCTCGTCCTTCAGATCCCGGTTGCCGGTCAGGTCGCCGGCCTGCTTCTTGACTTCGCCCTTCAGCTCCTTGCCGGCACCGGTGATGCGGTCGGTGTTCATGGTGCCTTCTCCTTCGATCGGTGAATGTTTCAGCGACCGTAAACAGGGCCGCAGGAGAAACGTCACGCCCTCGCTTGGCCGCAAAAGGAGGAGCGCCCGCCGCGTTCGGCTTTGTCGGGCCTCACTTTTGGCCCAACCTCTCCCCGATCTTTCGGATAAGGCTGTCCCGCTCCTCCGGGCTGTAGCGCTCCGCGAAGCCCGACCCCCACACCGGCCCCGGCCACGCCGGGTCCGTCCTGGAGCGGGCGATGACGTGGATATGAAGTTGCGGAACCAGATTGCCCAGGGCCCCGACGTTGATCTTGTCCGGGCTGAACAGGGTTTCCAGCGTGCGCGAGGCCAGGGCGATCTCGTCCACCAGCCGGTGCTGGTCCTCACGGGACAGCTGGTGGATCTCCGTCAGGCCATGCCGGGCGGGGACCAGGATCAGCCACGGCCACACCCGGTTGTCCATCAAGAGGACGCGGCACAGCGGCCATTCCGCGATCGGGGCGGTATCGGCCTGCAAACGGTCATGCAGATGGAACATCGTCATGGGGTCCCGTGTCTTCCCTTCGGCCGGTAAGGATTTCCTTGCGGTGTGCGGGGAAGAAAACGCCCATCCGGTGCGTTCGTCCAGTGGGGATTGCCGCCGCTGCAGGCCTGGGCATCGGCGCGTCGGAGTGGGACTGGTTGCGGGACTAGGAAAAATGTATAAACTGCCGCACGATCTTTATTCGGTCCGGTGATGTTCCGGTCGGAGGCGTTCGGTCTTCCGGCTTATACGGATCGCGCGGCGGATTGAGACGTGTCCTGCAACCAGGGTGGTGGGTACGGGTGTTCGGTCCGAAGGCGGTGTCGGGGCGGCGAGTCCCCCTGCGTGCCGATCCGGTTGAACCCCTTCGCTGAATTGAAAGATGCCCGGCCGGGGCGGACAAAGCCAGGACGGTCGGCAGACGTTTGGGACAAAGAAAGACGGTCATGCGCAAGTCGGCGATCGCGGCTCTTCTTCTCGTGATCCTGGGCAACATCGGAGTCTGGGCGCTGTGGAACCGCCCGGTCGCCGAACGGTCCTGGGGCGGCGCCATCAGCGGCGTCGGCTACACGCCCTTCCACCCGGACAAGAGCCCGTCCAAGGGCGACAAGGCCTCGGCGGAGGACATCGAGAAGGACATGAAGGCCCTGGAGGGGTCGGTCAAGGGGGTGCGCATCTACTCCACCACCGACGGGTCGGAGCAGACGGCGCCCATCGCCCGCAAGTACGGGATTCCGATCACCGCGGGCGCCTGGATCGCCGGCAAGCCGGAGATCGACGAGCCGGAGATCAACGGCCTGATCAAGCTGGCGCGCGACAACAACAACGTCCGCCGCGTCCTGGTCGGCAACGAGGCGATCCTGCGCGCCGACGTCACCGTCCCGCAGGCCATCGAATACATCAAGCGCGTGAAGAAGAAGGTCAACGTCCCGGTCTCCACCGCGGAGCCGTGGCACGTCTGGCTGGAGCATCCGGAACTGGCCGACGCGGTGGACTTCCTGGCCGTCCACCTGCTGCCCTACTGGGAAGGCGTGCCCGCCGACCAGTCGGTCGATTACGCCATGTTCCGCTACAACGAGCTGAAGACCAAGTTCCCGAACAAGCACATCCTGATCTCGGAAATCGGCTGGCCGGCCGACGGCCCGTGGCGCCGCGGCGCCGAGGCGAGCCAAGTCAACCAGGCCAAGTTCATCCGCACCTTCCTGAACGTCGCGGCGCAGAACAAGCTCGACTACTTCATCATGGAGGCCTTCGACCAGCCCTGGAAGCGCGAGATCGAAGGCACCGCCGGCACCAGCTGGGGCCTGTGGGACGCGTGGCGCAAGCCGAAGTTCCCGATGATCGGCGAGGTGACGGAGCTGCGGAACTGGCCGCTGCTCTGCGGCATCTCCATCGCGGTGGGCTTCCTGCCGCTCGTCTTCTTCCTGTGGCGCCGCGGCGGCGACCTGAAGTTCGGCGGGCAGGTCTTCTACGGCGCGATGATCCAGGGCGTGTCGTCGGTGCTGGTCTTCACCTTCACTGCGGCCAGCGTCGCCGGCCTCGCCACCACCACGGAGATCGCCTGGGGCATCCTGGTCTTCTGCCAGCTCGTCCTGCTCGCCGTCATGCTGATCGACGGGCTCGAGCTGACCGAGGTCGTCTGGCAGGACCGCTTCAAGCGCAAGTTCCAGCCCTGCTCGGCGGCACCCCTGCCCAACGCGCCGAAGGTTTCCATCCATGTGCCCTGCTACAACGAGCCGCCGCACATGGTCATGGAGACTCTGGACGCGCTGGCCCGGTTGGACTACCCGAACTACGAGGTCCTGCTGCTCGACAACAACACCAAGGACCCGGCGGTGTGGCGCCCGGTCGAGGAATACTGTCGCAAGCTCGGGCCGAAGTTCCGCTTCTTCCACCTGGACAACTGGCCGGGCTTCAAGGCCGGCGCGCTGAACTTCGGGCTCGCCCAGACGGCGCCGGACGCCCAGCACATCGCCGTCATCGACAGCGACTATCAGGTCCATCCCGACTGGCTGAAGGCGACCATTCCCCATTTCAACCGGCCGGAGGTCGGCTTCGTGCAGTCCCCGCAGGACTACCGGGACTGGAGCCATGACCTGTTCCAGCGGATGATCAACTGGGAATACGCCGGCTTCTTCCACATCGGCATGATCCAGCGCAACGAGCGCAACGCAATCATCCAGCACGGCACCATGACCATCATCCGCAAGTCGGCGCTGGAGGAGGTCGGCCGCTGGGGCGAGTGGTGCATCACCGAGGACGCCGACCTCGGCCTGCGCCTGTTCGAGCACAAGTACGAGGCCGTCTACATGCCGGAGAGCTACGGCAAGGGCCTCGTCCCCGACAGCTTCTCCGCCTACAAGACTCAGCGCTTCCGCTGGGCCTATGGCGCCGTGCAGATCCTCAAGCACCACTGGCGCGACCTGCTGCCGGGCGGCCCGCGCCTGACCGCCGGGCAGAAGTATCACTTCATCACCGGCTGGCTGCCCTGGTTCGCCGACGCCGCCCACATGATCTTCGGCATCGCCGGCATCATCTGGTCGCTCGGCCTGCTGGCCTTCCCGAAGTATT
Organism: Azospirillum baldaniorum; assembly: GCF_003119195.2. Classification (NCBI taxonomy): domain Bacteria; kingdom Pseudomonadati; phylum Pseudomonadota; class Alphaproteobacteria; order Rhodospirillales; family Azospirillaceae; genus Azospirillum; species Azospirillum baldaniorum. Next base: position 1,648,570 of record NZ_CP022253.1, on the reverse strand, counting down.
TCGAGTTCCCGCCCAGCGTCTTCATGATCCCGACGCTCAGCGTCTTCGCCTTCAAGGTCGGCGCCTCGCTCTGGCTGTACGAAGCGCGGGTGAAGTGCGGCTTCTGGGACAAGGTCGGGGCGGCCATCGCCGGCATGGCCCTGACCCACACGGTGGGCCGCGCCATGTGGCTGGGCATGTTCACCTCCGGGCGCCCCTTCGTCCGCACGCCGAAATGCGAGAACCAGCCGGCGCTGATGCAGGCCTTCCTGATGGCGCGGGAGGAGATCGCGCTGCTTCTGGGCCTGTGGGGCGCCGCTCTGGCCATCGTGGTGGTGTTCGGTCACGAGAACCGCGACGCCTTCATGTGGTCGGGCCTGCTGGTCGTGCAGTCGCTGCCCTACCTGTCGGCCTTCATCACCGCCCTGATCAACGCCTTCCCCAACATCGGGCTGGGCAAGCGGCGTCCGGAACCCACGGAAGCCGCCGGAGCCGGGGCGGACTGACCGCTCCCGCCCATCGGATCGCCACCCCGAATCGCAAGCATGAAGAGAGCCCCGCCGGGATGGCGGGGCTCTCTTCGTTTTGCCTGGAAAGGCGTCCTGTACGCGTTCTCAGTCCTGGGAACCGCCGTCTGCCATCTGCCCGATCCCGATCTGCACCGACGCGGGATGGGTGGCGTTCACCTGGATCATCAGGCGCTCGACGATCTGCAACGCCACGCGATGCAGATTTGGATCCTCGCCCTTTGGATCGCGATTCTGGTGGGCGGCAGCGGCGTCCTCAAGCGCGGCATGCGCTTCCTCGAGCCGTAAAACACCGCGTTCCACCAATGCGAGCATAAGGGATTCACAAATCGAGAGGGCAGCCAGTCCCGCCGCATCCCGCTCCGCCGCCATGCCGCCCCCCGCACTCATCTGTTACCACCGACGGCCGTTCAAAACCCCATACGGCCAATGCCACCAACAGTTTTGTATATGATCCCTCACCTGTCCGGTCGAGAAAATCTAACCACCATTAACCTATGTTATAGATGGTTTTATCGTTTGGCTTAATCGTTCGAGGCCGCCCGGAATTGGGCTGGCAGTGGCACTCGCTTCGGGGCCATAACAATTGGACGATCAAAGGCTGGAACAGAAATGACCCGCGCCCAGGCCAACATACCGTCATCTCCACTGGGACGCAAGATAACGAGTTACATGAGCTTGACAGATGAGGAGAAGAGTTTCCTCAACGAGTTGGAGCGCAATGTTACCCGGCACGGTTCGCGATCCGATCTTCTCCAGCAGGGCGAACGCTACGGTTGCGTGCGAGTGATGCGCAAAGGTTGGGCAATCCGTCACAAAGCGCTTCCCGACGGGCGTCGGCAGGTCGTCAATTTTGTCCTGCCCGGGGACATCATCGGCTTTTACTGCAACCTGTTCGAGACGGCGGACCATGGCGTCACCACCCTGACCCCGGCGGAGGTCGCCAACTTCCAGCCGGAACGGATCATCGAACTGTTCAAGCTCTTCCCCCGCCTGGCCGCCGCCCTCGCCTGGTCGGGCGCCAAGGAGGAGGCGATCATCGCCGAACGCCTCCTCAGCGTCGGGCGCCGCACCGCGTTGGAGCGCACCGCCCACCTGATCGTCGAACTGCTGCGGCGGCTGAGCATCGTCGGCCTGGTCGAGGAGGGACGCTTCACCCTGCCGGTCACCCAGGAAATCCTGGCCGACGCGCTGGGGCTCAGCATCGTCCACATCAACCGGACGCTCCGGCGGCTGCGCGACATCGGGCTGATCGATCTGGCCGGACAGCAGATCACCGTCCACGACGTGAAGCAGCTCGCCTCCGTCGGCCAGTTCGACGAACTGTACCTGCACCTGATCCAGGCGCCCAAGCAGCTGGAGCACGCCTTGGATGCCAAGACCGACCGGAAGCGCGCGGGGGACTGACCGATTTTTCGATCCTCTTCGATATTCCCTTCCGATTAACCTATGACAATGCGTCGGCGCGCCGTTCGATATAGAATCTTAATTACCTGCACAGATAACCAAGCAGACCGACCACGGAGCGGACAGCGGCCACCCCCCGCAACAGCTTTCCCAAACAGACTGGACGGACGGTATCGGGCAACCGGCATCGCCGTCCTGCTGTTCACCGGTTTACCCCGCTGTTCATTGGATAACGCATGACCGACGCCCCCCTCGCCGGCCGATCCGCAAGCTCCGGCACACTGACCGTCGCCCTTCTAGAGGACGACATGGTGTTGTGCCTGTGCATGGAAACCCTGTTCGAGGATTGGGGAATGCAGTTGGTCAGCGCCCCGACGCCCGCCGCCCTCCTGGACGCGCTGAACGGCGGGGCGCTCCCCGACATCCTGGTCGCCGACTATCATCTGGGGCGGCACGGCAAGGCGCCGGAGTCGGTCAGGGAAGTTCTGGCGGACGTCGGTTCCGCCCTGCCCGTCATCATCACCACCGGCGACGAGTCCGCAGCCACCCAGGCGGAGATCCGCGCCGCGGGCTGGCATTTCCTCCCCAAGCCCTATGATCCCGAATCGCTTCGCGCCCTGATCCTGACCGTTCTCGGGCGGACGGACTGATACGGCCTTTCCGGCCGCCCCCCCTCACACGCCGGCCCGGACATCCTCCACCAACGCCTCCAACCGGTGCAGGTCGCGCACGACCAGCGCATCGGCCCGCCGCTCCACCAGTCCATCGCGGGCAAGATCGTTCAGCACGCGGGCGACCGTTTCGCGTGCGGTGCTGACCCGGCTGGCGATGTCGGCATGGACGGGGATCGGAGCGATCACCGCCGTCGCCCCTTCCACCCGCCCGCGTTTGGCGAGCCGCAACAGTTCGGCGTGGACGCGGTTGTTGGCACCCAGCGTCGACAGTTCCATCACACGGTCGGTGGCGATGCGGACGACCCGGCACAGCCGCCGCATGACCGCCATGGCAAGTTCCGGGTGGCCGGACACCAATTCCTGAAAGGGTTGGGGCGCCAGGAAGGCGATCAGGGTCCCCTCTTCCAAAGCCATTGCGGAGGCCGAGCGGGGAAGCCCGTCGATGGCCGCCATCTCGCCCAGGAAGCCGCCGGCCTCGATATCGTCGAAACTGATCTCGCGACCCGCCGGGGAATGGCTCAACACCCGCACGCGCCCATGAACCACCAGCACGACGTCCCGCGATTCGCCCTGGTGGTCGATGATCTGCTCGCCGGCGTGGAAGCGGCGCCAACGGCACTGGCGCGCCAGGGTGGCGCGCTCCTCCGCAGACAGCGGGCTCAAAAGCGTGATCGCATCCAGCCGGGACAGTCCAGCGTCAACAGGCACGGGGCAACATCCTTTTCTGACAACCGCCCTCAAGCGCAACCCTGAACATAGCCGGCCCTGCGCAAAGGTGGAACCGCCTCCCTCCAACGGGTGTCGCTAACGTCCCGTTAACCCTGAAAGCGGCAGAACGGACGGGACGCGCCCACCGGAATTGAGAGAGCCATGTCGTTCCAACTGCCCTCCGGCCCCGTTCCCCGCAGCCTGATCCCTTACGCCGGCCGCGTGGATTCGCAGCGCCTGCTGTCGGTCGTCGCCATCCCCTTCGCCGCGGCCATCGCCATGGCGACCGCCGTGGCGGCGATGGGCGGCGTGACCGATCCCATCGCCGAGGCCGGCGGGCCGATGTACTTCGTCCTGAACTTCGTGAAGTTCTGCTATCTGGCTGTGTCGATGGCCCATCTGTCCGGTGCCCTGGCGGAGCGCGCCAACGGCGGCCTGCCCGCCGGCCTGTGGCTGGACGAGATGGACCGCGAGGAGCCCGAGTCCCGCGAATCCTTCTGGCACGCCTTCCCCAACCATCTCGACGGGGCGGCCATCGCCGGCTGCGTCACGATGCTGTGCTTCCTGCTGACCTGAGCGCGCGCCGTCCGGACAGCGCGCCGTCCTCGACACGGATGCGGTGCAAGGTCAGCGGCACGTTCAGCAGCGTGGCCAGCACCGCGATCCACCACGCCCCGAAGACCAGGGGCAGCACGGCCAGTTCGCCCGCCACGACCAGATAGTTGGGGTGGCGGACCCAGCGGAACGGCCCGCGCCGTACCAGCGGCGCACCGGGCAAGGTGACGATGCGGGTGGTCCAGAACCGCCCCAGCGTGGCGATCACCCAGACCCTCCCGGCCTGAAGCAGCACGAACAGGGCGAGCAACCAGCCGTTGATCGGCGCGTCCGCCGGAACGACGGCGAACAGCAGGGCCAGCCATCCGGCGTGCAGCCCGACGAACAGCGGATAATGGCCGGCCCCGACCTCCTGCGCTCCCTCGGCCAGCAGGCGGCGCGTGTTGCGTTGGGCGACGACGAGTTCGCCCAGACGCTGGGCCGCGACCAGCAGCAGGATGACGTGGGGCCAGCCCAGCGGCGGCGTTTCCATTCCAAGCGCTCCTAGAGGTCGACCTGGGCCATCGCGGCGGTGAAGCCCGGGCCGAGCGCGGTCATCAGGTGCGGGCCGCGGGCGCCGGAGGCGATGCGCCGCTCCAGCACGAACAGCACGCTGGCCGCCGACATGTTGCCGCAGCGGCGCAGCACCGCCCAGGCGTCATCCAGCCCGGCGGACACCGGGGCGCAGACCTCCTCCAACGCGTGCAGGACCTTGGCGCCGCCGGGGTGGACGATCAGCCCGGCGAGATCGCCGCGGGCCAGCCGCCGCCGCTCCAGGAAGCCGTCGAGCACCGGCTCCAGCCGGTTGCGGATCAGCGCCGGGATGCTCTGGCTGAAGATCACGCCGAGACCGTCATCCTCGACCCGCCAGCCCATCACGTCCTGCGTGCCCGGCCAAGTGTGCTCAGCCCCATCCACGAGCCGCGGCCCCTCTCCCTCTGCATCGGCGCGCAGCACCGCCGCCGCTGCGCCGTCCGCGAACAGGGCGCTGGCGACGACGTTGGTCGGCGTCGCCTCGGCCGAGCGAAAGGCCAGCGTGCAGAGTTCCACCACCAGGAACAGCACCGTCCGCCCCGCCATGGCCCGGGCGATCTGCCCGGCACGGGTCAGCCCCAGCACGCCGCCGGCGCAGCCCAACCCGAACAGCGGCAGACGCACCGTATCGGGACGGAAGCCCATGCGTTCCAGCAGCAGCGCCTCCAGGCTGGGCGTGGCGATGCCGGTGGTCGAGGCGCAGACGATGGTATCCACCTCCTGCGGCCTCAGATCGGCGCGGGCCAGCGCCTGCCCCGCAGCCTCTTCCAGCAAGGCCAGGGCGCCGTCACGGAAAGCGGCGGTGCGCTCCGGCCAGCCGCGCGGCTCCATGTACCACTCGATGGGCATGACCGCGTGGCGCGTCTCGATGCCGGTGTTGGCGAAGACCGGCACCAGCCGTTCGAAGTCGCGCATCCGCGGTCCGAAGACGGCCCGTGCGACGCCGAGGGCCTCCTCCTGGTCGAGACGATGGGGCGGCAGAGCCGTGGCGAGCGAGAGGATGCGGGGGGTATGGGTCATCCTCAGCGATGTGATGCGCGCAGGGGTGGCGGACCAGCCCCCCGGAGGGAGTTCCTTCGCTTGCTCTCCCGCGACTCTTTCCCGCCGTCCGATACGTCGTTGTGGATTGAGCAGAAGCCATGTCCTGTATCACTATATCGGGCGTCGGATTTTCGGGGGTGGGGCGGTGGATCGGAACGAGCAGAGCAGCCAGAGCGCGGCGGACGAGAGCACGTACCACCGGCCCGCCGGCATCGGCCTGACGGGGCGGCTGCGCGCCTATTTCCTGGCAGGCGTTCTGGTGACGGCGCCGATCGCGGTCACGGTCTATCTCGGCTGGTGGCTGCTGGCCTTCATCGACGGGCATGTGCGCCCGCTGATTCCCTCCGCCTACAACCCCGAAAACTACCTGCCCTTCTCCATCCCCGGCATTGGGGTGCTGACGCTGATCATTGTGCTGACCCTGATCGGTGCCTTCGCCGCCGGCTATGTCGGGCGGTTGGTGGTGCGCATCGGCGAGGGCGTGGTGGAGCGCATGCCGGTCGTCCGCTCCGTCTACGGGGCGGTGAAGCAGATCGTCGAGACGGTGCTCGCCAAGAAGTCCAAGGCCTTCCGCGAGGTGGTCCTGGTGGAGTTCCCGCGCCACGGCATGTGGTCGCTGGGCTTCATCACCGGCGGCGCCCACCCGGAGATCCAGAAAATCTCCGAGGAGGAGATGGTGCACGTCTTCATCCCCTGCGCCCCACCGACCGCCGGCTATCTGGCGATCCTGCCGCGGCGCGAGGTGACCGTTCTTGACATGACGGTGGAGGACGGGCTGAAGCTGGTGATGTCCGGCGGCATCGTCACCCCGCCCGACCGCAAGCCCCCGCCGCAGCTTCACAAGCTGGATCGGGAGCGCAAAAGCGCCTGACGGTCACCAGCGCCCTCAACCCGCTCAGTAGCTCACACGGATGCCTTCACGGTATTGCTGAGCGGATTTCGCGTCCTCGAAGGCACCAACTCCGCCCTTCTGCATCGCTTCCCACGCCGCCATGACCTCTTCGCGCAATTGAACCCGCTGGCCCATCACCGGAGCGTCCGTCCTGGCTTGCGATGCAGGAAGGGAGACCGAGGGAAACAACGAATCGTCCGACGTGAATTCACGGTCCTGCGCAACCGTATGGGTGGATGGCTGCCCTGTCCGCTCGGCAATCAGAGAAGCCGCATCACGCTCTCCGAGGGAGCGAAGGGCCTTGTCAATGGAGGACAGGTCAACCCCGGCGTCCTTCAACTTATAAGCCGCATCGGCTTCCTTGCGTGTGTACGCCATCCGCGAGTCGGCGGGCTGCGTGATGCTGAAGCCCTGGAAGGGATCCAGGTTCATACGCTGGTTACCGGATTGAGCAAGCAACAGCGCCGGGTTGGTGCCCTGCGCCATCAGTGAAGTCGATATCTCCCCATACTGCTCCGACGCTCCCTGACCACGCTGATCCAGCAGGGACAGCTTTCCCATAAGCTCCTCTCGCTTCGCACTGGTCACGCTGAGAGCTTTTCTGAAATCATCCGACGTGGTGTCGTCGCTGGAGAAAAGCCCCGCATTATCATTGTGAGCCATGCGAAACGTCGCCGAGTACGCCGTGAGACGGGACTCTTTGAGCCGCTGTTTGAGCGCATTATGGACGTCTTCGCCGGTCAGCTTGCCGCTGTCGACCAACGACGACAACTGCGTCCGTGTTTCAGCAGACAGCGCATTGAACGCGGTCAAAGACTCATCGCGCAGAGAAGAGGCCAGAGGGCTCAACGACACACTGTCCGCGATCCCTCCGGTGGTCCCACCGATCGCCCGCCCTGTTCCGCCTCCTGACGCCGACGAAGCGGACGGAGACGGAACGGAAGACGATGTGCGTTGGATTGATCCGCCCAGTTGTGAGGAGACTTCGGAAATGCTCATCGCCGGATTCCTCGCCAGTTAGGAAAAGAGGCATTGTGCTAATCATAAACAAAAATGATCATGAAGACACCAATCACACGCAAAACCACATACATATGCGTTAATAAATTCAGGACACATTTCGCCAAACTCAAACATTGATCAACGCCCAGCCGACAAGGCGCTTTGAATTTCTCACGCGATCTACGTATGAGCGTTGATCAATATTATTAATATTCAATTACTCTCTTCCAAGAATCACTCAGGAGAACAGGCTGTTCCATGACGAGTGCGCGAGAGTGCCCCAGCCGCTGACGAGCGATCCGTTGACTGCGGCCCCCTCAATGGTACCAACACCATCGTTTCCGAGATTCGTCAGCATTCCGCGAATCATGATGCCATTGTCGAAGCTGCCATCGTTAAGCTCGCCGCTCTGGTAAATGTAAAATGTGGATCGATCATCGCCCCAAGTCACCGTGAGCGATGTGGCATTCACCATGTAAAGAAAGTCAAAATTATTGAACTCATTCCCTGAGAGATCATCAACAACGGTAATTCCGCCAAGAGCAAAGTCGTGATAGTACAAATCATCACCAGAGCCGCCGTATAGCGTATCGGCATTGCTCAATCCGGACGCTGTTCCTCCGCCGAGGAGCGTATCGTTGCCGTTGTTCCCGTAAACACGATCCCGTCCCCAGCCGCCATCAGCGTAATCATTTCCATCATCGGCGTAGATCCAGTCATCTCCGCCACCGCCGTATATTTCGTCGTTTCCTTGAAGGCCAACAATACTATCATCCCCGGCGGTTCCAGGCAGATAATCCGCGCCCGCCGTTCCAATAATCACAGCCATGACGAACTCCTTATTCAATTTATGCTTCCATTGATGAGGATTCATCATTAGCCGACAGGAAAACAATTTTCAAGAGAAAAATACAAAAGTGCACCAACCATTAGTTATCTAATCATTAGACACGGACACAAATTATTTGAATATTTGCGTATGCGTTGCATTTCGTTGAAGGAGTGCAGACGAGCATTTCTCCTGCCGACTTGGCAGCGGTGATGCATTGAAAAAGAGGCACTCTTTGGAGACACGGCGACGGGCAGGCTCGCGCGAAAAAGCGCGCGCACTTCAGGCTTGAGAAGCTTGCTGGAGAACAGACTTGAGGCGCCGATCAAGATTTTGATCGGACCGAGCAAAATCAATGGTTTGCGCCCATGAAAACGGGGTCTTGATCTGCGCTCCTACCCCGACCGCAACGTCTTCGCCGCCGCGTCCCGCTCGAACAGGTACAACAGAGTCCGCAGCGCCTGACCGCGCTCGCCGGCGAGGTCCGGATCGCGGTCCACGATCAGCTTCGCGTCGTCGCGGGCGGCGGCCAGCAGGTCGCCGTGCACCGCAAGATCAGCCATGCGGAACTCGGGCAGGCCCGACTGCCGGGTGCCCAGCACCTCGCCCGCGCCGCGCAGCCGCAAATCCTCCTCCGCGATGACGAAGCCGTCCTCGGTGTCGCGCATCGTCTTCAGGCGGGCGCGGGCCGTCTCGGTCAGTTGCGGGTCGAACATCAGCAGGCAGGACGACGGCTTCTCGCCGCGCCCCACCCGGCCGCGGAGCTGGTGAAGCTGGGCGAGGCCGAAGCGCTCGGCGTGCTCGATCACCATGACGGTGGCCTCGGGCACGTTCACGCCGACCTCGATCACCGTGGTGGCGACCAGCACGTCGAGGTTCCCGGCCTGGAAGGCGGCCATCACCGCGTCCTTGTCCGGCCCGCGCATCTTGCCATGGACCAGCCCGACCCGGTCGCCGAAGGTGGCGCGCAGGAAGGCGTGGCGCTCCGTCGCGGCGGCGAGGTCGGTCTGTTCCGACTCGTCGACCAGCGGGCAGACCCAATAGACCCGTGCCCCCTCCTGCACCTTGCGGTGGATGCCGTGCACCACCTCCTCCAGCCGGTCGAGCGCGATGGTCACGGTCTGGATCGGCTTGCGCCCCGCCGGCTTCTCGGTCAGGCGCGATACGTCCATATCGCCGTAGGCGGTCAGGGTCAGCGTGCGCGGGATCGGAGTCGCCGTCATCACCAGCACATCCACCGCCCGCCCCTTGGCGGAGAGCTGGAGCCGCTGGTGGACGCCGAAGCGGTGCTGCTCGTCGATCACCGCCAGGGCGAGGTCCTTGAAGGCGACGTCCTCCTGGAACAGCGCGTGGGTGCCGACCAGCAGCGGCAGTTCGCCCGAGGCCAGACGGTCCAGCACCGCCTGCCGCGCCTTGCCCTTGTCACGCCCGGTCAGCAGGGCGAGGTCCACCCCCGCCGCCTTGCACAGCGGGGCGAGGCTTTCGGCGTGCTGGCGGGCGAGGATCTCGGTGGGTGCCATCAGGGCGGCCTGATGACCGGCCTCCACCGCGTTCAGCATCGCCATCAGCGCGACCACCGTCTTGCCGCTGCCGACGTCGCCCTGGAGCAGGCGCAGCATCCGCCGCTCCGCCGCCATGTCCTCGTAGATCTCCGCAAGGGATGTGGCCTGGGAGTTGGTCAGCGAGAAGGGCAGCGCCGCGGCCACCTTGGCGCGCAGCCGCCCGTCGCCCTGGATGACTCGACCCGACAGGCGACGCTGCTGGATGCGGACCAGCGTCAGGGCGAGCTGATTCGACAGCAGCTCGTCATAGGCCAACCTGCGGCGGATCGGGTTGGTCGGGGCGAGGTCGGCCTCGTCCTCCGGCGTGTGGGCGCGGCGGATCGACTCGTGCCAAGTCGGCCAGCCATTGCGGGAGCGCCACGCGGCGTCCTGCCATTCCGGCAGCTCCGGCACGTCGTTCAGCATGGCGCGCACGGCCTTGCGCAGCGTCTTGGCCGGAAGCCCGGCGGTCATCGGATAGACCGGCTCCACCGCCTCGATCTCGTCCTTCGACTCCAGCGGGACCACGGCGTCGGGGTGGGTGATCTGCGGCGTGTCGTGGAACCATTCGACCTTGCCGGACACCACCACCGTCTTGCCGACCGGCATCTGCCGTTCCAGCCAGTCGCCCTTCACATGGAAGTAGATCAGTTCCAGCACGCCCGTCTCATCGGTGCAGCGGACCTTGTAGGGATGGCGGGAGTTGTGCGGAGCGGCGTGCGAATCGATGCGCACCGTCATGGTGGCGATCCGCCCGTTCGGCGCCTCGGCGATCTTCGGGGCGTAGCGGCGGTCGATGACGCCGCACGGCAGGTGCCACAGCAGGTCCACGACCTGCGGGCCGGCCAGCTTTTCGACGAGCTTGCCCAGCCGGGGACCGAGGCCGGGGAGCGCCGTCACCGGACGGAACAGGGGGAAGAGAACGACGGGACGCACGGGAATGGAGTCTCGGCAGCGGGGACACGGGGCCTGTGGCACCCATTCAAGCCCGCCGAGGGGGCTCCGCGTCAAGCGCGGCGGTTTCCAAAAAAGGCCGGGAGGGGAAAAGAAGACGGCGGTGTGCAAGGGTTTGGGGGGAAGCCTGGGCGGGGGACGCCGATCCAAGGCAAAAACCCAATGCACACCGCCGCAAGAAACGATCCGAGGGTATGCGGGAACATTCCGGATCGTGTGTGGCCGGCGGCGGGAACCGCCGGTGGATGACTCGCCAGTAATCAAACGTCGTCAATGACTGCAGTTGTAGCGCCCCCCGCCTGACCCCAGCGTTGCGGGATCATGAAATCCGTTTCATGAAGCCCCTGCTCATCGCGCCGCGGCCAGCAGGGCGGCGATGTCCACATGCTCCTCCAGCCGGGCGGCGATGCGGTCGAGCGCCTGTTCGACCGTCGCCGCGTAGGACTGGCCGGACGTCTCGGCCCCCAACCCCGTCAGGAAGGCGGCGCGGAAGCCGTCCGCCCCGAACAGGCCATGCAGGTAGCAGCCCATCACCCGCCCGTCGGCGGACACCGCGCCATCGGTCTGTCCGTTCGCCAGGGTCAGCATCGGGCGTGCGCGGTCCGCCCCTTCCGTGCGGCCCATGTGCATCTCGTAGCCGGCGACCGCGGCCCCCGTGAGGGTCTCCGTCCCGGTCGCCTCCTCCAGCACCTTCGGCCCCTTCAGCACGGTGTCCACGTCCAGAAGGCCCAGCCCCTCGGCCTCGCCCGGCGGTCCCTCGATGCCGTCCGGATCGGCGACTCGCCGGCCGAGCATCTGGTAGCCGCCGCAGATGCCCAGCACCCGCCCGCCGCGCCGGCGATGGGCGGTGAGATCGACGTCCCAGCCCTGGGCGCGCAGCACCGCCAGATCGGCGATGGTCGCCTTGCTGCCCGGCAGGATGACCAGATCGGCGTCGCCCGGCAACGGCTGGCCGCGCGGCACCATGGACAGGGCCACGTCCGGCTCCTGGGCCAACGGGTCGAAATCGTCGAAGTTGGCGATTCGCGACAGCATCGGCACGGCAACGCGCAGCCGCCCCCCGGAGCGGGTCTTCCAGGTGTCCAGCGCCACCGCGTCCTCCGCCGGCAGCAGGGCGGCGTCGGCCAGCCAGGGCACGACGCCGAAGCTCGGCCAGCCCGTGCGCTCCGCGATGACCGACAGGCCGCCGTCGAACAGCCGCACGTCGCCGCGGAACTTGTTGATGAGGAAGCCGGCGACCAGCGCCCGCTCCTCCGGCGGAATCAGGGCGTGGGTGCCGACGAGGCTGGCGATCACCCCGCCGCGGTCGATGTCGCCGACCAGCACCACCGGCACGCCCGCCGCGGTGGCGAATCCCATGTTGGCGATGTCGCCGGCCCGCAGATTGACCTCGGCCGGGCTGCCCGCGCCCTCGACCACCACCACGTCAGCCTCGGCCTTCAGACGCTCGAAGCTGTCGAGCACGGTGGGGAGAAGCTGCCCCTTGCGCGACTGGTAGTCGCCGGCCCGCGCCGTGCCCGCCACGACGCCGCGGACCACCACCTGGGACCCGACGTCCGACTGCGGCTTCAGCAGCACCGGGTTCATGTGGACGGACGGCGCCACCCCGCAGGCCCGCGCCTGGAGCGCCTGGGCGCGTCCGATCTCGCCGCCGTCGGCGGTGACGGCGGCGTTGTTGGACATGTTCTGCGGCTTGAAGGGCCGCACGGTCAGGCCGCGGCGGACCAGCGCCCGGCACAGCCCGGCCACCAGCAGCGACTTGCCGACGTCGGAGCCGGTGCCTTGGAGCATGATCGCGCGCGGCATGGCTCAGAACTCGATGCCCGGCTGGGCCTTGATGCCCGCCTGGAAGGGGTGCTTGACCAGCGTCATCTCGGTCACGAGGTCGGCGGCCTCGATCAGCTCCGGCTTGGCGGTGCGGCCGGTGACCAGCACATGCAGCCCCTCGCGCCGCCCGGTCAGCACCGGAAGCACCTCCTCCACCGGCAGATAGCCCATGCGCAGGACGATGTTCAGCTCGTCCAGCACGACGAGGCTGTACTTGGGGTCAGCCATGAGTTCCTGTGCCTTGGCCCAGGCGGCCTTGGCGGCGACGATGTCGCGCTCGCGGTCCTGAGTCTCCCAGGTGAAGCCCTCGCCCATCGTGAAGAAGTCCACGAGGTCGTCGAAGCGCTCCAGCGCCACCGTCTCTCCGGTGGACCAGGCGCCCTTGACGAACTGCACCACGCCCACGCGCATGCCGTGACCGGCGGCGCGCAGGATCAGGCCGAAGGCGGCGGTGGACTTGCCCTTGCCGTTGCCCGTGTTGACCATCAGCAGGCCCTTCTCCTGCGTCTTGCTGGCCATCACCCGGTCGTGCAGCGCCTTGCGCCGCTTCATCTTCTCGGCGTGGCGTTCGTTCTGGTTGGCGTCTTCGCTCATGGTGTCTCTCCCTTCAGCAGCAGCGGCAGCCCGGCGGCGACGAAGGTCACCCGCTGGGCCACGGCGGCGATGTCCTGATGCAGCCGCCCCGCATGGTCGCGAAAGCGGCGGGCCAGCGCGTTGTCCGGCACGATGCCCAGCCCCACCTCGTTGGAAACCAGCACCACCCGCCCCTCCACCCCGGCCAAAGCGGCCAGCAGCTCGGCGGAACGGGCGGGCACGTCGGCATCGGCCATCATCAGGTTGGACAGCCACAGCGTCAGGCAATCGACCAGCACGCCCGTCCCGACGCCAGCGTGGCGGCGCAGCGCGCCGGGCAGGTCGAGCGGCTCCTCCACCGTCGTCCAGCCAGGGCCGCGGTCCTCCTGGTGGCGGGCGACGCGGTCGGCCATCTCGGAGTCCCAGATCTGGGCGGTGGCGATGTAGACCCGCGGGCCGGGTGATGCGGTCACCAGCCCCTCGGCGTAGCGGCTCTTGCCGGAGCGGGCGCCGCCCAGGACGAGGGTGATGTCGGTGCTCATGACGGTCGGACCATCTGGACGCTTGCGGGTTTGGGCGACGCTTGGCGGACGGGCGCTTGCGGAACCGGATGGTTAGCGCAGTTGGCGCCCCGGCGCAAACCGCCATGGAGTTGCCGGACCGGAGCGCAGATCGGCGGTTGTCCTCCGCCACCTCCGTCCCGTACCATCCGCCACCTCCGTCCCGTACCATCCGCCGCCTTCCCTCCCGAACGATCCCGGAGCCGCCGACCGTGACCGACACCACCCGGCCCCGCCCGGCCCTGGCCCGCGCCGCAGCCTTCCTCCGCCGCCTGACCGGAAAACTGTTCCGCCGCGGCGCGCCCGTCCCGCCGCCCCCGCCGAAACCCGTCCCCGTGACGGAGCCGATGGAATCCGGGGTCTTCACCGGCGACTCCGGCTCGCTCGCCTACCGGTTGTTCGTGCCGAAGGGTGTGGCGGCAGGACCGCGTCCGCTGCTGGTCATGCTGCACGGCTGCACCCAGTCGCCGGAGGACTTCGCCGTCGGAACCCGCATGAACCGTCTCGCCGAGGAGGCCGGTTGCCTCGTCCTCTATCCGGAGCAGACCCCCGCGGCAAACGACAAGAAATGCTGGAACTGGTTCAACCCGGACCACCAGCGCCGCGAACGCGGCGAACCGGCGCTGATCGCCGGAGCCACCCGGCAGGTGCTGGCGGAGCAAGGGGCCGACCCGCAGCGCGTCTACGTCGCCGGGATTTCGGCGGGCGGCTCCGCCGCGATGGTGCTGGCGACGACATATCCCGACTTGTTCGCCGCGGTGGGCGTCCATTCCGGCCTGCCCTACGGCTCGGCCAGCGGCGTGCCCTCCGCCCTGTTGGCGATGAAGGCCGGCTCATCGCCCGGCCAGCGGCCGGCGGCCGGGGCTCCGGTGGTTCCGGCCATCGTCTTCCACGGCGACGCGGACAAGGTCGTGCACCCGCGCAACGGCGACCATGTGATGGCGCAGGCCACCGCCAACGCCGAAGGACTGACCGCGAAGACCGAGGAGGGACAGGCACCCGGCGGGCGCGGCTTCACCCGCACCGTCCACAAGGACCGCGATGGAGCAACGCTGTTCGAGCAGTGGATCGTCCAGGGCAGCGGCCACGCCTGGTCCGGCGGCAGCCCCGACGGCACCTACACCGACCCGCAGGGGCCGGACGCCACGCGGGAGATGCTGCGCTTCTTCCTGTCCCACCGGCACGCCGAACCCGCAAAAAGCGCGTGAGCCTGCGGTTACCACTTTTGCACAGCCGAATTCGCGACGCCCGTGCCATAAACTCCGTCTGCCCTCACCAGCCCACCGATCCGGCCATGCGCGTCCCCGCTCTCCGCCCCGCTGCCCTCGGCGCCCTCGCGCTGTGCCTGTCGGCGTCGCCGACGGTCCAGGCCGCCAACGTCTCTGCCGGGCAGGCCGAGGCGAAGGAGGCCGCGAAGTCGTTGGGCAACTGCACGCCCGCCAAGGTGGAGGTGATGAGCTACGTCACCGGCCGCTCCGGCCAGACCGTGTTCAAGGTGGGCTGCACGGAGGACAAGGACACCTTCGTGCTGGTGCAGTGCCGGTCGCGAATCTGCACGCTGCTGCGCTGATTCACGGCTTCTTAATGAGGTTGGCCTGGAATCGGACACGAACACGGGACGGGGTGCAAGGGGTGATGAGGCTCGCTCAGTCAATCGCGGTGCTGGCGCTGGCGGCCCTTCCTCTGGGTGCCTGCAGCGGGCCGATGATGGTTGCCAGCGTCGGCGCCGATCTCGCCTCCGTCACCAGCACCAAGAAGACGCTCGGCGATCATGTGGTGTCCGCGGCGACCGGGCGCGACTGCTCGTCCGTGTCCTTCTCGGAAACCGGACAGTATTGCCCGGAGAAGGTCTACGTCGACCGCTCCCGCCTCTATTGCTACAAGACGCTGGCCGACGTGGATTGCCACCACATCCCCGACCCGCACCGCAACGGCCACACCGCCCTGGCGAGCCCGCCGCCGGACATCCGGCCGGAACCCCGGCAGCCGGGCTGGATCGAACGGATGATGACCGCGGCGGAGCAATAAGCCCGGCGGAGCAAACCACCTGCTCCGGCTCTCAGCGCATCTTCTTCGCCACGAAGGCCTTGGCGAGGGTCATCATCGCCTTTTCATGGGTGACGCCGCCCTGCCCGCCCTTGCCGGCGGGAACCACCATGGTGGCGGATTTGACCGGAGCGGCTGAGCCGGTGCGGCCGCGCGGCGCCGGTGCGTCCTCACCGGGATCGCGGCCGAGGCGGCTCAGCACGTCGGCCAGCGCCTCCTTGCTCAGCGCCGAATCCGCAGAACCACGGGACCGGCCCGGCTGCGCGGGCGCAGACCGGTTGGGCGCCGATGGGCGGACACCCCGCTCGATCGCCGCCGCGGCGATGGCCTTCAGGAAAGGCTGCGAGATGCCCAGCAGGAGCTGCGGGTCCTCGACCGCCCAGGCCATCAGAAGCTTCTGCGCGGTCGCCCGGCTCCCCTTGGCCGCCACCAGCGCGTCGCGCACCTTGCCGTCCACATAGGAATTCGCCATCGCCACACGCCTCCGACCGCCGCGGACGCTCATCCGCGCAACAGGGCGACTCTCCGGCGGCAAGGGTTAACAAAGGGTTGCAAAGGCGGTTGCCCGAACGCGGCAGGGCGCCCCATGGGCAGGGCGGTTGCGCGGCGGGGCGGGAATGGGGGATAGTGGGCCTATGCTGATCGAAACCTACGCCGACCTGATCTGCCCCTGGTGCTACATCGGAAAGCGGCGGCTTGCCCGCGCGCTGGCCGACCGGCCCCGCGTCCAGGTGGAATTGCGCTGGCAGCCCTTCCAGCTCAACCCGGACATGGCGGCGGGCGGCATGGTGCGCAGCGCCTATCTGGCGGCCAAGTTCGGCGGCACGGAGCGGGCCCGGCAGATCCATCTGGTGGTCGAGGAAACGGCGGAGCGCGACGGCCTGCCGCTGCGGCTGGACCGCATCCGGCGCACGCCCAACAGCTTCGACGGGCACCGGCTGATCCGCATCGCGGCCCGCCATGGGCTGGGCAACCGGATGGCCGATGCGCTGTTCCACGCCTATTTCGTGGACGGGCTGGACATCGGCGACCGCGACACGCTGGCCGCGACCGCCGCCGGTCTGGGCTTCGATTTCACGGAGATCAAAAATCTTCTGAACGGCGATGCCGAAACCACGGCGGTTTTCAATGCCGACGCCACGGCGCGCCAGCTCGGCCTTCAGGCGGTTCCCTGCTACATCTTCAACCGGCGCTACGCGCTGTCCGGCGCGCAGGAACCCGCCAGCTTCCTCCCGCTTCTCGACCTCGGGGTCGAGGAGCAGGAAGGCGTGACGGCGGCGGCCGACTGATGATCCGGGTCACCCCGCGCATCAGCCTGGACGAGAGCGAGCTTCAGGAGAGCTTCATCCGCGCCTCCGGTCCCGGCGGCCAACACGTCAACAAGACCGACAGCGCGGTGCAGTTGCGCTTCGACGTGGCGGCCTCGCCGAACATCCCCGACGACGTGAAGGCCCGGCTGGTCCGGCTGGCCGGCTCGCGCATGACGGCGGCGGGCGTGCTGATCATCGTCGGCGACACCTACCGCAGCCAGCTGCGCAACCGCGAGGACGTGCGGGAGCGGCTGATCGACCTGATCCGCGACGCAACGGTGGTGCCGAAGAGCCGCCGCCCGACCAAGCCGACCCTCGGCTCCAAGAAGCGTCGCCTGGAGGCCAAGGGTCAGCGGTCCGACATCAAGCGTCTGCGCTCCGGCAAGCCGGAGGACTGACGCCGCTTAGTGCGGGGTCTTCTGCCGGTTCAGCGAGACCATGTTCCCGCCATACTGGAACTCCGGCAGGTTGGCGAACTGGTCCTTGGTCAGCTGGGTCGCCACGAGGGCGTCCTGCTGCTGGTTGTAGCGGACGTTGTCGATGTCCAGCGCCACGTTGTGCCCACCGATGCCCATGATGCCGCCGGTCGAGACCACCAGCTGGCTCGGGCGGTTGCTGCGGTTGAACAGCACGTCCTCGACCTGTCCCACCTTCTGCCCGTCATAGGCGACGACCGACTTGCCCAGCATGGCCTGCGGCTCGATCCGCGAGGCGGTCTGGAGCGATTGCTCGGACATCGGGCGGGATGCCTGCTCGCTTCCCCCACCGAACCAGCTCGACGTCTCGGCGCAGCCCCCCAAAGCCAAAAGCGCGACCGCCGACAGGACCGGAACAGCAACCTTACGCATAGCCCCCTCCTTCTGACGAGATAACCACGCGGGTTTAAACAGGCCGTCGACCGCAATCGTCACGGTGTCTTGCGGCGATCACGCCCAACGCGCCGGAACGCGCCGCGTCCGGCCGTGTTCTGCACTCTCTCAACTCTCCCCCGAGGCTCCGCAGATCATGGCCGAAGACACCGCCCGCCGGTTGCAGGCCCGCCCCATTCCGGTGCCGAAGGCCGCCCCGCCCGCCTCCACCCAGACGACGCTGCTGGTCATCGCGCTGGTGGTGGCGACCCTGTATCTGGGAAGCGACATCCTGGTCCCCATCGCGCTGGCGGTGCTGCTGACCTTCGTCCTGGCGCCCATCGTCAGTCGGCTGGAGCGGCTGCGCCTGGGCCGGATTCCGTCGGTGCTGGCCGTGGTGGTTCTGGTCTTCGCGGGCATCGCCGGCTTCGGCATGGTGGTCGGCGGGCAGATCGCCGACCTCGCCAACAACCTGCCCAGCTATCAGCAGAATGTGCACGCCAAGCTGGATTCGCTGCGCTCCCGCGCCACGTCGGCGGGCAGCGGCGGGGTGGTGCAGCAGGCGACCGAAGCCTTTCGCGACCTCAAGCAGGGTCTGGAGCAGGTGACCGGCGACACCCCGCCCGCCGCCACGGCTCCGGCCAGCGCCCTGCCCGCCCCCGGCGCTGCGCGGGAGCCGGTGCCGGTGCGGATCGAGCAGGACGGCTCCGACGCGCTGACCATCATCAGCGACGTGCTGGGGCCGGCCATGGCGCCGGTCGCCACGGCGGGCATGGTGCTGGTCTTCACCATCTTCATGCTGCTGCAACGGGAGGATCTGCGCGACCGGCTGATCCGGCTGGCCGGGTCCGGCGACCTCAGCCGCACGACGGAGGCGATGAACGACGCCGGCGAGCGGGTCAGCCGCTATCTGCTGATGCAGTGCGTGGTCAACGTCACCTACGGCCTGCCCATCGGGGTCGGGCTGTGGTTGATCGGCGTGCCGAATCCGTTGCTCTGGGGCCTGCTGTCGACGGTGCTGCGCTTCATCCCCTTCCTGGGGCCGGCGATCGCCGCGGCCTTCCCGATCCTGCTGTCCTTCGCGGTCGATGGGGGTTGGACCCTGCCGCTGCTCTGCATCGCCCTGTTCGTGGCGGTGGAGCTGTTCTCCAACAATGTGGTGGAGCCCTGGCTCTACGGATCGGCCACCGGCCTGTCGTCGCTGGCGATCATCGTCGCGGCGGTGTTCTGGACCACGCTGTGGGGGCCGGTCGGCCTGCTGCTGGCGACTCCGCTGACCGTCTGCCTCGTGGTGCTGGGGCGGCACGTTCCGCAGCTTCATTTCCTGGAGGTGATGCTGGGCGACCGTCCGGTCCTGCCCGACGAGGCCAAGCTGTACCAGCGCCTGCTCGCCCGCGACCCCATCGAGGCCATGGAGATCGCCGAGGAGAAGATGAGCAAGGGCGGGCTGGTGGAGGCCGGTCACGGCCTGCTGATCCCCACCCTGTCGCTGGCCGAGCAGGACCGCCAGCGCAACCGCCTGAACCCGGAGGGACGGCAGGCGGTGGCCGAGGGCATGGTGGCCTTGCTGGACGAGATGATGGAGTCCTCCCCGCCCGCCGCGGAGGACACGCCGCTGGTCCTGTGCATCGGCGCCCGCAACGACCTGGACGAGGCGGCGGCGGCGCTGCTCGGCCACATGCTGCGCCCGCGCGGGCTGCGCGCCGACGTGATCCCCTGCGAGAAGGTGTCCGTCCGCTCCATCGCCGCGCTGGCGCCGACCGGCGTGTCGGCGGTGGTGCTGTCCTACCTGAACCCGTCCGCCCTGTCGCACGCCCGGCGGCTGGTGCGCCGGTTGCGCCTGCATTTCGGCCCGAACGTGCCGATCCTGCTCTGCCTGTGGAGCGCCCACCCCGAAGCCGAGGCGCCGGAGCACGCCATCTCCCAGACCGCCGCCGACCGCGTCGCCACCAGCCTGACCGGCGCCGTCACGCAGTTGGAGGAGCTGGGCGTGCTCGCCGCCGTCGAGGCGGAGAAGGCCCCGCAGGCGTGACGGTCAGGAGGGCGCCACGACGGTGCAGACGCGCTTCAGCGCGTCGGCCGCGCGCTCCACATCCTCGTCGCGCACCAGCACGTAATCGGTGTCGTAGGTGGACATTGCGAAGATCGGCACGCGCGCCTGGGCCAGCGGCACGGCGATGCGCGCCAGCACGCCGAAAAGCGAGAAGTCCAGCGGCCCCTCCACTTTGAAGGCGCGCCATCCCCGCTCCGCCGTCACGCCCTCCGGCACGCGGGACTCGCGGCAGAGGATGGACAGCTCCTCCCCCGTGCGGGTGGCGCTGACCAGCGGGTCGGTCCAGTCGAGCCAGCCGGGCATCCCGTCCCCCGGCGCCAGCCGCGCCACCGCCAGCCGGTCGGGCAGGACCGACAGGGTGAGCGGCTTGGTCTCCGGCAGCAGGGCGGCGTCCAGAGTCGCGCGGTCCACCTCGAACGGTTTGAGAATGCGCTTGGCCCGTGCGGCCAGCGACGGGATGCGCGAGCGCATGGCCCGGCCCAGCATGTCCGCCGCGACCGGGCGAAGCTCCGGGTCGTTCGCCGCCAGATCGACCATCGCCTGAAGCGCGGCGCTCTGCACGATCCGGCTGGCCCGGTTCTCGAACCAGCCTTCCAGAAGCGCCACAGCGCGCCCGCGCTGCTCCTCCGTCAGGGTCAGGCGGGGAATGACGGCCGCCAAGTGCCAGCGCACCTCCGCTTGCTCGATCGCTGCGGCGTCGGTCAGCAGCCGTTCCGCGAAGGCGTCCAGCGGACGGGCATCGCCGCGCGACACCCGCTCCAGGGCGTCGGCGGCGCGCATCCGCACCCCGGCGTCGCCGTCGAACAGGCAGGCGACCAGTTCCGGCAGCCGCGCGGGGTCGGCGGCCACCGCCTCCGCCACCGTCGGAATGTCACCAAAGGCGCGCCGGTCACCGCCGAGCGCCAGGGCCTTCGCCAGCCCCCCATCCTTCTTCATCGCCTCAGCGCCGCCCGAAGGGACGCGAGGGGATGTTCCGCCCGAACTTCGACCCGGCCTTCAGCGCGCTGGGGCGCGGCGGCGGGGGTGGCGGAGGAGGCGGCGCCTCGCCCTTCGGCACGGCGCCGCCGCCGGCCATCTGCGCCAGATCGCTCATCAGCCGGTTGACACCACGCACCCGCTGAGCCTCGTCGGCCCATTCGCGCGTGTAGACCAGCTTGTGGTCGGGCCGCAGCTTCATCAGGCTGATCTGCTGGCTGATGTAGGTCAGCAGCTTGGCCGGCTCGGCGTAGCTGTTGTTGCGGAAAGTCAGCACGGCGCCCTTCGGCCCGGCGTCCACCCGCTCCACCCCCGCCTGACGGCAGAGCTGCTTGATGGTCACCACGTCGAGCAGGTTCTCCACCTCGCCCGGCAGCTTGCCAAAACGGTCGATCAACTCCGCCGCGAAGCCGTCGATCTCCGCCCGGTCCACCAGATCGGCGATGCGGCGGTAGAGCGACAGGCGCACCGTCAGGTCGGGGACATACTCCTCCGGGATCAGCACCGGCGTGCCCAGGTTGATCTGCGGGGTCCAGGGCTGGTCCTCCGCGCCGCTCGGCACCTGCCCGTCCATGCCGGCGCGGGCGTTGGCGACGGCCTCCTCCAGCATGTGCTGGTACAGCTCGACGCCGACCTCCTTGACGTGGCCCGACTGCTCTTCGCCCAACAGGTTGCCGGCGCCGCGGATGTCCATGTCGTGGCTGGCCAGCTGGAAGCCGGCGCCCAGGCTGTCCAGCGTCTCGATGACGTGCAGCCGCTGCTGTGCCGTGCCGGTCAGCGGCTTGTTCGGCGCGTAGGTGAGGTAGGCGTAGCCGCGCACCTTCGAGCGGCCGACGCGCCCGCGGATCTGGTAGAGCTGCGCCAGGCCGAACATGTCCGCCCGGTGCACGATCAGCGTGTTGGCGTTGGGAATGTCGATGCCGCTCTCGATGATGTTGGTGGCGAGCAGCACCTCGAACTTGCCCTCGTCGAAGGCGGTCATCACCTCCTCCAGCTCGCTGGCGGGCATCTGGCCGTGGGCGGTGACGATCTTCACCTCGGGCACCAGCTCGCGCACCCGCTCGGCGACCTTGGGCAGGTCCTCCACGCGAGGGCAGACGTAGAAGGTCTGGCCGCCCCGGTAATGCTCGCGCAGGATGGCCTCGCGCACCACCACCGGGTCGTAGGGCAGCACAAAGGTGCGCACCGCCAAGCGGTCCACCGGCGGGGTGGCGATCAGCGACAGCTCACGCACGCCGGACAGCGCCATCTGGAGCGTGCGCGGGATCGGCGTGGCGGTCAGCGTCAGGACATGCACGTCGGCGCGCAGCTCCTTCAGCCGCTCCTTCTGCTTCACGCCGAAATGCTGCTCCTCGTCGACGATGACCATGCCGAGCTGCTTGAACTGCACGCCCTTGCCGAGCAGCGCGTGGGTGCCGATGACGATGTCGGCAGTGCCCTCCGTCAGCTCCTGCTTGACCTTGGTCTGCTCCTTGGCGGTGACCATGCGGGAGAGCTGGACGATGCGCAGCGGCAGCCCCGCGAAGCGGGTGGTGAAGGTCTTGAAGTGCTGCCGCGCCAGAAGCGTGGTCGGCACCACCACGGCGACCTGCTGGCCGCTCATGGCGACGAGGAAGGCGGCGCGCAGCGCCACCTCCGTCTTGCCGAAGCCGACGTCGCCGCAGACCAGCCGGTCCATCGGACGGCCCGAGCCGAGGTCGGTGAAGACCTCCTCGATCACCTTCAGCTGGTCGTCGGTCTCCGGATAGGGGAAGCGCGCGGCGAATTCCTGATAGACGCCCTCCGGCGTGTAGACCGGATCGGCTTTCTTCAGCATGCGCTCGGCGGCGATCTTCAGCAGCGCCTCGGCCATGTCCTTCAGGCGCTTCTTGACGCGGGCTTTGCGGCCCTGCCAGCCGGCCCCGCCCAGCTTGTCGAGCTGCGCGTGCGCGTCCTCCGACCCGTAGCGGGTCAGCACCTCGATGTTCTCGACGGGGACGTAGAGCTTGTCGCCCCCCTCGTAGATCAGCCGCAGGCAGTCGTGCGGCGCGCCGGACACCTCAAGCGTCTCCAACCCGTCGTAGCGCCCGATGCCGTGGTCCATGTGCACCACGAGGTCGCCCGAGGCCAGCGCCGTGTATTCGGCGATGAAGTTGGCGGCCTTGCGCTTCTTCTTCGCCGCCGGGCGGACGAGGCGGTCGCCGAGGATGTCCTGCTCGGTGATGACGGCCATGTCGGCGGAGGTGAAGCCGTGCTCCATCCCCAGCACGATCATGCCGATGATGTTGCGGTCGAAGCGGCGGACGTCCTCGATGCTCTCCGCCGGCTCCAGCCCCGGAATGCCGTGGTCGCCCAGCACCGTCATCAGACGGTCGCGGGAGCCCGCGGAATAGCCGGCCACCAGCACGCGCCGCCCGTCGGCCCGCAACGCGCGGATGTGGTCCTTCACCGCCTCGAAGACGTTGACGTCGGGGCGCGCCCGCTCCTCGGCGAAGTCATGGCCGCGGCGCCCACCGGCGTCCAGCGTGCCCTTGATGCCCGGCGGCGTGCCGAAGGGCTGGAGCTGCGCCACGGCGTGGGCAGCGAACAGGTCGTCCCAGGCCTGGGCGTCGAGGAACATCATGCCGACCGGCACCGGCTTGTAGACCGGCGAGCCCGTCCGCTTCTCGATGACGATCATGCTCTCGCGGGAGGCGTGGAAGTCCACCACCTGAGCGATGCGCGAATCGCGCGCCTCCGTCGCCTGATGGTCCAGCGACAGGATGGCCTTGGGCATGTAGGCCAGCAGCGATTCCATCGTCTCGTGGAACAGCGGTAGCCAGTGCTCCATGCCGCCGTACTTGCGCCCGGCGCTGATCGCCTCGTAGAGCGGGTCGTCGTCGGTGACGGCGCCGAACAGCTCCCGGTAGCCGGAGCGGAAGCGGGCGATGCCGGCCTCGTCGAGGAAGACTTCCGACATCGGCTTCAGGTCGATGCCGTCGCGCTTGTCGGTGGTGCGTTGCGACATGGGGTCGAAGCTGCGCACGGCCTCCAGCTCATCGCCGAACAGGTCGAGGCGCAGCGGCTCGTCGGTGCCCGGCGGGAACAGATCGACGATGCCGCCGCGCACGGCGAACTCGCCCGGCTCGCGCACCGTCTGGGCGCGGGTGTAGCCGTTGCCGGCCAGATAGCGCTGCAGCTTCTCCAGATCGATCCGGTCGCGCAGCTTCGCCGAGAACACCGCGTCGCGGAAAGCGGCGCGGGGCGGCACCTTCTGCACCATGGCGTTGACGGTGGTCAGCACGACCAGCGGCGCGGCGTCCGCCTTGCGCGCCAGCAGGCGGGTCAGCGTGTCGATGCGCTTCGCCACGATGCCGCCGTTGGGCGACACCCGGTCGTAGGGCAGGCAGTCCCAGGCCGGGAACACCTGCACCTCCAGCGAAGGCGCGAAGAAGGCCAGCGCCTCCGCCAGCTGGGCGGCGCGGGTGTCGTCGAGCGCGACGTGGAGGAGTCCGGCGCTCCCCGCTCGCTTGGCGAGGTCGGCGAGGACGCGGGCGTCATGACCGGCGGGGGCGCCGCCGACCAGAAGGCGGCCGGAGCGTCCCGGCTGCAACTGTTCGAAGTTGGGCAAGGATCGGGCCTCAGGACCCCTGACGGGGCGTGTAGCGGAACTTGGTCAACAGCTGCATGACGTCGGTGTCATGCTCGGCGGGCAGCGGCTCGCGCCCGGCGTACCAGTTGTAGAGGTCCGGGTCGCTGAGTTCGAGCAGCGCCTCGTAGCGGTCGAGCTGCGCGTGGTCGAAGTCCGGGACATGGGCGTCGGCGAAGCTGCCGATCAGCAGGTCCATCTCGCGCATGCCGCGGTGCCACGACCGGAAGCGCAGCCGCTTGCGCCGGTTTTCCAGGGACTCGCCGCTCTCGGACAGGGTGTTCTCGTCGCTCATGCCATCCACGCCAAAAAGCCCCGGCCCCGGAAGATAGGGGGCGGAGCGGTCCACATCCACCCCCGCATCCTGCACACCGGCACGCCCCCGCGCAAACCGAAATGCCGGACGATCCCCCGGAAGGAGCGTGATTCAGCGCGCCAGCCACGCCTCCAGCCCGTCGCGCAGGTCGGCCCCCGGTGCCAGCCGGGCGAAGCGCTCGGTCTCCACCGCCAACCCTTCGCCGATGGTCATGTTCAGCCCGCGGGTCACCGCCCCAAGGATGCCGGACACCGCCGCCGGGGAATGCCGGACGATGCGCCCGGCCAGTTCGAAGGCGGCGGGCAGCAGCGCGTCGTGGGGCACCACCTGATTGACCAGCCCGACCGCCAGCGCCATCGCGGGCGGGAAGGTGTCGCCGGTCAGCAGCCATTCCAGCGCCCGCTTGCGCCCAGCGTTGCGGGGAAGCCGCTGCGTCCCGCCGAAGGTCGGCATCATGCCGAGCCTGATCTCCGCCTTGGAGAAACTCGCCCGCTCGCTGGCGACGGCGAGGTGTGACGCCTCCAGAATCTCGCAGCCGCCGCCGTAGCAGATGCCGTTGACCGCGGCGATGATGGGCTTGGGGAAGGACTCGATCCGCGCGCACAGGGTCTGGCCGGGCCGGAAGGCGCGCACCGCGGCCTCCGGTCCCCGCCGGACGGCTGGGGTGAACTCCGCGATGTCCGCCCCGGCGGAGAAGGCCCGCTCCCCGGCGCCGGTGACGATGATGGCCCGCACCGCAGCGTCGACCTCCAGCGCATCCAGCGTGTCGAGCATGGCGGCGGCCAGCGCCGTGCTGATGGCGTTCAGCTTGGCGGGGCGGTTCAGGGTGAGGGTGGCGATCCCCCCGGCGGTGACGCACAGCACGGGGTTGGCGGGGTCGGCGTGTTTGGTCGTCAGGGGCATGGCGCGTTCCTTTTGTCCTGCGTTTGGGATGCCCCACTGTCGAGCCCGAGCCACGCCCCTGACAAACGAGTACGCCGCGTGTTCGGGTGAACAACGCTCACCTGAAACAGGTCCTTCGCCGCACGTCAAAGCGTCACCTTGACAGAATCGCGACAGTTGGTACACTGAACAGTCCCAGCCACTTTCGGTGGAGGTCGCCATGACCGACGGATCGATCGGACGCCCGGAACCCCTGGTCCGCTCGGCCGGCGTGGTGGAGCGCACCGGCAGCGCGACCGACCGCAGGAAACGGCGACAGAATCGGCAGGACCTGCAACAGCAGGAGCGCGAGCAGCAGGAGCGACGCGACCAGGACGAGGCCAACCACAAGCGGCGACGCCTCTACGATCTGCTGTTCGACGAAATCGATGAGCTGGACACGCTGAACGCCGGGCAGCGGGCACGCATCAAGCAGAACCTGCGCGCGCAGCTCGCGAACCGCCGTCCGCCGCCCCACCTCGCCCCCAACCTCGCCCAGCCGCCACCAGATGAGGACATCGAACGCATCGCGGCGGCGCTCCTCGAAAAGGCCGTCGCGGCCCATTCGGTCGACCATGACCACATCGTCGGCATGGCGGCGCCGACGCACCCGGCGCTTCCGCCCGGGCAGACGGCGGAGAATGTGGCGCTCGCCAACCAGCTCCGCGATTGCCTGGAGCAGCGGACGACGACATCGCGGCGCGTTGCCGTGTATCTGCGCCTTCTCCTGACGCTCGAAGGCGCCTTCCGTCCGCATCTGGTGGTGGACGCCTGACCACGGTTCCACCGCGGGTGCGATGCGCGAATTCGGAGAAAGCCCCCCTCCGATGCGCCACCCAGGATGGTTGGACCATGCGGCACAATGGATCTGTTGTTTCTCCGGCGGAGTCCGGGCGCGTTCCCGCGCCGTTCCCGCCGCGGAAAACCCGCTCCCGCAGGGAGGTTCCCCCGTGCCCGACACCCATCTCGCCACGCACGCCCAGCCGTCCGGCGACGCCCTTCGCCAAGCCCTTTCCACCCGTTTCCAGAAGATCCGCGCCCGCACCGCCGAACTCGCGGCCCCCTTGTCGCCCGAAGACCTGATGGTCCAGTCGGTGGCCGATGGCGCCCCGGCCAAATGGCACCTCGCCCACACGACGTGGCTGTTCGAAACCACCGTCCTGGTGCCCTGCAACCCCGGTTACCGCCCCTTCGATCCAGCCTTTCTGACGCTGTTCGCCGCGCGCGACGACCGCTTCGGCAGCCACCAGCTTCCCTCCCCCACCCTGCGCCTGCTTTCCCGGCCCAACGCGGCGGAGGTGATGCGCTACCGCGACCATGTGAACGCCGCGGTGCTGCACCTGCTGAACCAGGCCGAAGAGGCGGAACTGCCGGAGATCGCCGACCGCGTGATCGTCGGCATCACGCACGAGCGGCGCCACCAGGAACGGCTGCTGACCCACATCAAGCACGCCTTCTGGAGCAACCCCCTGCGCCCCGCCTACGACCAGCCGCCGCAGGCCGTGCCGGCTCCGCCGCAGCCCGAACGCTGGATCGAGCATGAGGGGGGCATGGTCGAGATCGGGCGGACGGAAGCCGGAGCCGGATTCGACCATGAGGGGCCGCGCCACCGCGTCCATCTGGGGCCCTTCCGCCTCGCCGCCCTGCCGGTGTCCTGCGGCGCCTTCCGCGACTTCATCGAGGACGGCGGCTACGCGAAGCGTTCGCTCTGGCTCGCCGATGGCTGGGAGGCGGTGCAGACCGAGGGTTGGCAGGCCCCGCTCTATTGGGAATGGCGCGACGGCGCGTGGCAGATCTTCACCCTCTACGGCATGCGCGCGCTCGATCCCGCCGAGCCGGTCTGCCATGTCAGCTGGTTCGAGGCCGACGCCTTCGCCCGCTGGGCCGGCAAGCGCCTGCCCGAGGAGGCCGAGTGGGAGGCCGTGGCGTCGCGCTGCGACAGCATGGGCAACCTGCTGGGCACCGGCCACCGCCACCCGCGCCCCAGCACCTGCCACGGCGACGGCCCCTGGCAATTGTTCGGCGACGTGTGGGAATGGACGCGCAGCCCCTTCACCCCCTACCCCGGCTATCGCCTGCCGGACGGTGTGGACGAGGCCGTCCATGGCCGCTTCATGATCAACCGCATGGTGCTGCGGGGCGGCAGCTGCGTCACCCCCTTCGACCACGCCAACCCGACGACCCGGCATTACCTGCGGCCGGAATCCCGTTTGTCCTTCACCGGCCTGCGGCTGGCAGAGGATGCCTGATGAATAGGACAGCTGAGACATTGGAATCGTTTTAAACGGTGGCGCTGCACCGCAGCAAGCTCTATAACCATAATTAAATTATGGCCTATGGAGCCTTCGATGTCCCTCGACCTGCCTCAGGTGTTCCGCCACCACGTCTTTTGTTGCGCCCAGCAGCGCCCGCCCGGCCACCCGCGCGGGAGCTGCGCGGCGAAGAACGCCCACCCGCTGTGGGAGCAGCTCGGCCAGCGCATCCAGGCCAAGGGGCTGCTGGACGTCGGCATGGCCTGGACCGGTTGTCTCGGCTTCTGCTCCGCCGGGCCGCTGATGGTGGTCTATCCGGAGGGGCTGTGGTACCGCCCGGAAACGCCTGAGGACATCGACGAGATCGTCGACTCGCACCTCGTCAACAACACGCCGGTCGAACGGCTGGTGATGGTGCTGACCCGCTGAACGCAAAAGCCCCTCCGCGGCACGGCCGGCGGAGGGGCGTTCTTCGTGCGGACCGACGATGCTACTTGCGGAACAGGAACTCGCGGCCGACCTTCACGCGCTTCTCGCCGTCGTACTCGATGATGTCGGCGGTGGCGTAGGTCTCGGTCCAGCGCTCGGGCAGATAGCTGCCGGTGCCGATGATGTCGACGGGGGCGTTGGCCTCCGCCATCAGGCGGCACTTCGCCGGGCCGAAGCCGGAGCTGGCGACGATCTTCACCGCCGGGAAACCGGCCTCGTCCAGCTTCTCGCGCATGAAATGGATCGCCGCCGCCGACACGCCGGTGCCGATCAGATAGCGGAGCTGCGTCTCGTCGCGATAACCGCGGATGGAGTGGGGGGCGTGCCGCTCCAGCACCGCGTAGGAGCCCGGCGGGTCCAGCCCTTCCAGGAAGCGCCCGCCCGGCGTGTCGAGCCGCACCGCCAGCTTGCCCTGCGCGGCGAGGCCGGGGAAGCGGCGGCAGACCTCCAGCGCATCGGTCACCTCGCGCCCGAAGTAATCGACCAGGACGGTCAGCGGCAGTTCGGGGAAGGTCTCGTGGAACATCTCCGCCGCCCGCACGGTCGATCCGGCGTAGCCGATCAGCGCGTGCGGCATCGTGCCCATGCCCTTCTTCTGGCCGAAGAAATGGGCGGTGGCGTCGGTGGCGTTGCCGATGAAGCCCTTGGCGCCGACCTTGCGCTTCGCCCGGTCCGACCCGACCGAGGCGGCGTAGGCCATCATCTCCTCCATTTCCGTGCCGGCGCAGTGGCGCGCCTCCATGGCGAGGAAGGCGGTCTTCGGCAGGTCGGCGCACATGGTGAAGGCGTTGTAGGCGCCGACGCAGGCGGGGCCGAGCTTCTGGAGGATGATCGTCTCGGTGTCGACCAGATGGTAGAAGGAGCCGGTGATGTAGAGGATCGGCTCGCCCGCACCGACCCACTTTCCTTCCGGATAGTTCAGGACGATGTCGAGGTCGAACCCGCGCTCCCGCGCCACCGCCTCCAGCCATTCGATGGCGAGTCGCGGCGCGCAGACCACAGGGCGGCGCATGAAGATGGCGTAGGTGACCTTCTTGTCACCGAATTTCCCGACCGCCTCCTTGGTCCGCTTGAAATAGGTGTCGGTCCATTCGGTGATGGCCGACGCGGGCGGATGGCTGGCGGGCGTGTGACTGGCCGGCGGCTGGTTCCTGGTCTCGTCCATGGCGATGTCCTTGTCTTCCCGCTCTTGCCCTTCACGATGGCCCCATCCGGAGGCCGCTCCCGCGGCGGGAACGGCAATCCGACTGAGAAACCAGCATTATACGCCCCGGCCCTCCGGTGGAAGAGGCTTCATCCGCTTCGGCCAACCGCCGCAAGCAATGGTGATTTACCGAAAATACAATACGAAATCCGGCGCATTTCAAACACAAAGAAGCTGAGAAGAGATGCGCAGTTCCTGACTGTAATGCGCTGTCATCAAAAAGTATAAAATACCTGTATTTGACGACTTCCTTTTACCCATCCACCATACACCCAAGAACAGGCACCACCCCCTTTCGGTGCCGGGAAAAGCGACGAGGTCGGCATGAGCCGGACAATCCGCCAGAACGCGCCGAACATTGCGGCAGGCCCCTCGACGGCAGCCCCCTCGACGCTGGATCGCCTGAGCCGGCGGGTGGTGGTCGGGCTTCTCTGCACCATGGCCGGGCTGGCCGCCGCGGGCACCGGCGGGGCCTTCCTGCTGAAGCCCGGCACGGCGCAGGCCGGGCGCGTGGTGGGGGACACGCTGCGGACCGCCGCCAATTACGCGCGGCTGCCGGCGATGATCTTCACGCTGAGCGACGGCGACCGGCTGCGCGAGCTGCGGGTCCGCGTGGTGCTGGACATGGAGCCGACCGCCCCGGTCAAGACGGTGGAGAGCTATGGGCCACGGATCGCCAGCGCCATGACCAACGTGATGCTGGACACCGACCCCGGCGAGCTTCGCGGGCGCAACGGCGCCTTCTACATCAAGGACGCGGTGATGCGCACCGCCGCGAAGGAACTCGGCGCGATGAAGATCCGGCAGGTGCTGGTCCAGGAACTCGTCATGCGCTGAGGGAAAGCCAGCCAGCCGCCCTGATCCGCCATCTCGGCCAACGCTCGACAGGCGTTCCGGAATGGGGAACACTCCTGTCCCGTTCGGATCTTGGGATTGCAAGGAGACGGCCGTGGCCGAGTTCGATTTCGACCTGTTCACCATCGGTGCCGGCTCCGGCGGCGTCGCGGCCAGCCGGCGGGCCGCGGCCATGGGGGCCAAGGTCGCCATCTGCGAAGGCAGCCGGGTCGGCGGCACCTGCGTCATCCGCGGCTGCGTGCCGAAGAAACTGCTGGTCTACGCCGCCCAGTTCCGCGACGCCTTCGAGGACTCCAGCGCCTATGGCTGGTCCACCACCATGCCGGCCTTCGACTGGGCGACGCTGATAGGGCGCAAGGACGCGGAGATCGACCGGCTGAACGGCATCTACATCAAGATGCTGGAGAACTCCGGAGTCACCCTGCACACCGGCTTCGGACGGCTGATCGACCGCCACACGGTGGAGGTCGCCAACCAGCGCTACACCGCGAAGAACATCCTGGTCGCCACCGGTGGCTGGCCGGCGCTGCCCAAGATTCCGGGGATCGAGCACGCCGTCACCTCCAACGAGGCGTTGCAGCTCGGCACCCTGCCCCACTCCGTCATCATCCTGGGCGGTGGCTACATCGCCGTGGAGTTCGCCGGGATCTTCCGCGGCCTGGGCGCCGAGGTCACGATCATGATCCGCGGCGAGGAGCTTCTGAACGGCTTCGACGACGACATCCGCGTCGCCCTGGCCCAGGAGATGCGCAAGCGCGGCATCACCATCCTCACCCGCACCCAGCCGGTGAAGGTCGAGGATGGCCCCGGCGGCTTCACCGTCACCGACCAGCTGGGGCGGGAGCATTCCGCCGGCCTCGTCATGGCGGCGACCGGGCGCCGTCCCAACACGCGCGACCTCGGGCTGGAGGCCGCCGGCGTCGCGCTGGACGACGCCGGGGCGATCCGGGTGGACGAGTATTCGCGCACCAGCGTGGACAACATCTTCGCCGTCGGCGACGTCACCGACCGCATGGCCCTGACCCCTGTCGCCATCGCCGAGGGGCGGGCCTTCGTCGAGACGCTGTTCAACGACAACCCGACCAGCATCAGCTACGCCAACATCCCGACCGCCGTCTTCTCCATCCCGCCGCTCGGCACCGTCGGCCTGACCGAGGCGGAGGCGCGGGCGAAATTCGCGACGGTGGACATCTACAAGGCGGGCTTCCGCCCGATGAAGCACACCATGTCGGGCCGCGACGAGCGCGTCCTGATGAAGCTGGTTGTGGACGGCGAGAGCCAGCGCGTGCTCGGCTGCCACATGATGGGCATGGACGCGCCGGAGATCGTCCAGGGGCTGGGCATCGCCCTGAACTGCGGCGCCACAAAGAGAGATTTCGACCGCACCATCGCCCTCCATCCGTCTACCGCGGAGGAGTTCGTCCTGATGCGCGAGAAGGTGTCCTGACGATCGGACATAAAACCAAAGGTCAGGAGCCTGATTTCCTGGAACGCTTCTAAGAAGCCTGTGTTGAGGGCACACGACGATGGCGGCGGCGATCACGGCGGCGGTCAAGCACCCCCGCGGAAGCCGTCGCCTCCCATCCTTCATCCAGGCAGCGGGAGGGCTCCTACGCATGTTCATGCACAACAAGAACCTGATGTACACGGTCCGCGTCGCCGAACCGGACCCGAAGCTGGCCAGCCTGATGCTGGAACAGTTCGGCGGTCCCCAGGGCGAGTTGGCGGCGGCCTTGCGCTACTTCACGCAGGGCCTTTCCGACGAGGACCCGGGCCGCAAGGACATGCTGATCGACATCGCGACCGAGGAACTGAGCCATCTGGAGATCATCGGCAGCATCGTCGCCATGCTGACCAAGGGCGTGAAGGGCAAGCTGGCCGAGGGCGCCGAGGAGGTCACCGACCTCTACGCCGACATCGCCAAGGGCAACGGCAGCCACACGCTGGCCCTGCTCTACGGCGGCGGCCCGGCCCTGACCAACTCCGCGGGGCAGCTGTGGACCGGCGGCTACATCGACAGCATCGGCGAGCCGACCGCCGACCTGCGCTCCAACATCGCCGCGGAATCGCGGGCCAAGATCATCTATGAGCGCCTCATCAACATCACCCCGGATCCGGGCGTGAAGGACGCGCTGACCTTCCTGATGACCCGCGAGGTGGCGCACCAGAAGATGTTCGAGAAGGCGCTCTATTCCATCGAGAACAACTTCCCGCCGGGCAAGCTGCCGGGCAACCCCGAATACACCGACAAGTACTACAACATGAGCCAGGGCGACGGCGACATGCGCGGCCCGTGGAACCAGGGCGAGCAGTGGGAGTTCGTGAACGTCACCCCCGACCAGGGCCCGGTCAGCGGCGGTGACGGCAACCCCTCGGTCCGGCTGGCGGCGGAAGAGATGAAGGCCGTCAACGAGGCCGCCAAGCGCACCATGTCGCGCACCGACGTGAACCCGGTGACGGGTGCCGACCTCGGCGCCGGCCCCGGCTCCGGCAAGATGACCCCGGTGAAGTAACCCCTAACGCCCCAATTCCCCTCCCCCGCCCAGCGGGGGAGGGCCAGGGTGGGGGCAAGTCTCACGTTCCGGCCTTCACGACCGCCTCGTCCCGCCTTGGCCGCGTCATCAGCCACAGCAGAACCAGCAGCCCCGGCACCGCCCCGCCGGTGGACAGCAGGAAGAAGCTGCTCCAGTCCATCCGCTCGGCCAGCCAGCCGGACGACGCCCCGAACAGGTCCCCGCCCAGCTTGTAGAAGCTGCTGAGCAGCGCGTATTGCGTGGCGGTGTAGGCCGTGTTGCACAGGCTGGACAGGTAGGCGACGAAGGCCGCCGTCGCGATGCCGCCGCAAACATTCTCCAGCGCCACCGTCACCGCCAGCGCCGACACGTCGTGCCCGACCTGCGCCAGCATGACGTAGCCGAGGTTGGACAGCATCTGCATCAGCCCGCCGACCAGCAGCCCGCGCAGCACGCCGATGCGCCCGACCAGCACGCCGCCGATCAGCCCGCCGATGATCGTCGCCCATAGGCCGAACAGCTTGGTGACGTTGGCGATCTCCGTCTTCTCGAAGCCGAGATCGACGTAGAAGGGCGCCGACATCACCCCCGCCAGCACGTCCCCCAGCTTGTAGCAGGCGATGAACAGCAGGACCGCCGCCCAGGACGGGCGCGTCATGAACTCCACGAAGGGCGCCACGACGGCGCCGTAGATCCAGGCCAGCAGGTCCGCCTTCCAGCCCGTCAGGTGCGGGCGGGCGGCCAGCCAGTCGGCCACATGCTGCTCCCGCGCCTTGGACTCCGCGGTGTCCGCGACCTTCGGCTCGCGGTTCAGCAGGATCGTCACCATGCCGACCGCGACCAGCCCGGCCATGACGTAGTAGGCGACATGCCAGCCGAAGAACTCCGCGAGGTACAAAGCCCCCGCCCCCGCCGCCAGCATGCCGAAGCGGTAGCCGAGCACGAGGATGGCCGCACCCGCGGCCTGCTGGTGCTCCTCCAGAACCTCGACGCGGTAGGCGTCGACCACGATGTCCTGGCTGGCCGAGAAGAAGGCGACGACCACGGCCAGCATGGCGGTCCACCACATGTCCGTGACCGGGTTGGTGCTGCCCAGCCCGATCAGGGCCGCCATCAGCCCGGCCTGCGCCACCAGCGCCCAGCCGCGCCGCCGCCCGAACAGGCGGGTCATCACCGGCAGGCGCAGCCGGTCGATCAGCGGCGCCCAGACGAACTTCAGCGCGTAGGGCATGGTGACCAGCGCGAACAGGCCAATGGCCGTCTTGCTGATGCCGCCCTCGCGCAGCCAGACCGACAGGGTGGACCCGGTCAGCGCCAGCGGCAGCCCTTCCGAAAAGCCAAGAAACAGAATGGCCAGAACGCGCCGGTCAAGATAGACGGAGGCCGCCTGACCCCAGGAGGATGGTTTCACCCGTTCAACCCTTCCGCACACCTGCGTAACCGTCTGTATAGGCTCCAGCCGGATGCCCCGGCCAGCGCGCTTTTTCGGGCGCGACGCCGCATCATCCATTGCGGAAGTTGCGGTCGAAACTATGGAAAAATTTCCCGGCGACCGCTATACAGAGTACCCCTCTGGCCGCCATCCGGCCTTCGAGAGGAACCCTTAGCACAAGGAAAGAGCGGGCGTCATGGTTGAGCGTTGGTCCCCCGACAGCTGGAGGTCGAAGCCGGCGAAGCAGCTTCCGACCTATCCGGACCCGTCCAAGGTCGAAGCGGTCGAGCAGCGCCTGTCCTCCTATCCCCCGTTGGTCTTTGCGGGCGAGGCGCGCCGGCTGAAGGACAGCCTCGCCGCCGCCGCCGCCGGCAACGCCTTCCTGCTGCAGGGCGGCGACTGCGCGGAGAGCTTCGCGGAGTTCCACCCGAACAACATCCGCGACACCTTCCGCGTCCTGCTGCAGATGGCCGTCGTGCTAACCTTCGGCGCCGCCATCCCGGTGGTCAAGGTGGGCCGCATGGCCGGGCAGTTCGCCAAGCCGCGCTCGGCCGACACCGAGGTGCTGGAGGGGATCGAGCTTCCGTCCTACCGTGGCGACATCATCAACGGCTTCGACTTCACGCCGGACGCCCGCGTTCCCGACCCGGAGCGCATGATGCAGGCCTACACCCAGGCCGCCGCCACGCTGAACCTGCTGCGCGCCTTCTCGCAGGGCGGCTACGCCGACCTGCACAAGGTGCACCAGTGGACGCTGGGCTTCGTCGAGCGCTCCCCCGCCGGTGAGCAGTTCCGCGAGATCGCCAACCGGCTGGACGAGACGCTGGGCTTCATGGCGGCCTGCGGCATCACCGCCCAGACCACCCCGCAGATCCGCGAGACCGAGTTCTTCACCAGCCACGAGGCGCTCCTGCTGCCGTTCGAGCAGGCGATGACCCGCGTCGACAGCACCACCGGCGACTGGTACGACGTCTCGGCCCACATGCTGTGGATCGGCGACCGGACCCGCCAGCTGGACGGCGCGCATGTGGAGTTCCTGCGCGGCGTGAAGAACCCGATCGGCCTGAAGTGCGGCCCGACGACCGATCCGGACGAGTTGATCCGCCTGATCGACCTGCTGAACCCGACCAACGAGCCGGGCCGCCTGACCCTGATCGTCCGCATGGGCGCCGACAAGGTGGCGGAGAAGTTCCCGCCCCTGCTGCGCAAGGTGCAGCGCGAGGGCCGCGTCGTCGTCTGGTCCAGCGATCCGATGCATGGCAACACCGTCAAGTCCTCCAGCGGCTACAAGACCCGCCCGGTGGAGAAGGTGCTGTCGGAGGCGCGCGACTTCTTCGCGGTGCACGAGGCCGAGGGCACCCACGCCGGCGGCGTCCATTTCGAGCTGACCGGCCAGGACGTGACGGAGTGCACGGGTGGCGCCCAGGCGATCACCGACCACAAGCTGGCGCTGCGCTACCACACCGCCTGCGACCCGCGGCTGAACGCCAGCCAGGCGCTGGAACTGGCCTTCCTGCTGGCCGAAGAGTTGAAGCGCGCCCGTCTGAAGCGCGACGCCGACCGCCGCGCGGCGGCGGAGTAAGGCGTTTTCCCTGGGGCGCCGCTTGCCCCCACCCCGACCCTCCCCCACTTTCGCAGGGGAGGGTGCCTTCTGCAAAGCGGCGTCCGTTCCCTCCCCTGCGAAGCGGGGGAGGGTTAGGGTGGGGGCAAGCGATGCCACCAGCTACCGCACCACCATCCGCTCCAGCAGCACCTCGCGCACGCGAATGGCCTGCGCCTCGCGCTTCATCACGCTCGCCACGGTGCTCTTGATCAGGTTGGCGCCCTCGGCCCCGTTCAACTGGCCCGGCTCGATCTGGCGCAGCCGGTCGGCCATCTGGTCGGCGATGCGCGGAACGAAGGGCATAGCCGGGTTCGGGTCCCCGGTGGGCTCGATCTCCAGCAGCACGCGGATGTCCACCAGACGCGCGTCGCTGCCGCCCAGCGTGAAGGTCATCGTCGGCAGGGACGCGTAAGTCTTCTGCGCCTTGCGGTCGCCACCGGCGCTTCGCGTACCGGATTTGGCGGAGACCACCGTCCAGGTGCCCAACGCGGCGAGCAGCACCAGAAACACCGCGACGAGGACAGGCATCAACGACACCGATTCCCCATCGGAGCGCCGCAGCAGGAACCGCACGGGCCGCCTTTCCCCCATCATTCCCCGGATGGGGCATGGGCATATTTAACGATGATTTATCCTAGATAAAAAAACGGGACCGGTCAAAGCGCGTCGCGCGACCAGCCCCGCTTTTTTACTTGAAATCAGCGCCCGGCATTCAGCCGCCGATGCCGCCCATGCACAAATACTTGATTTCCAAGTAATCCTCGATGCCGTACTTGGAACCCTCGCGGCCGATGCCGCTTTCCTTCATGCCGCCGAAGGGGGCGACCTCGGTGGAGATGATGCCCTCGTTGATGCCGACGATGCCGTATTCCAGCGCCTCCGCCACCCGCCAGACGCGGCCGATGTCGCGGCTGTAGAAATAGGCGGCCAGACCGAATTCGGTGGCGTTGGCCATGCGCACGGCCTCCTCCTCCGTCTCGAAGCGGAACAGCGGGGCGACCGGGCCGAAGGTTTCCTCGCGCGCCACCTTCATCGCCGGAGTCACGTCGGCGAGGATGGTCGGCTCGAAGAAGCTGCCGCCCAGTTCGTGCCGCTTGCCGCCCAGCACCACGCGCGCGCCCTTCTCCGTGGCGTCGCGGATGTGGTCCTCGACCTTCTCCACCGCCGCCATATCGATCAGCGGCCCTTGCTGCGCCCCTTCGGTGGTCAGGCCGGGACCGACCTTCAGCGCCTTCACCGCCTCGGCCAGCTTGGCCGCGAAGGCGTCGTAAACTCCCGACTGCACCAGCAGACGGTTCGCGCAGACACAGGTCTGGCCGGTGTTGCGGTACTTCGACGCGATGGCCCCCTTCACCGCCTCGTCAAGGTCGGCGTCGTTGAAGACCAGGAAGGGCGCGTTGCCGCCCAGTTCCAGCGACACCTTCTTCACCGTGCCGGCGCATTGGGCCATCAGCTCCTTGCCGATCTCGGTGGAGCCGGTGAAGGTCAGCTTGCGCACCGTCGGGTTTCCGGTCATCTCGCCGCCAATGGCGCGGGCGGAGCCGGTGACGACGCTCAGGATGCCCGCCGGAATGCCCGCCCGCTCCGCCAGCACCGCCATGGCGAGCGCGGTCAGCGGGGTGGCGGTCGCCGGCTTGATGACCATCGGGCAGCCGGCGGCCAGCGCCGGGCCGGCCTTGCGGGTGATCATCGCCGCCGGGAAGTTCCACGGCGTGATGGCGGCGGTGACGCCGATCGGCTCCTTGGTCACGACGATGCGGCGGCCCGGCAGATGCTGCGGGATGGTGTCGCCGTAGACGCGCTTGCCCTCCTCGGCGAACCATTCGATGAAGGACGCGGCGTAGGCCACCTCGCCCCGCGCCTCGGCCAGCGGCTTGCCCTGCTCAGCCGTCATGATGCGGGCGATATCCTCCTGGTTCGCCATCATCAGGTCGAACCACGTCCGCAGGGTCTTCGCTCGTTCCTTGGCGGTCAGCGCCCGCCAGGCCGGCCAGGCGCGCTCGGCGGCCTCGATGGCCCGGCGCGTCTCGTCGGCGCCCATCATCGGCACGCTGCCCAGGACGCTGCCGTCGGCGGGGTTGGTCACCTCCACGGTCTTCCCGCTGTCGGCGTCGATCCACCGGCCATCGACGAAGCCCTGGAATCGCAGCAACTCGGCGTCCTTCAACCCAAGACGGCGAGCGGTGTCCACGGAATCATACGGCATGGTGCCTTCCTTCCCTTGGTTCTTGCGCGCAACAGCGCGGTCGCCAGAGAGTATAGGACACCACACCCCCTCTGCGATCCTTCGCGTGGCGGGGGCAGGCGTGCGGACCGGGGATGGAACGCCGGCGGCTACGCCGGAAGGACCGGGACGTTGTCGATCAGGCGGGCCTTGCCCATCCAGGCGGCGGCCAGCAGACGCGCCGGACGCTCCGCGCGGGTCACCGGCACCAGCGTGTCGGCGTCGCGCAGCTCGACATAGTCGATGGAGCCGAAACCGGCGGCGGTGATGCGCGCCCGAACCGCCTCCAGGACCGTCGCGGCCTCCGCCCCGCCGGCTAGCGCCGAGGCGGCGTCGAGGAGCGCGCGGTTCAGCTCCGGCGCGCGGGCGCGCTCATCGGCGGACAGGTAGGCGTTGCGCGAGGACATGGCGAGCCCGTCGGCTTCCCGCACCGTCGGCAGCCCCTCCACCCGCACCGGGATGTCGAGATCGCGGGCGAAGCGGCGGATGACCATGAGCTGCTGGTAGTCCTTCTCGCCGAACACCGCCACGTCGGGCTGGGCCTGCAGGAACAGCTTGGTCACGACCAGGGCGACGCCGCCGAACATCTGGGGCCGGAAGGTGCCGCACAGCCCCTCCGCCGGGCCGCCGACCGAGATGGCCGTGGCGAAGCCCTCCGGATACATCGCGCGCACCGTGGGGGCGTAGAGCAGATGGCAGCCCGCCGAGGCGAGCTTGCGCGAATCCCCGGCCTCGTCGCGCGGGTAGCGGTCGAAGTCCTCGTGCGGGGCGAACTGGGTCGGGTTGACGAAGACGCTGGCGACCACTTGGTCGGCCAGTTCCCGCGCGCGGCGCACCAAAGCGAGATGGCCGTCGTGCAGCGCCCCCATGGTCGGCACCAGGGCCACCGTCTTGCCGTCGCGGTGCCAGGCGGCAACCTGGGCGCGGAGATCGTCCACGCTGCGGACGACCGGCAGGGGCTGTTCCGACTCCGGCAGGCGGGCGGCGGCGAGGGAGGTCATGGCGGGTGCTCCACAGGCGTCATAAACGGCGCTGGGATAAACCGCCGGATCGGCGCTGTCCAGTCATGGAATTAACCGGGCGAGCCCGAATTTGAAATTTTTCCATCCTGCGGGCAAGCCAGCGGGCGGGTCGGACCCTGCGATCCCCCGCCCGCGGGCGGGGTCAGCGCATCAGCGTGACGACGACCAGATAGGTCAGGTTCACCCAGGCGCCGAGCGTGGCCAGGAGGACCAGGGTGGCCGGAGACAGGACCACCGAACCGAGGATCACGACGAGCGCCACGACCAGCAGGCCGAGGGCGAGAAGGGTCACGCGCGTATCTTCCATGTCACTGCTTCCAGATGATTGAGCAAATCGGATGCTGGAAGCGATAAACGAAAACCCCACGGGCTGTAGCTGATCTGAATCAACTGCGGTGGCGTTCGTCTCAAAAAGGCACACGCGATTGGGCAAGGGTATTTTGTGGTGTTGCGTCCAAGCACAGGGCCACGCAACCGGCGCGACAGCCCATTACTGGCGAATTCCAACGATGTCTGGGAGAGGAGGCGGTGTTTGGGATGGTGGGCGCAGTAGGGATTGAACCTACGACCCCACCCGTGTGAAGGGTGTGCTCTCCCGCTGAGCTATGCGCCCATCCCAAAGAAACAACCGCTGACGCACCACAGAGACGACAACGCGAGGCCCGACGGACCCCGATCTTGACCGGCCCATATGGTGGAGGGGATGGTACCATCCGCAAAGCCCATGAACCACCGGACTTTGGGATGGTGGGCGCAGTAGGGATTGAACCTACGACCCCACCCGTGTGAAGGGTGTGCTCTCCCGCTGAGCTATGCGCCCATCCCAGTAAAACCGCGTCGGCATCAGGCTCGTTTCGCTGTCGCGTCGTTGCCACCGCTGCGGTGAGGCGGGTTTCTAAAGGCCCCGACCCCTCCTGTCAAGCACCTGTTTCACACCAATATCAAAGAAGCCCTTCCGCCCGGAGCCCCCGATGAGCCAATGGACATGACGCACCGGACCGCGCTTCCCGCCCAGCTTTCCGCCAGACGTCCCTCGGCCACCCTCGTCACCGGCCTCATCGCAGGAATGTGCGCGGCGTTCGCCGGTCTGTTCTCCCTGCCCGCCCTGGCGCAGCGCTGGCAGTTGGACTACCGCGTCCATGTGGGCGGTGTGGCCGTGCTCGACGCGCGGGCGGAACTGACCCTGACCGAGGGCCGCTACAGCGTCCAGGTCAACGCCGCGACGGACGGCTTTCTGGGGCGCCTGTTTCCCTGGGAAACCCAATCGCTCAGCGTCGGCACGGTCGGGCCGGATGGCGTCGTCCCGATCCGCCATACCCAGTCCGGCGTTCTGCGCGGTTCCCCGCGGACCGTCACCTTGGATTATGGGCCGGACGGCCGCGTCCGCACGCAGGTCTCCCCGCCTCCGCAGGAGGAGGACCGCGACCCCGTCCCCGAGAACCTCACCCGTCAGACCCGCGATCCGTTAAGCGGGGTTCTGGAATTGCTGCTCGCCGGGCTTCGCGGCGAGGGATGCCAGCGCACGGTGCCCATTTATGATGGGCGGCGCCGGTATGACATGATCTTCACGGACCGGGGAATGACCATGGTCGGGGCGTCGCGCCATTCGGTGTTCTCGGGGACGGCGCGGCAATGCCGGGTCTCCCACAAGCCGATCGCCGGCTACGAGCGCACGCCGCGCCAACCCTTCTGGCAGCGCGGCGGAAACCGGGAGGAGCGCCAGCCCGTCGATCTGTGGATCGCTCCGGTGGAGGGGGCCGGCCCGCCCCTGCCCGTCCGGCTGGAAACCGACAGCGGATTCGGCGGCGTCGTCGTCCACCTCATCGCCGCCCGCAAGACCGATCAGACGGCGGAGCGTCCCGCCCCGCCTTGAGGGGTCAGGCGCGCCCGACGCTGCCGCTGCAGGCGGTGGGATGGTACAGCAGTTCGGCCATCGGCCGCTCGGCCAGCGCCTGTTCGCACAGACGGTTGAACTCGGCCATCTTGCGCTGGAGGTCGCTGTGGTGGGCCATCATCCGATCGAAGTCGGCGGTGGCCGAGTCGATCTGGCTGTTGGCCGGGGTAAAGCTGGTGGTGTGGCCTTCGATGGACAGAACGTCGGCGGAGAGGGTGTTGCCGGTCTGGGTCTTACCGGGGAAGGCAAGGATCTGGGCCATCGGGTGTCTCCTTCGCTCACCACCATTCGATGCACCCATCCAACTACATTTACCTTTCGTTAGCCACTGTTAATCTCTCGTTAACCATGACAAGAAGGAGACCTACGGCGAAGCCCTCGCCGGACCCGGCAGCGCGGCCGGCCGTTCAGGCGCCCAGCCGCCGCAGGGCGTCCGGCAGGTCGGCGATGCGGTCGAGCAGGATATCGGCGCCCAACTCCTGCACCGGCATGCGGGGATAACCGTAGGTCATCGCCACCACCGGCACCCCGGCGGCGCGGGCGGCCTTAACGTCGTTGCGGTTGTCCCCCACCATCGCGGCGCTGCCGCCGCCCAGCGCGTCGACGACCCAGGACAGATGGCGCCCGTCGGGCTTCTTCACCGGCAGCGTGTCGCCGCCGGCCAGCGCGCCGAACAGGGCCGACAGGCCCAGCCCGTCCAGCAGCTTCCGGGTGATCCGCTCCGGCTTGTTGGTGCACAGCCCCAGCCTGACGCCACTGTCCGCCAGCACCGCCAGGGTTTCCGGGACGCCGGGATAGAGCACCGGGGGTTCGTCGTCCTGGAAATAGGCGTCGAGATAGTCGGCCAGAGCCGTCTTCAGAGCATCCTCGGTCAGGGCGTCGCCGGTCGCCGCGAAGGCCTGCCGGACGAGGGCGGCCGACCCGTCACCCACCATGCCGCGCACCTGCTCCTCCGTCAGGGTGGGCCGCGCGAACCGGGACAGGGTGCGGTTCAGGACGCGGGTCATGTCCCGCGCGCTGTCGATCAGCGTGCCGTCCAGGTCGAAGACGACCGCGGAAAAGGGAATGGTGGCGGACATGATGGACATCGGCGGACATTC
The DNA here is from genome assembly GCF_003119195.2 of Azospirillum baldaniorum. NCBI lineage: Bacteria > Pseudomonadati > Pseudomonadota > Alphaproteobacteria > Rhodospirillales > Azospirillaceae > Azospirillum > Azospirillum baldaniorum. The sequence continues at coordinate 1,606,264 of NZ_CP022253.1, read as the reverse complement.
CATGACGGGGCAAAGACGGGCGGATACCTCTTTCGATAGCACGCCCCTCCCCCGGCGGCGAGCCCCTGTTCCGGCAATCCACCCCCGCATAGGCCCTTCGGTGCCGCTGGCGCGGGATGCGTACACCCTCGGGCCGCGTTTTGTGTATGTCAGATTGACACAAAAGTTGACTTGGGGTCCTGGCGTCGGATGTGGCACTCAATGCTTGAGGACAGACCGATTGCCCGGATTTTGATGCGCACGTTTTTCCACCCGTTTGCCATAACCCGTTTCCAATACTGCAGGGATATCCGATGACTCAGCACCGCCCGCTCGCCTGCGTCATTCTCGCCGCCGGCAAAGGCACCCGCATGAAGTCGGACCTGCCAAAGGTCCTGCACCGCGTCGCCGGCCAACCGATGGTCGGCCATGTGCTGTCCGCGGTGAGGGCGCTCGACCCCGATCATGTCGTCGTGGTGGTCGGCCCCGGCATGGACAATGTGGCCGACGCCGTCGCCCCCTACCCCACCGCCGTGCAGCATGAGCAGCGCGGCACCGCCGACGCGGTGCGCGCCGCCTTCGGCCTGCTGGAGGGCTTCGACGGCGATGTGGTGGTGCTCTACGGCGACACGCCGCTGGTCACGCCGGACACGCTGCGCGCCATGGTCGCCGCGCGGCGCCAGCCGAACGACCCGGCGGTCGTCGTGCTGGGCATGCGCCCCGACGATCCCGGCGCCTACGGCCGCCTGATCCTGAACGCCCGCGGCGGGCTGGAGAAGATCGTCGAGTATCTCGACGCCTCGGAGGAGGAGCGCCAGGTCAGCCTGTGCAACGCCGGTCTGATGGCCTTCGACGGCGCGCGGATGTTCGACCTGATCAACCGCATCGGCAACAGCAACGCCAAGAGCGAATACTACCTCACCGACGTGGTGCAGATCGCCCGCAGCAACGGCATGGCCTGCGCCGTGGTCGAGGCCGCCCCGGCGGAGGTCGTCGGCGTGAATTCCCGCGCCGAGCTGTCGGAGGTGGAGAAGCTGATCCAGCGCCGCCTGCGCAAGGCCGCCATGGACAACGGCGCCACCCTGACCGACCCGGACAGCGTCACCTTCTGCGTGGACACCCGCCTCGGCCGCGACGTGATCGTCGGCCCGCATGTGGTGTTCGGCCCCGGCGTGGTCGTCGCCGACCGCGTCGAGATCAAGGCCTTCAGCCATCTGGAGCAGGTGCGGGTGGACAGCGGCGCCCAGGTCGGCCCCTACGCCCGCCTGCGCCCGGGGGCGGAGATCGGCCCCGACGCCCACATCGGCAACTTCGTCGAGATCAAGAACGCGAAGATCGAGGCCGGGGCCAAGGTCAACCACCTGACCTACATCGGCGACGCGCGGGTGGGGGCGAAGGCCAACATCGGCGCCGGGACCATCACCTGCAACTACGACGGCTACGCCAAGAGCCACACCGACATCGGCGCCGGGGCCTTCATCGGCTCCAACACCGCGCTGGTGGCACCGGTCAGGGTGGGCGACGGCGCGATCGTCGGGGCGGGCAGCGTGGTCACCACCGACGTGGAGGGCGACGCGCTGGTCGTGGCGCGCGGGCGCCAGCAGGCTTACACCGGCTGGGCCAAGCGTTTCCGCGAACGGAAGCAAAACGAGAAAGCGAAAAAGGCGTAAGATTGCCCCGGTTGACCGTTCACCCGGCCCCGGCCATCATTCAGGAGTTGCAGGTTCATGTGTGGCATCATCGGCATCATCGGCACGCATGACGCGGCCCCCCGTCTCGTCGAGGGTCTCCGCCGCCTCGAATACCGTGGTTACGACAGCGCCGGCGTCGCCACGCTGGTCAAGGGCGGCATCGAGCGCCGCCGCGCCGAGGGCAAGCTGATCAACCTCGACGCCAAGCTGCGCGAGGCGCCGCTGCCGGGCGTGATCGGCATCGGCCACACCCGCTGGGCCACCCACGGCGGCCCCACCGAGAACAACGCCCACCCGCACGCCACCCACCGCGTGGCCGTGGTGCACAACGGCATCATCGAGAATTACCAGGAGCTGAAGACCGAGCTGATCGAGCACGGCTACGTCTTCGAAAGCGCCACCGACACCGAGGTGATCGCCCACCTCGTCACCTATTACATGGAGAAGGAAGGGCTGGGTCCGGTCGAGGCCGCCGCCGCCTCCTTCAAGCGCTTCACCGGCGCCTTTTCGCTGGTGCTGCTGTTCTCCGGCCAGGAGGACATGCTGATCGGCGCCCGCCACGGCACGCCGCTGGCCGTCGGCTACGGCGAGGGGGAAATGTATTTCGCCTCGGACGCCTTCGCGCTGGCGCCGCTGACCAACCGCATCTGCTATCTGGAGGACGGCGACTGGGTGGAACTGACCCGCACCGCCGCCGTGATCCACGACGCCACCGACGCGGTGGTGGAGCGTCCGGTCAAGACCACAGCCCTGTCCGGCGCCCTGATCGGCAAGGACGGCTACCGGCACTACATGCTCAAGGAAATCTACGAGCAGCCGCAGGTCATCGGCGACACGCTGAACGCCTACATCAACCCGGAGACCGGCCGCGTCACCCTGCCGGAGACCAGCTTCGACATCGCCAAGGCGACGAAGCTGACCATCGTCGCCTGCGGCACCGCCTATTACGCCGGCGTCGTGGCGAAATACTGGTTCGAGACGCTGGCCCGCCTGCCGGTCGAGGTCGACATCGCCTCGGAGTTCCGCTACCGCGAGGCGCCGCTGCCCGAGGGCGGCGTGGCCCTGTTCATCAGCCAGTCGGGCGAGACGCTGGATACGCTGGAGGCGCTGCGTTACTGCAAGCGCCAGGGCCAGAAGATCCTGTCCATCGTCAACGTGCCGGAAAGCACCATCGCGCGCGAATCCGACGCGGTGCTCTACACCATGGCCGGTCCGGAGATCGGCGTCGCCTCGACCAAGGCCTTCACGACGCAGCTGACCACGCTGGCCTGTCTGGCTGTCACGGTCGGCCACGCCCGCGGCGTGATCCCGGCGGAGCGGATGCAGCAGATCGCCCAGGCCCTGCGCGAGGTTCCGGCCCGCGCCGCCGACGTGCTGGCCCATGACGAGCGTCTGCACGAACTGGCGCAGGAGGTCGCGGAGGCCCGCGACGTTCTGTATCTGGGCCGCGGCGCGATGTACCCGCTGGCTCTGGAAGGTGCGCTGAAACTCAAGGAAATCAGCTACATCCACGCCGAAGGTTACGCGGCGGGTGAACTGAAGCACGGCCCCATCGCGCTGATCGACGAGAGCGTGCCGGTGATCGTCCTGGTGCCGTCGGACAACCTGTTCGAGAAGACCGTCTCCAACGTGCAGGAGGTCTGTGCGCGGTCCGGCAAGGTGCTGCTGATCGCCGACAAGAAGGGCATCGACAAGCTGTCCGACAAGGTCCGCTGGTCGCTGGAGCTTCCGGCCTGCGACCCGCTGGTCGCCCCGCTGCTCTACGCCATCCCGGTCCAGCTGCTGGCCTACCACGTCGCCGTGCTGAAGGGCACCGACGTCGACCAGCCGCGCAACCTCGCAAAGTCGGTCACCGTCGAGTAAGGCGACCCAGTCAAACAAGGTTCCGCCAAAGAAAAAGCCCCCGTCCGACCGGCGGGGGCTTTTTCGTTTCCTCGCGGAGGCCCGGTCAGGATGCCCACTGGCGCTTTGGACCGACGTCCACATGGACGAAATTGCTCTCTGGGTAATAGCCCACCCCGCCCCCGCGCAGGCTGAGCGCCGCGCGTTGCAGGGTGCGCAACGGCAGACCGGGCACCCGCAGGTCGATGGCCTTGCCCTGCATGTGGAAGCTGTTCTGGGCGACGCCGCTGCCGTCCTGTTCACGCAGCCACGCGTTGGATTCGGGGGAGCGGTAGCCGGAGATGATGTGAACCGGCGTCTTGCTGCCGACCTTGCGGGTCAGGGCGTGCAGCAGGTCCAGCAGCTTTGGATCGATGGGATGCACCGCACCGGTGCGGTGGTCGCGCAGGAGGTGGTTGATCTCGCGCAGGCCGTCGCGCTGGTAGCGGCCCTTGGACCAGTATTCCGCCCGCACCCGCTCGCCGGTGTGGAGGTTGAGCAGGACCAATTGCCGCGGCGGGGCGCGCAACGCCGCCTCCGACACCTCCGGTGCCATCACCATCCCGGCGGCGGCCGTCGCCAGACCGATGCGCAACAGTTCCCTCCGGCCGAGCTTGGCTGCTGGGGTCGGTTGGAATTTGGCCTCGGTCATCATGCCTCCATGGGGTCCCGAACGGGGCTGCGCGCAGAGCACCCCCTTTTTGTCCGATGACTTTTGGCGGCAGAGCCCCCGCTTCTGTCAAGAAACCAATGGTTAATGTCTTTAAAAGGCCCGTGTTTCCTAGGCTTGCCAGGGCGGTCGCGCGATGGTCGGCAAGGTGATGGGTGCGTTACAGCGCTGAAACACAGCGGACCACGCTTCCGATTCGCCAGAGTCCCCGCCGGAACCGATCGTGACAAGGTCAGGGCAAAAAAACGGCAACCATAAGAGGTACTGCCGCGATCTTTACCGTTTAGCCTTCGGTAAGGAATCTACCCCCATAGTTTGGATAGTGAAAACAACCCCCGTCAGATTCCTGCCCGTGTCCCCCGTCGCCACAGCCCCTGCGCCGGCACCCTCCTATCTTCGGCCCGATCAGTTGGCCGAAGTGCTGGACCGGCACGCCCGTTGGATCAAGGGCCAGCCGGGCGGTGCGCGCGCCAATCTGGCGCTGGCCGACCTGGAGGGCGCCGACCTGGCCCAGCGCGATCTGCGCGGCGCCCGGCTGGTCGGGGCGAAACTGGCGCGCTGCCGGCTCAGCGGCACCAATCTGGCTGGCGCCGACCTGTTCGGCGTGGATCTGCGCGATGCGGACATCACGCGCGCCAATCTCATGCAGACCGATCTGCGCGGTGCCCGCTTGCGCTCTGCCGATTTCTCGAACGCCAATCTGCGCGGTGCCGATCTGCGCGCCGGAACACTGGAACCGGGTGGCGCCGCCCGCCGCGGAACAGGCTCGGACGCCCATCCAGACGCCCAGGACGCCGAAGCCACCCGGCAAGCCCACCGGACCGCCCTGGCCCGCCTTCAGGGCGGCGCCACGGCGGAGGGCGGCATTCCGACCGACCTGACCGGCGCCGTGCTGGCCGGTGCCAACCTGACGGAAGCCGACTTGTGCGGGGCGGTGCTTCAGAACGCCGACCTGACCGGCGCGGTGCTGACCGACGCCAACCTGTCGGGCGCGCGGCTGAACGGGGCCAACCTGACCGGCGCCCTGCTGGACGGCGCCACCTTCGACAACGCCGATCTGGTCGGCACGCGGATGGTCGATTGCGACCTCTCGCAGGCCAAGCTCGGCTCCGCCTGCCTGACCCGCCCGATCGACAGCATGGGGTCGGAAATCCAGCGGGCGATCTTCGACCATGAGCGTTGGATCGACAGCGTCGGCCAGCGCGGCGAGCGCGCTGAACTGGACGGCACCGACCTCAGCCGTGCCGACCTGCGCGGCGTCAATCTCAGCGCAGCCTCGCTGCGCGGCGCCAACCTGTCCGACGCGGCGCTGACCGGCGCCCGGCTGATGATGGCCGACCTGTCCGGCGCCAATCTGGAGCGCGCAAACCTGATGGGGGCCGACCTGTCCGGCGCCAACCTCAGCTTCGCCCGGCTGACCGGGGCCGACCTGACGCGGGTCAACCTCGGCCCGGCGGAAATCAAGGACCCCAGCGGGCGTCCCACCGGCCGTTCCTGGGCCGCCAATCTGATGGGCGCCGACCTGCGGCAGGCCATGCTGACCGATTCCCGCATGGTTCAGGCGAACCTGACCGACGCCGATCTGGAAAGCGCCGACCTGGACGGAGCGGATCTGGCCGGCGCGAAGCTCCAGCGCGCGCATCTCAAGGGCAAGGTGCCGCGGCGGCGCTGACCCGCTCCGCTTCGCTCCACGACCGTCATCATCCCGCAAAGGATCGCGGGGCATAGTGCGGCACCTCGATCCGCCGGATGGTCCGCCATGCCCACCCTTCCCCACCCCCTTCCCCGTTTCCTCCAGCGGCGTGGCGCCTTGCGCCTGATCCCTGCCGTCATCCTTGCCCTGTTCGTCCGCCCCACGCGGGCCGAGGACCCGCGCCTGTCCGAAATCTGGCGGTGCGGCGGCGGCGACTGCCCCGGCTACGAGTATCACCCCCGCGACGGCGACCCGGAGCACGGCGCGCCGGCAGGCACCGCCTTCCAGGACTTGCCGACGGACTGGTTCTGCCCGCGCTGCGGCGCCGGCAAGCCGGATTTCCGCCGGATGGGCGGCTGATCGGAGAATTGGCCTTGCCGTCGCCCGCATAATCGGCAATTATTTCGGTTATGGACGACACAGACCGCAAAATCATCGCGCACATCCAGCAGGATGGACGCGCTTCCTACGCCGACATCGGAACGGCGGCCGGACTCTCGGTGTCCGCCGTGAACGAGCGGCTGAAGAAGCTGCAAGCCAACGGCGTGATCCAGGGTTGGGGGGCAAGGCTGTCGCCCAAGGCCGCCGGGCTGGACGTGCTGGCCTTCGTCGAGGTGCTGCTCGACCGTCCGGAGCATGACGCGCCCTTCCGCGACGCCATGCGCGCCACGCCGGCGGTCCAGGAGTGCCACCACGTCACCGGGGGCTGGTCCTATCTGCTCAAGGTGCGCGTGGCGAACACGGAAGCGCTGGAGCGCTTCCTGTCCGACCGGCTGAAGGCGCTGCCCGGCGTCGCGCGCTCCCACACCGTGATCGCGCTCTCCTCGGTCAAGGAAACGCCGATCCTTCCCATCGCTTCAGATTGAGCCACCCGGAGCACCCGCCATGGACACGCTGCCCGCCCTGCTCAAGGGCCTGATCATCGGCTTCAGCATCGCCGCCCCGGTCGGGCCGATCGGGCTTCTGTGCATCCGGCGCACCCTGGCCGACGGGCCGGCCCACGGCTTCGTCAGCGGGCTGGGTGCTGCCAGCGCGGACGCGGTCTATGGCGCCATCGCCGGCTTCGGGGTGGTTCTGGTCACCGACGCGCTGCTGGGCGCGCAGGTGGCGCTGAAGCTGGTCGGCGGGCTGATGCTGCTGTGGCTGAGCTGGAGCACCCTGCGCGCCCGTCCGGCGGAGCGCGCCGCGGACGCCCGCGGCGGCGGCGGTCTGGCCGGAGCCTACGCCTCCACCTTCGCGCTGACCCTCGCCAATCCGGCGACCATCCTCAGCTTCGCCGCGGTGTTCGGCGGGCTGGGCGTGTCGGCGGGCGACGGGAGCAGCACCGGCGTGGCCGCCCTGCTCGTGGCGGGCGTGTTCACCGGGTCGGCGATGTGGTGGTTGGGGCTCAGCGCCTCGGTCGGGGCGTTCCGGCGCCGGGTCACGCCCGCCGCCATGCTGTGGATCAATCGCGCCTCGGGCGCGGTGCTGGGAGGGTTCGGGATCGCGGCCCTCGTCTCCCTCCTGTGAGGGGACGGGATACGCCGGTCACCCGGAGCAGATCAGAACAGAATGGTCACCGGGCCGCCCAGCGCGACCGCGGCGACGATCAGGATGGCCACCGCCGTCAGCTTCTCCGCCGCCGACCAGCGCTGCCAATCCTTCTTGAAACTCTTGAGATCCTGGGCCATGGCAACCTCCGCCATCCCTGACTGTCCGTGTTGAGAGCGACATTGGACGCTTCCAGTTGATGTTTGGTTAACGTCGCCCGGAAACTCTTTCATCCATCGCAATGCCACAGGTAATCGGAAGAAAAACTGATGCAAGTCAAATAGAGGGCAAAAGCGGGTACAATTTTCGGCATCCCCCATGAGGAGGCCCCCGGGCGCGTCCCGCGTCCCCCGGATGGAAGGGTTTCCACCGACGGGCCGATGCCCCAAATCCCTTTGGACACCCATCGACGCGTCGGCGCCGGACAAGCCTGACCAAGCCCACAAGACATGAGGTGCTGGCGGTGAGCGGACTGAAGATCGGACTGGCCCTGGGCAGCGGGGCGGCGCGCGGCTGGGCGCACATCGGCGTTCTGCGCGCGCTGGAGGAGATCGGGGTCGAGCCCGACGTGATCTGCGGAACCTCCATCGGCGCGGTGGTCGGCGCGGCCTACCTGACGGACCAGCTGGACGAGTTGCAGGCCTGGGCGCAGAGCATGGGCTGGCTCGGCATGCTCGGAATCATAGACCTGACCTTCCGCCGCGGCGGGCTGCTGGCTGCCGACCGTACCTTCGACCGCTTCCGCAACCACCGCACCGAAGTCACCATCGATCAGCTGCGCAAGCCCTTCGCCGCGGTCGCCACCGACCTCGGCACCGGGCGGGAGATCTGGCTGCGCGACGGGCCGATGCTCAGCGCGGTGCAGGCGTCGGCCGCCATGCCCGGCCTGTTTCCGGCGGTGCGGCGCGACGACCATTGGCTGGTGGACGGCGCGCTGGTCAATCCGGTGCCGGTGTCGCTCTGCCGCGCGCTGGGCGCGGACGTGGTGATCGCGGTCAACCTGAACAGCGAGCTGTCGCCGCTGAGCCGCCCCTCCGGCCGCGGCGCCGCCAAGCTGCGCAAGGCGGCGGAGGCGAAGGCGGCCCAGATGCAGGCGTCTCAGATGCAGGAGGCCCGGATGCAGCAGCCCCAGCCCGTGCCGGAGGTGGCGATGGCCCCGGCGGGGGATGCGACCTCCCCCGTCTTCTCCACCCTGACCTCGCAGATCGCCTCCTGGATGGGGCGGCGCCCGGCGGCGCGCACGCGCTTCCTCGCCGACCAGCTGACGCGCGCCCCGGCTTCCAACGTGCCGCCCAACGTGATGGACGTGATGGCCGGGTCCATCGACATCATGCAGGACCGCATCACCCGCTCCCGCCTCGCCGGCGAGCCGCCGGACGTGCTGATCGCGCCCCGCCTCGCCCACATCGGCATCCTGGAGTTCGACCGCGCGGAGGAGGTGGTGGAGATCGGCTACGGCGCCGCCTCGATCCTCAAGCCGGCGCTGGAACTGGCCCTGCGCCGGGCGTAGCCGCGCTCAGACGGGAGCCGCCGGCCACATCCAGGTCAACTCGTGCTTGTTGTGGTTCAGGTGGAGCACCCGCCCGCCGGGGATCGCGGCGAAGGCGCGGGCCGTCTCGTGGTCCGTCTCGGCCTGGAACTTCAGCGTGCAGATGAAGCGCTTGGCCAGCCCGCTCTCCATCCACTGGTTCACCAGCCGGAGCAGGCGCGTGGGGTAGCAGATCACGTCGCAGCACAGCCAATCCACCGGCCCGACGTCCTGCGGCTTCAGGCCGAAGGCGCTCTCCTGGCGGAACTCGATGCGCGGCAGGGCGGCGATGGCCGGGTCGAGCGGCGCCTTGTCGACGCTGACCACGCTGGCGCCCAGTTCGTGCAGCACCCAGCTCCAGCCGCCGGGGCAGGCGCCGAGGTCGATGCAGCGGTCGCCCGGCCCCGGCTGTTCGCCGAACAGGGTCAGCGCTTCCCACAGCTTCAGATAGGCGCGGTTGGGCGGCACCGTCCGGTTCTCGACGAAGGCGACCTCGCCGTGGCGGTAGGGGCTGGAACAGCGCGCCGCCGCGACGATGGTGTTCTCGTCCAACAGCGTCCAGGAGCCCAGCGGCGCCGTCGGCAACGGCGCCGGGAAGACCACCGGCCTGGCCGAGACGTGGGGCAGGTTGTCCTGGATCAGGCTGGCCCGCCGGTGATGGCGCAACGTCCAGAGCGCCCAGTTGCGCTGGATGGAGCGCAGGGCCCGCGCCCCCTCCTTGATCGACGCGAACTCGATCCGCACCGGGTCGTGCCAGATGTTCTGCGCCCAGGCGGCGGGACGCGCCGGCCCGTCGGCGAAGACCAGCCGGTCCTCCACCGTCGCCACGTCGCCCAGTTCGGCCACGAGGTCCTGAACGAAGCCCTCGGGCGCCAGATAGATGGTCTGCCCCAGGGGGGTCTGCGCCGGGGTCGCGCGGGCGGGTGAACTGTCGGATGAGTCGCTCATGCCGAGGGGCTAGCGCCCCTGGCGTTCGATTGCAAGAGCGCGGTCGAAGAAATCGGCGATCTCCGCGTTCAGTCGCTCGTGGAAGGCCGCCCGATCGAAGCCCGGCGGGTCCCAGGCGGGCGGCCCGACCTCCGCCGCGATGGCCGCCGGAACGGGCATCAGGAAGGCGAAATGCCCGGCGTCGCGCACGACCTCGTACTCGGGAGGCACGGGCAACCGGTCACGCAGGTCCTCGGGCTGGGAAGCCGCGATCTGCTCGTCCCGCTCCGCCCGGTACAGGCGGATGGGGATCGTCACCCCGGCGAGGCCGTCCTTGGAGAAAGGAACGCCGACCGGCGCCATCAGGACGGCGGCACGGATGCGCGGGTCGCGCGCTTCGATGCGGGCCGGCGTCTCCTCGTTCCCAAGATGGCAGAAGCGCTCACCGGCGGGCGGGGTGCGGCAATGGGCGGCGATGCGCGCCAGCTCCGCCACCCCGCCAGCCGCCACCAGAACCGTGTACCCGCCCGCCGAGAAGCCGAGGGCGCCGACGCGTTCGCCATCGAGGCGGCCAGCCAGGTCCGGCTCCGCCAGAACATGGTCGAGCGTGACGGAAAGCTGGGCCGGGCGCTTGCGCCACATCCGCTCCGTGCCGGCGTCCCGGTCGTCGTCGAAGGCGTTGCCCCGGTGATGAACCGCCGCGACCACGTAGCCCCGCCGGGCCAGAGCCATGGCGGTGTCCGCATGGCCGAAGGCGCTTCCCCCGGATCCGTGGGACACGACCACCAGCGGGTGGCGCCCCTCGGCCACCGGCCCGCCTTCCGCCACCTGGAACGTGAAGAGGCCGCGCCGCACCGGCGTTTCCGGCGCGTCCGTCGGATACCAGACCACCGCGCGGGCCATGCCGCCGTCCGCCGGGTCGGTGAAGGCCAGCACGCGCATGCCCACCTCCGCCGCGGCAGCGCCCGCCCAAAGAACCGCGACCCCGGAGGTCAGCAGCCACCCCATTCGCAGCACCGCATCCTCCCACCGCTTGAAGAAAGGCGTCGACGACGGAGGTAGCCGCATCACCCGTTCGCCAGGGCTGTGACATTCCGCCGCAATCCGCTCAAATTTGGCTGTCATGATTCAGATCAATTGACAATCATTCTCAGTCGCAGCACATTGGCCCCAGCAAGACCGCACAACACGCACCGCTGCCGGGGGCCCATGTACGTCTGCATCTGCCACGCGCTGAACGACAAGCAGGTTACCAAGGCGCTGGAGAACGGCGCCCGCACCCCGGCCTCCGTCTTTCGGCATTACGAGCGTCAGGTCCAGTGCGGGAAATGCGTGCCGATGATGCGGGAGATGGCGCAAAGCCATTGCGCGAACCAGTGCCAGGCCTGCCCCAGCCACGCCGCAACGCAGCAGCCAGCCGTGCTGCCGGAGCCGGCCAACGCCGAAAGCTTCCCCTACGGCGTCGCGGCCGAATAACGGGCGCCGCCCTCCCCCTTTCTCCAAGTTACAGCAACAACAGCCGCCAGCCCTTCGACGCGGATGTCTCCCTTAATCCTGAAGTCCGTCGATTTATTTCGAGGCTGGCACACCGTTTTTGTGCCATATTTCTGCCTCTCGGCACCAATCGGCATCTTCCATTAGGCTGCGACAAATCGCCATAGTCTTATACCCCTGGCCCGCTTGACGGGGCGGGGCCGATGATGCAGAAAGAGTCCAGGCGGATTCAAGAAATCCGAAGACTTCGGAGCGGCACGGAACGCTTCCGATTGGGCCGGATACACAAAACGTCAAGTTCTTGGGAACTGGAAATGCCTTTCATACGTCTATGAAAGGTAACCAGACGGATTTCTTATTTTGGCGCCGCAGCAGAGATTTTGTTGCAATGCACAGAATGCGGAAAATGGCATCCGCAGTGCAGCGCTGCCCCCGGACCATAAGCCTGATGATCAGGCGAACGGTCCCCAAGCAATCCGAAGGGAGGAGCGAGAGATGAGCTGCCGCAACCGGCACGCTTACGACGTCGAATGCCGTGACCTTCTCCAGGCAACCGCCGACCGGCTGGACCGGCTGCGGTCGCTGGTGGAACGGTCAGGCCCCGAGGCTCGTGAAGCCATGAGCCGGGAGGACATGGAACGCGCGCTGGACGCCCTGCGCGGCCAGCACAACCGGCTGTGCGCCCGCGTCGAGGCAGCGCGCATCGCCACGGACGATGCCTGGGCCTTTGCCCGCGCCATTGCCGACCAAGCCGCGGAAGAGTTGGTCAGCGGTCTCGACCATATGGAAGCCTGCCTGAGGCGCAAAGCGGCCTGACCGCCAAGAGCCCGGCACCGGACCGCATCACTCCGCCTTGAACAGCAGGGCGGCTCCACGTTCGGCCGGCGGAGTGGGTGACGGGGTGCCGGGAAGGACGATGTTCACCACCGTGCCTTCTCCGGGAACGCTGCTCAAGGTCAGCCGACCGCCGTGGGCTTCCACAAAGCGCTTGGCGAGCGGAAGCCCCAGCCCCGTGCCGGAGTGGGCCTTGGTCATGTAGCTGTTTACCTGACGGAACGGCTCCAGCGCGATCTTGATGTCCTCCGATGACATGCCGATGCCCGTGTCGGCGACGGTCAGCGACACGCAGCCATCCCCGCCACGCGCCGCATCCACACGCACCCGTCCACCCGCCGGCGTGAATTTGATGGCGTTGGACAGCAGGTTCAGGACCGCCTGCCGCAAGCGCATGGCGTCGGCCATCACCGTCAGGCCGGGTTCGATGGGAGAGCAGTCCATCCGCACCCCCTTCTGGCCGGCCAGCGCCTCCACCAACTCGACGCACTCGCCGAGCAGGACGGCGACCCGAACCGGCTCCGGATACAATTCCAGGCGCCCCGCCTCCACCTTCGCCATGTCCAGCACGTCGTTGACCAGCGACAGAAGATGCTGGCCGGAAACATGGATGCTGGCGATGTATTCCTGATGCTTCGGCGGGCTTGGACCGAACAGGCCGGACATCAGCGCCTCGCTGAAGCCGATGATCGCGTTCAGCGGTGTGCGCAGTTCGTGGCTCATGTTGGCGAGGAAGTCGGACTTCGCGAGGTTCGCGGCCTCCGCATGCTCCTTTTCCGCCTCCAGCCGGCGGCGCTGCTCCGCCAACATGGCCTCGCGGGCCTGACGGGCCTCGCGCTCCGCATGGCGGCGGCGGCGGACATGGCGCGTCACCACCAGCGACAGCACCAGCGTCGCCAGACCGGCCCCCGCCGCACCGGCCAGGACGGTGGTGCGCGTCTGATTCAACTGCCCGCTGATCTGCTCGAACGGGACGGCCACGATGATCGACCATCCGGTCTGCTGTGAGCGGTGGACGAGGACCAGCGCCTCATGCCCTTCCCGGGTCGTCGCCGAGAACAGCTTCGAATGCGGCTCCATCAGCCGGGGCACCATCATATCCCTGACCTTCTGACCGACATGCAGGTCAGGGTCATGGGAGCGCGCGGCGATGACCATGGAGGGATCGACCACCGACACCGTCCAAGCCGGAGGAATGCCCGATCCGCGCAGCACGGCGCCCAACCCCTCCAGCCCGACCGCCAGCGACAGGACGTGCCGGACGGGCACGCCCGGGGGACCTTCCGGGTCAAGGATCGGCGCACGGACGATCAGCGCCGGGCGCCCCGGCGGCCCTCCCGGAGGCAAAACCCCGCCGACCACCGTCCGCTGCGTGGCGACCACCTGCCGGGTCACCTCGTCCAGACGCGGGGGCGGCAGGGGGACGCCAAGCGGGTATTGGGTATGGAATTGGAGGGACATGTCCTCCACCCTCACCATTCCGACCGCCAACCAGCCCGGCTGGCTTCGCACGGCTTCCGCCGCCTCCGACTTCAGCAGGGCGAGATCGTCCACCATGTTGCGGCTCAACGCGGCCAGGAGTTCCAGAGGGCGGGCCTTGCTTTCCAGCTCCCGGTCGATGGCGACCATCACGGAACGGGCCTGCGCCGCCAACTCCGCCGCCAGCACGTCCTGCTGCCGGAGATCCAGAATCCAAACCACCACCGCCAGGAACAGCAGCAGCGGGGCGATGGCGGCTAACCCCAGACCAAGCGTCGATGAGGGCAGGCGCAAGGCACTCTCCGACCTTTGACGGAAATGAAACGGCGACCGGACTGGACAGGGAAAGGCGGCATGCACGTCCTATCCCAATGGGTCGCCCGCATCGGTCCGCCTGTCAAGCCCGTCGGTTGCTTTCCTTCGCTCCTCACCCCACCGTCGCGAGTATGCGGGCAAGCTCAACCGCCGTCTTGACGCCCATCTTCTCGAAGACGTGGGCGCGGTGCACCTCGACGGTCCGCATGCTGATCCCCAGCTCGTCGGCGATGACCTTGTTCAGCTTGCCGGCCACCACCAGCCCCATCACCTGCCGTTCGCGCTGGGTCAGGGTCGCCAGCCGGGCAGCGACGCCGGCCTGCCCGGCCTGCCGCGCCCGTTCCCCGGCGTCGAAGGCCAGGGCCTCGATCACCCGGTCGACGAGGTCGTTGTCGTTGAAGGGCTTCTCCACGAAATCGCGGGCGCCCTTCTTCAAGGCCGAGACGGCGATGGGCACGTCGCCATGGCCGGTCAGGAACAGCACGGGCATCCGGCAGCCCATGGCGGACAGCCGGTCGAACAGTTCCAGCCCGCTCATCCCCTCCATGCGGATGTCGAGCAGAAGGCAGCCGGCCATGGCCGGGTCGTAGTCGGCGAGGAACGCCTCCGCCGACGGCCAGGAGGCCACCGGGACGTTGCGCGACTGGAACAGCCAGCCGAGAGCGTCGCGGATCGCCTCGTCGTCATCGACGATGTGCAGCTTCGGCTCACACATCTTGCGGGCTCTCGTCCTGGGACATCGCCGCGCCCGACAGGGACGGGGCGGATAGGACCGGCAGGGAGAAGAGGAACACGGTGCCGCCGTCCGCAGCGGGCTCGAACCACAGGCGCCCCTGATGATGTTCGATGATGGACCGGCAGATGTTCAGGCCCATGCCCATGCCCTCGGTCTTGGTGGTGAAGAAGGGAGAAAACAGTTTTTCCGCATTTTCGGGCGAAATGCCACAACCGCGGTCCTGGATGCGCGTCAGGACCGACCCGTCCATCGCCTGCACCGCCACGCTCAGCCGGCGGCGGTCGCGGCGGGTCGAAGCCATCGCTTCGATGCCGTTGCGCATCAGGTTCACCACAACCTGCTGCAGCAGGATGCGGTCGGCCATCACCGCCGGCAGGCCACGCCCCATCTCCAGCACCAGCTTCACCCCTTGCTGGCGGGCGTCGGCCTCCATCAGCGCCACGCAATCCTCCAGAACCTCGGACAGACAGCAGGGAGCGACGTTCGGTTCGCTCTTGCGCACGAAGTCGTGGATCCGGCGGATGATCTGGCCGGCACGCTTGGCCTGCCCGGACAGCTTCTCAAGCGCCGTGGCCAGTTCGTCCGGCCGGATGCTGCCAGCCTGGAGGCGGTTGAGGCAACCGGTGCAATAGCTGGCGATGGCCGACAGCGGCTGGTTCAACTCATGAGCCAAGGTCGAGGCCATCTCGCCCATGGTGATGAGCCGCGCCGTCTGCTGGAGCCGTTCCTGCTGCTGGCGGGCCAGTTCCTCCGCCCGCTTGCGCTCGGTGATGTCGAGGACGGAGCCCATCCAGCCGGTGTGCCGTCCCTTGGCGTCGATCAGCGGGGCCTCGTAGATCAGCGCGTCGAACCGCTCGCCGTTGGCCCGGCGGAAGCGCAGCTCGAAGCCGTTGGCCGGCGCGTTGCCGGCCAGGACGGCGCGGAAGACCTCCTCGGTGTGGACGAGATCCTCGGGCAGCCAGTAGGGCATGATCGGACCGGCCCCGACCAGTTCCTCCGCCGACCAGCCGACCATGCGGCAGAAGGCCGGATTCACATAGATGATGCGTCCGTCCAGGTCGCGGGCGCGCATGCCCACCGTCAGGCTGTCCTCCATCGCCTTGCGGAAGGCGTGTTCGGCGCGCAGCGCCTCCTCCGCCCGGATTCGCCGGGCGATGTGACGGCGCACCGCCCACAGGCTCCACAGGGCCGAAACGGTCAGCGCGAAGATGGCGGCGATCAGGATGTTGCGCCCGAGGTTGCCGGACAGCTGATGCAGCGTGGCGACCAGGGTCAGGCCATGCCCCGGCGGATCGAAGGGCACGACATGGCTGCGCCGCGGCTCCGGCATCGCGATGCGCGACTTGGTCCCCAGCACCGCGCCGTAGGGGTCGATGACCTCCAACTGGTAGCGTTGGGCGAACCACCAGGGCACGTGATGGGTCAGCAGGGCGTCGATCGACAGCACGCCGGCGAGCGCGCCCGCGAACTGATCTCCACGGAAGATGGGAATGACGATCTCGAAGGCGGTGTCGGCGGCCCCCAGCCGGTAGGGCGCTGAGTAGGCCCGGCGGCCCGAGGAGCGGGCGATCAGGAAGGCATCGGCGCGCGGGCTGGGGCCGAAGGCGTCGTCCAGCGCCGGCCCATCGTCCACCGGCGGCTCCGACCGCACCGGCCGGCCTTGCGGGTCCAGCCGCACCACCCGCTGGATCGCCGGATTCACCGTCACGATGTGGCGCGCCATCACCGAGTAGTTCACCGGTGTGGTGTCCTCGCGCCCCAGCGATTCGGCGAGATACTGCAGCTTCTCCTCGTCGGAGGTCAGTTGGAAGTGGAGATTCTGCTCCACCCACAGCACGTCCTTGATGAGGGTGAGAGTCTCCTCCTCCCGCTCGCTGCGGTGGAGCACCCACAGGAAGACGCCGAACAGAAGGACGACCAGCGCCATCGCCACGATGGGCATGGCCTGCACCGGGCCGCGCTGGCCGAGGCCATGGGCGGCGCTGGCCGCACCACCGGTCATGGGGGGAGAGGTGTTGGCACGGCAACCAATATGTCACGTTCACAGCTACGGATTTCCACAATAGCGTCAGGGGCGAAATTATCGAACAATGAAAGAATATCAAAGGCCGGACCATCAGTCTGACCAACAACAAGTGGAGGATGACCCCTATGAAGTTCGTTTCGCTGCTGTGCGCCACCGTCGCCGCCGGCTGCCTGATGGCGGCCACCGCCGCCACCGCGCAGGAGCCGATCGTCATCAAGTTCAGCCACGTCGTCGCTCCGGAAACCCCGAAGGGCAAGGGCGCCGAGAAGTTCAAGCAGCTGGCCGAGCAGCGCACCGCCGGCAAGGTGAAGGTCGAGGTCTATCCCAACAGCCAGCTCTACAAGGACAAGGAGGAGCTGGAGGCCCTGCAGCTCGGCGCCGTGCAGATGCTGGCCCCGTCGCTGGCCAAGTTCGGCCCGCTGGGCGCCAAGGAATTCGAGATCTTCGACCTGCCCTACATCTTCCCCTGCAAGACCGCCCTGGTGAAGGTCACCACCGGCCCGATCGGCAAGCAGCTGTTCCAGAAGCTGGAGAACAAGGGCATCACCGGTCTGGCCTATTGGGACAACGGCTTCAAGATCATGAGCGCCAACAAGCCGCTGCACGCCACGGCGGACTTCAAGGGCCTGAAGATGCGCATCCAGTCGTCGAAGGTGCTGGACGCGCAGATGCGCGCGCTCGGCGCCCTGCCGCAGGTGATGGCCTTCTCCGAGGTCTATCAGGCGCTGCAGACCGGCGTCGTCGACGGCACCGAGAACCCGCCGTCCAACATGTACACCCAGAAGATGCACGAGGTGCAGAGCCACGCCACGCTCTCCGACCACGGCTATCTGGGCTACGCGGTCATCGTGAACAAGAAGTTCTGGGACGGCCTGCCGGCCGACGTCCGCACCCAGCTCGACGGTGCGATGAAGGAGGCGACCGAGTACGCCAACAACATCGCCCAGGAAGAGAACGACAAGGCGCTGGAAGCCATGAAGGCCGCCGGCAAGACCAAGTTCTACGAGCTGACCAAGGACGAGCGCGCGTCGTGGCGCCAGGCCATGCTGCCGGTCCACGAGGACATGGCGTCGCGCGTCGGCAAGGAACTGCTGGCCAGCATCAAGACCGAGACCGACGCCGCCAAGTGCGAGTGATCACGAGAGTCTGATCGGGCGGCCCGGCCGCCCGGTCCAATCAAGCAAGACCAACGCACAGCCCCCGGCAAGCGCCCGCTCATTCGACGCGGGCGCTTCCTCCTGCGCGCGGAGCCACCATGCCCATGAAAATCCTAGACCATCTGGAGGAGATTCTTATCGCCTTCCTGATGGCTGCGGCGACGACGATCATCTTCATCTCGGTCGCCCACCGTTACGCCGCCGGTTTCCCCATCATCCAGGACTACATCCTCCACTGGAATCTGGCCTGGGCGCAGGAGCTGTGCATCTACATGTTCGTCTGGATGGCGAAGTTCGGCGCCGCCTACGGTGTCCGCACCGGCATCCATGTGGGCGTGGACGTCCTCATCAACAAGCTGTCCACGCCCCTGCGCGCGAAATTCATCGTGTTCGGCCTGCTGGCCGGCGCGACCTTCACCGGCGTGGTCGGCACGATGGGGTCCACCTTCGTCTGGCACATGTCGGACACCGAGCAGGTGTCGGCCGACCTGGAATGGCCGATGTGGATCATCTATCTGGCGATCCCGCTCGGCTCCTACCTGATGTGCTTCCGCTTCCTTCAGGTGATGGTGAACTTCCTGCGCACCGGCGAACTGCCGCACCACGACCACGGCCATGTCGAGGGTCTGGAGGAGGACACCACCGACCCGCAGCGCGCCGCGCAGGACGTCAACTGGTACGAGATGGACGACAACCTGCACCCGCACGACATCGCCCATCACGAGGGCCGCAAGCCCGGCAACGGCCCGGATTCCGCTAAGGGACCGAAGGAGAACGACCGATGAACGCCGCCATCATCTTCGGCCTCCTGCTGGTTCTGATGCTGACCGGCATGCCGATCTCGATCTCGCTCGGCCTGACGGTTCTGACCTTCCTCTTCACCATGACCCATGTGCCGATCGAGGCCGTGGCGCTGAAGCTGTTCACCGGCATCGAGAAGTTCGAGATCATGGCGATCCCGTTCTTCATCCTGGCCGGCAACTTCCTGACGCACGGCGGCGTGGCCCGGCGCATGATCAACTTCGCCACGGCGATGGTCGGCCACTGGCACGGCGGCCTCGGCCTTGCCGGCGTGATGGGCTGCGCCCTGTTCGCGGCGGTGTCCGGCTCCAGCCCGGCGACGGTGGTGGCCATCGGCTCCATCGTGCTTCCGGCGATGGTCGCCCAGGGCTTCCCGAAGCAGTTCGGCGCCGGCGTCATCACCACCTCGGGCGCGCTGGGCATCCTGATCCCGCCGTCCATCGTGATGGTGATGTACTGCGTCGCCACCAGCGGCACCGCGAACTCCGCCTCGGTCGGCCAGCTCTTCATGGCGGGCGTCATCCCCGGCCTGATGCTGGCCTTCGTGCTGGGCGGCGTCACCTGGTACCGCGCGCGCAAGTTCGGCTACCCGCGCCTGCCCAAGGCCAGCCTGGGCGAGCGCTTCAAGGCCTTCCGCGAAGCGATCTGGGGCCTGTCGCTGATCGTCATCGTCATCGGCGGCATCTATTCCGGCGTCTTCACGCCGACCGAAGCCGCGGCGATGAGCGCCGTCTACGCCTTCATCATCGCGGTCTTCGTCTACAAGGACATGCCGCTGCGCGGCGTGCCGAAGGTCCTGCTGTCCTCGGCCAGCATGTCGGCGATGCTGCTCTACATCATCACGAACGCGGTGCTCTTCTCGTTCGTGCTGACGTCGGAGAACATCCCGCAGGCGATCGCCGACTGGATCGTCAACCAGGGTCTGGGCGTGATCGCCTTCCTGCTGGTGACGAACATCCTTCTGCTGATGGCCGGCAACTTCATGGAGCCGTCGTCGATCGTGCTGATCATGGCGCCGATCCTGTTCCCGGTCGCCATGAAGCTGGGCATCGACCCGGTCCATTTCGGCATCATGATGGTCGTGAACATGGAGGTCGGCATGTGCCACCCCCCGGTGGGCCTGAACCTCTACGTCGCGTCGGGCATCACCAAGATGGGCATCACCGAACTGACCGTGGCCGTCTGGCCGTGGCTGCTGGCGATGCTGGGCTTCCTGGTGCTGATCACCTACGTGCCGATCATCTCCACCTGGCTGCCGCGCGCGCTGGGGATGATGTAATCCCCCGGTGCCGGGCGAAAGCCCATAAGGAAAACCCCTCGTCGGAGCAATCCGGCGAGGGGTTTTCCTTTTCCGGGGAAGCCGGGGCGCCGTCACGCCTTCTTGACAAATTCCGACTTCAGGTTCATCGCGCCGATGCCGTCGATCTTGCAGGCGATGTTGTGGCCGTCGGCCCCGTCGACCAGACGGATGTTCTTCACCTTGGTGCCGCCCTTGACGACCAGGGACGAGCCCTTGACCTTCAGATCCTTGATGACCGTCACCGCGTCGCCGTCGCTCAGCGCGTTCCCGTTGGC
The DNA here is from genome assembly GCF_003119195.2 of Azospirillum baldaniorum. Taxonomy (NCBI): domain Bacteria; kingdom Pseudomonadati; phylum Pseudomonadota; class Alphaproteobacteria; order Rhodospirillales; family Azospirillaceae; genus Azospirillum; species Azospirillum baldaniorum. The sequence continues at coordinate 1,585,948 of NZ_CP022253.1, read as the reverse complement.
GTCCCGCACCCCCTGATCCGCCACAGCCTCCGCACCCGCGCCGCCTTCGGCCTGCGGGTTCCATTCATGGGCGCATTCGGGGCAGATCCACAGCATGCCGTCCTGATAGACATGCTCGGAGTTGCATTTCGGGCACTTCAATCCGTCGTCCATATCATCCTCGCCTTTCGGGAGCGGCATCCTAGTGCGGCGAGGCGAAATCCGGAAACGCAACTTGCCCGCGGCGGGCATGCGCGCCCATCGCAGGCAAGTTGCGTGTCATCGCGGGCCGTTTACGCCGCCTTGATCGAGGCCAGGAACCTCTGCACCTCGTCGCGCAGATCGACGAAGCGGGCCTGGAGGGTCTGGGCGACCTCCACCGACTCCCGGGCCGCCGTCGCCACCTCCGACGAGGCGCCGGAAGCGACCGCGATGCTGCGGGTCACGGTGTCGGCCTCGCCGGCCACAGTGCGGACCTTCTCGGCGATCTCGCCCGTCGCGGCCAATTGCTGCTGGACCGAGGCGGCGATCTCCGCCGAGCGCTGGCTGAGCTGGCCGATGGTTTCGGTGATGGCGCCGATGGCGGACACCGTCTCCTGGGTGACCGACTGGATGGCGCCGATCTGGGTGGCGATCTCCTCCGTCGCCTTGGCGGTCTGGCTGGCCAGATTCTTCACCTCGCTCGCCACCACGGCGAAGCCCTTGCCGGCCTCCCCGGCCCGCGCCGCCTCGATTGTCGCGTTCAGGGCCAGCAGGTTCGTCTGGCCGGCGATCGAAGTGATGAGGCTGGTGATCTCGCCGATCTTGGCGGCACCGGCGGCCAGCGCCTCCACTGTCTTGCGGCTGGCGTCGGCGCGGTCAATGGCCTGGGCGGACATGGCGACCGACTGCTTCACGCTCTCGGCGATGCTGCGGATCGACTGGGTGAGTTGCTCCGCCGCCGCGCTGGCGGTCTGGACGGTGCGGCTGGTCTCGTCGGCGGCCCCGGCCACCGATGCGTTGCACTGGTCGGCGCGCAGCGCGCTCTCCAGCATGCTGCCGGCGCTGCCCTTCATCTGCGAGGCGGCGGTCGAGGCCTCGCCGACCGTCGCCTGGACCGAGCGGTCGAAGGCGGCGGCAAGGCGGGTCAGCCGCTCGCCCCGCTGCGCCTCCTCCGCCTGCCGGGCGAGCTTCTCGGCTTCGAGCTGCTGGCGGTGCTGGGCGTTCTGGCGGAGCATGTCGATGGTGCGGGCCATCGCTCCCATCTCGTCGCGACGGTCCAGCGCCGGCACGGCGACCGCGTAGTCGCCCTGGGCCAGCCGCCCGACCATCGCGGTGATCTGCATCAGAGGGCGCGTGATGGCCGAGACGACGAGGTAGAGCGCCGCCATGATGGCGAGGAAGGCGACCGCCCCGACGGCGATCTGGGTCACCGCGTCGGCGGTCACCCGCGCCTCCACCCGGTCGGTGCGCAGGCGCAGGACGAACTCGCCGATGGTCTTGCGCTGTCCGGCCTGCCCGCCGACGATGGGTTTCACCACCTCGATGAAGCCCTTGGCAGCCTTGGTGTCGCCGACCTCGGCGACCACCTTGGCCTTGTCGTCGCGCACCTGGGCGCCGAGAAAATCGGGGTCGGAGGACGGCGCCTTGGCGACCTCGCGCACCTGTTCGGTGTCGAAGTCGAAGAGCGGGATCGCCGCCGCGCGGGCCTGCAGCGACGCCACCATGTCGGCGCGCGCCGCCAGCGTCTCCTTCGCTTGGTTGGCCGAGCTGTGCACGCCCCAGGCGATGGCCAGAACCTGATAGACCAGCAGCACGCCGCCGATCAGCAGCAACGCCCGCAGGCGCAGCCCCAGACCGCCGCCTACATTTCTGCCGCCTTGATTCCCGCTGTCCCGCGCCCCGTCTGCCGCGCCGCTGACCGTCATGATCCGCCCTTTTCTCTTGCTGAACAATCGGTTGCCGAACGGTCGGCGCCCGCCTCGGCGCTATTGGGTCGCCTTGAACCCGGCTTCGAGCTTCGCCAGAACCGCCGCGGCGTCGGGGGTCTTCTTCGACACCACGATGTAGACGTCCAGGCTCTGGACCGGCGTCGCCTTCAGGTCGGCGAGCGTCTTCCCGCCCAGCGCCTGCTGCATGGGCAGCGAGTATTGCAGCAGCGTCGGCGCCCGCCCGGCCTGGAGCAGTTGAAGCGCCTGGTCGGCGGTGCGCGCGTCGACCATCTGCACCTTGTTGGCCGGGTCCTCCATCCAGGCGCGCCAGCCGCCGTAGGAATAGCCATTCAGCGCGATGACCGCCTTGCCCGACAGATCCTCCTTCGCCTTGACCGCCGGGGCTTCGCCGATGCCGTAGGCGTTCAGCTCGATCCGGGCGATCGGGGCGGCGCTGATCAGCGTGGTGCCATCGAATTCCTTGACCGTGCGGATTCCAAGGAAGATGTTGAACTCGCCGTCCGCGATGCCGGAGAAGAGGCGGCGGGCGGGGGCTGATTCGGCGGTGTAGGCGATGCCGGCAGCCTTGGCGGCCTTGTCGAACGCCTCGATCAGGCTGCCCTTCGCAGCCCCGCCGTCGGTCTGGGTGTAGGGCGGGAATTCCACATAGCCGACCTTGACCCCGTCCGCCCACGCCGTGGCGATCCCCGGAGCGGCCATGCCGGCAACGGCCCCGACCATGGCTCCGAGCAGGCTGGCGAACACCCCGGCCCGCAGCGTCCGCCGGGTGCCTCCGGCAACATTCGCGATCATACGGCTTCCCCTTGATGTGTCGTTCCGCGCTCGCGCCGGCGCGCAGGCCGTCTTATGCGAGTATTTTTTGGAAAACATACATCTTTCCGCGACGCACCTCCACAAGGATAGGGCTGCAATATTGAAATCTGATGGCAGTCCTTAAACAATTCTGACCGGTTGCGGAATGCCGGACGCCGGACATAAGCTGACCGTCGCTTTTTCCCCGCCGAGGCGCCCCTCCGTGAACTCCGTCTTCCTGCCGACCGCCTGCCCGCACGATTGCCCGAGCACCTGCGCCCTCGAAGTGGAACGGGTGGCACCGGACCGCATCGGCAAGGTCCGCGGGGCCGCCGCCAACAGCTACACGGCGGGCGTCATCTGCGCGAAGGTCAGCCGCTACGCGGAGCGCGTCCATTCTCCCGACCGGCTGAGGACGCCCCTGCGGCGCACCGGCCCCAAGGGGTCCGGCCAATGGGCGGAAATCGGTTGGGACGAGGCGCTGGACCGCATCGCCGACGCCTTCCTGGACGCCGAGCGGGTCCACGGCGCGGAAGCCGTCTGGCCCTATTTCTACGCCGGCACCATGGGGCTGGTGCAGCGCGGCGGCATCCAGCGGCTGCGCCACGCCAAGGGCTATTCCCGGCAGATCAGCACGGTCTGCGACACGCCGGCCAACATGGGCTGGCTGGCCGGCCACGGCGACATCCGCGGCGCCGACCCGCGCGAGATGGCCGACAGCGACCTGATCGTGAACTGGGGCGGCAACCCGGTGGCGACCCAGGTCAACGTGATGACCCACGTCAGCCGCGCCCGCAAGGGCCGCGGGGCGAAGCTGGTCACCATCGATCCCTACCGCACCGGCACGGCGGAGGTGTCGGACCTCCACCTGATGCTGCGCCCCGGCACCGACGGCGCGCTGGCCTGCGCGGTGATGCACGTCCTGTTCCGCGAGGAGTTGGCCGACCGCGCTTATCTCGGCCGCTACGCCGCCGGGGCGGACCGGTTCGAAGCCCATCTCGCCACCCGCACGCCCGAGTGGGCGGCGGCGATCACCGGCCTGACGGTGGAGGAGATCGTCGGCTTCGCCCGCCTCTACGGCGCCACCAAGCGCAGCTATCTGCGGCTGGGCTACGGGCTGACGCGCGCCCACAACGGCGCGGCGCAGATGCACGCGGTGTCCTGTCTGCCGGTGGTCACCGGTGCCTGGGCGCACAAGGGCGGCGGGGCGCTCTACTGTTCGTCGGGCATCTACAGCATCGACCGCACCCTGTCGGAGGGGCTGGACCGGCTAGACACCTCGGTGCGCGGTTTCGACCAGTCGCGCATCGGCGCGGTGCTGACCGGGGAGGACATCGCCAGCGGTCCCCCCATCACCGCCATGCTGATCCAGAACACCAACCCGGCGGCGATCTGTCCGGACAGCGCCCGCGTGCGCCGCGGCTTCCTGCGCGACGATCTGTTCGTGGCGGTGCACGAGCAGTTCATGACCGACACCGCGCAGCTGGCCGACATCGTCATCCCCGCCACCACCTTCCTGGAGCACGACGACCTCTACCGCGGCGGTGGGCAGATGCACATCCTGATCGGCCGCAAGGTGATCAAGCCGCAGTTCGAGGCGCGCGAGAACCACTGGGTGATTTCCGAGCTGGCGCGCCGCGTCGGTGCCGAGCATCCGGGCTTCGGCATGAGCGCGCTGGAGATCATCGACTCCATGCTGAAGACCTCCGGCCTGACCGACGCCGCCACCCTGACGGAACAGCGCTGGATCGACGCCCAGCCGGATTTCGAGACCTCGCATTTCCTGAACGGCTTCGCCTTCCCGGACGGGCGGTTCCGCTTCGCGCCGGACTGGGCGGCGCTCGGCCCCTACGGCGCTGGCCAGTTGCCGGAACTGCCGGACCACATGGCGCCGGGGCGCCCGGCCGACGCGGAGCATCCCTTCCGCCTCGTCACCGCCCCGGCGCGGCAGTTCCTCAATTCCAGCTTCACCGAGACGGTGACCGCCCAGCGCCGCGAAGGCCGTCCGACCGTCCTGATCCATCCGGAGGACGCGGCGGACCTCGCCCTGGCCGACGGCGACGCCGTGCGCCTCGGCAACGGGCTGGGCAGCGTCGTCGTCCACGCCAAGCCCTTCGCCGGGGTGCCGCGCGGGGTGGTGATCGTGGAGGGAATCTGGCCGAACAGCGCCTTCCTGGAGGGGATCGGGATCAACACCCTGACCTCGCCCGAGCCGATCCCGCCGGCGGGCGGGGCCGCCTTCCACGACACGGCGGTGTGGCTGCGCGCGGCGTGACGTGGCCACGGCCTCCCATCACCGGACATGATCCGTCCCATCTGAACAAATCATTTTTCACGATGGTCGGACTGCCCTAGCCTCCCTCCGCGGATCACCGAAAGCGGAGGGCGGCGCGATGCCGGTTCACACCAGTCTGACCCAGCGCCTGGGCCTGTCCAACCCCATCGTCCAGGCCCCGATGGCCGGGGGCGCCGACACGGCGGACCTCGTCGCCGCGGTGGGCGAGGCGGGCGGCATCGGCTTCGTCGGGGCGGCCTATCTGTCCCCGGACCAGATCGCCGAACGGGCGCGGGCGATCCGCGCCCGCACCGCCCGCCCCTTCGGGATCAACCTGTTCGTCCCCCTGCCCGCGCCCGAGGCACCGGATGCCGGGAGGATGGACGCGGCGGTCGCCGCCATCGCGCGCTACCACGCCGATCTCGGCCTGCCCACTCCCGGGACACCGGTCCTGGGAGCCGATGGCTTCGCCGCCCAATTGGCGGCGGCGCTGGACTGCGGGGCCTCGGCCTTCAGCTTCACCTTCGGCATTCCGCCCGCCGACGCGCTGGCCGCCATCAAGGCACGGGGCATGCTCCTGATCGGTACGGCGACCGACGTCGAGGAAGCCATTGCGCTGGAGCGGGCCGGCATGGACGCCGTGATCGCCCAGGGGGCCGAGGCCGGTGGGCACCGCGGCAGCTTCGCCACGGGCCCGGGCGAGGTGGACTTCGCCGCCGGACTGGTCGGCACCATGGCGCTGGTTCCGCAGGTGGTGGACGCGGTGACCCTGCCGGTGCTGGCCTCCGGCGGCATCATGGACGGGCGCGGCATCGCGGCGGCGCTGGCGCTGGGCGCCACCGCTGTGCAGATGGGCACCGCCTTCCTGACCTGCGTGGAGGCCGGCATCCCCGAGGCGCACAAGCGGGCGATCCTCGATGCCCGCGAGACCGAGACGCGGGTGACCCGCGCCTTCTCGGGCCGCCCGGCGC
>NZ_CP022253.1:0-75000 GCF_003119195.2 Azospirillum baldaniorum | reverse complement strand
AAGGTCCATCGTCGAGAGGGAAACAGCCCAGACCGCCAGCTAAGGTCCCCAAATCACGGCTAAGTGGGAAAGGATGTGGGAAGGCCATGACAACCAGGAGGTTGGCTTAGAAGCAGCCATCCTTTAAAGAAAGCGTAATAGCTCACTGGTCTAGTTAAGCCGGCCTGCGCCGAAAATGTATCGGGGCTCAAGCCGTGTACCGAAGCTGCGGATGTGATCTCTGATCACGTGGTAGCGGAGCGTTCCGTAAGCCTGCGAAGGGTCCCCGCGAGGGTGCCTGGAGGTATCGGAAGTGAGAATGCTGACATGAGTAGCGACAAACAGTGTGAGAAACACTGTCGCCGAAAGTCCAAGGGTTCCTGCGCAAGGTTAATCCACGCAGGGTGAGCCGGCCCCTAAGGCGAGGCCGAAAGGCGTAGTCGATGGGAACCACGTTAATATTCGTGGGCCAGCGGGTGTGTGACGAATGGGAAAGCGTGTCGGGCCTTATCGGATTGGCCCGGCTGGGGACCCGTTCCAGGAAACAGCCCCCGCATCAGACCGTACCCCAAACCGACACAGGTGGACTGGTAGAGTATACCCAGGCGCTTGAGAGAATGGTGTTGAAGGAACTCGGCAAATTGCCCTCGTAACTTCGGAAGAAGAGGGCCCCGTTGTGGCGCAAGCCATGGCGGGGGGCACAGACCAGGGGGTGGCGACTGTTTACTAAAAACACAGGGCTCTGCGAAGCCGTACAAGGCGACGTATAGGGTCTGACGCCTGCCCGGTGCCGGAAGGTTAAGAGGAGGGGTTCACGCTCCGAATTGAAGCCCCGGTAAACGGCGGCCGTAACTATAACGGTCCTAAGGTAGCGAAATTCCTTGTCGGGTAAGTTCCGACCTGCACGAATGGCGTAACGACTTCCCCGCTGTCTCCAACACCAACTCAGCGAAATTGAACTCTCCGTGAAGATGCGGAGTACCCGCGGTCAGACGGAAAGACCCCGTGCACCTTTACTACAGCTTTGCAGTGGTGCTAGGGATCTCATGTGTAGGATAGGTGGGAGGCTAGGAAGCCCGGGCGCCAGCTCGGGTGGAGCCATCCTTGAAATACCACCCTTGAGGTCTCTGGCATCTAACCGCGCTCCGTTCATCCGGAGCCGGGACCCTGCATGGCGGGTAGTTTGACTGGGGCGGTCGCCTCCCAAAGTGTAACGGAGGCGCGCGATGGTGGGCTCAGAGCGGTCGGAAATCGCTCGACGAGTGCAATGGCATAAGCCCGCCTGACTGCAAGACAGACAAGTCGAGCAGAGACGAAAGTCGGCCATAGTGATCCGGTGGTTCCATGTGGACGGGCCATCGCTCAACGGATAAAAGGTACGCCGGGGATAACAGGCTGATGACTCCCAAGAGTCCATATCGACGGAGTCGTTTGGCACCTCGATGTCGGCTCATCACATCCTGGGGCTGGAGCAGGTCCCAAGGGTTCGGCTGTTCGCCGATTAAAGTGGTACGTGAGCTGGGTTTAGAACGTCGTGAGACAGTTCGGTCCCTATCTGCCGTGGGTGTCGGAGTTTTGCGAGGATCTGTCCCTAGTACGAGAGGACCGGGATGGACATACCTCTGGTGCACCGGTTGTCACGCCAGTGGCATGGCCGGGTAGCTAAGTATGGACGGGATAACCGCTGAAAGCATCTAAGCGGGAAACCCACCTCTAAACCAGAACTCCCTTGAGAGCCGTGACAGACCATCACGTCGATAGGAGGCATGTGGACGGGCGGCAACGCCTGAAGCTGAGCCTTACTAATCGCTCGATCGGCTTGATCCTTCCCAGCAGGCGGCCCGCGCGCAGCGGCAAGCCCTGGGCGCACGAGCCAACACCGCAAGTACAAGAACGCATACGTCCTCGCTCAACGACCCCTCTGCCGTCCCGTCCGGATGGTTCGCGTGTGCCTTGGTGACCTGGTGGTCATGGCGAGGCTCCCAACACCCGATCCCATTCCGAACTCGGCCGTGAAACGCCTCAGCGCCGATGGTACTGCGTCTTAAGACGTGGGAGAGTAGGTCGCCGCCAGGTCACCACGGCACACGCCAAACCATCCAAGGACGTGGACGCAGAAGGCTTCAGGCACACTTGACAATCGGCTTCATGAACGACCAAGCCGGCGCTTTCCCCTGGGGGAAGCGCCGGCTTTTCGTTGTGTTTGGGGTGTCGCCGCGGGCCCCCTCCCTAACCCTCCCCCGCTCCGCAGGGGAGGGGATCAAGGGAGTGGGGGAGGTGGACGGTGCAGAGCTTGTCGGGGCTTTCCTTGGCGATGGCCTTGTGGCCGGCGATGGCGGTGTTGATCGCGTCGGAGGTCAGGCGGTGCGGGCCGGGAGCGATCACCACGGCGACGCCGCTGGCCGACAGCAGCGGGAAGCGCCGCACCGCGCCGTAGCGGTCCTTGCCCTCGAAGCAGCCGGCCTCCCGCGCCTCCGGATCGTAGAGGCTCTCGGCGTCGGAGCGGAACTGCGCGACAAGGTCCGCCATGCGGGCGAGCGCATCCTCCTCCTCGGCGCCGCTGAGGGCGACGAAGAAGTCGTCGCCGCCGATGTGGCCGGCGAAGCCGCCGTTGCCCGAGGCCCAGGCCTTCAGCCGCTCGCTGAACATCAGAATGGCGCGGTCGCCCTGGCGGAAACCGAACCGGTCGTTGAAGGGCTTGAAGTTGTCGAAGTCGAGATAGGCCAGGACGTGCCTGCGGTCCTGCTCCTGAAGGGCCCGCTCGATGTGGCGCACGATGGCGGCGTTGCCGGGCAGGCGGGTCAGCGGGTTCTGGTCGGCGGCCATGGCGAGGTTGCGCTCGTGCACCAGCCGGATCAGCGCGCCGCTGGACAGGAAGCCGGCATACTCGCCGCCTTCGATGATGATGATGCCGTCGCTGGCCTCCTCGGCCGAGAAGGCTTCGATCACTTGGTCGAGCGGGGTGGAGATGTCGCAGACCGGGCTCTTCACCACCAGATCCAGCAGCGTGTCGCCCAGCCCCTTGTTGCGCAGAAGCTCGCTGCCGAAGCGGGAATAGACGAAGCGCTTCAGGTCGCGCTCGCGGATCAGCCCCAGCGGGCGCTGCTGGCGGTCGACGATGGGGGCGATGGATGGGCTGTTGTCGCCGCGGAAATACTCCAGAAGCTCCGTCTTCGGGGAATTGACGGCCAGCGGCGGCTGCCGCTCGATCACCTCGGACAGACGGAGGCGGGTTTCGTTCGGCTTGCGCCGGTCCTGGCGGTTCAGCTCCTCGACGATGCCGTAGCGCTCGGGCACGGCGCGCAGTTCCAGGCTCGGCCGGGCGATCAGATAGCCTTGGGCGAAGTCGCAGCCGAGATCGCGGCAGGTGTGGAATTCCTTCTCCGTCTCCACCCCCTCGGCGATGATGAGGATGCCGAGCGCGTGGGCGTAACTGACCAGCGCGTGGGCAATGGCCCGCTTGCGCGTGTCCTGGTCGATGCCGTCGATGAAATAGCGGTCGATCTTCAGATAGTCGGGCTTGGATTCGTAGAGCAGCCGCAGCCCGGCGAAGCCGACGCCGAAATCGTCCAGCGCCACCCCGATGCCCGCCTGCCGGTAGCGGTCGATGGCCTGCTCGATGCTGTGGTCGGGACGCAGCTCCCGCCGCTCGGAAATCTCCAGGCTGATGGTCAGGCGCGGGTCGGGCGCGCCGCCGTCCGGCGCGAAGGGGGCCGGCGCGAAAGGGGCCAGCCAGGGCGAGCCGGCCACCCCGACCACTCGAGCGTCGATGTTCAGGAACAGCTTGGCGTTCGGCCAGTGGTCCAGCGCGCGGAAGGCCGCCACCGCCTTGGCGTGCAGGGCGCATTCCACCTCGGCCAGCAGGCCCTGCATGCAGGCGGCGTCCAGCAGGTCGTTGGGGCTGGCGAAGGGACTGCGCTCCAGGCCGCGCAGCAGCGCCTCCATGCCGTGGCAGCGCCCGGTGCGCATCTGCACGATGGGCTGGAAGGCGACCGACAGACCGGCCAGAAGACGGGTCCATTCCGCCGGCAGCGCGGCCTTGCGGGCGCTTCCCGCCGGGGTGCCGGAGCCGTTGTCCGTTTCCTGTGCTGGCACCGAGGCCATGGCTTCGTCCACCGCCGGCTGTCCATGTTTGTCACGGGCAAGCCCATCTTGTAGCGGATGATCTTTTCGATTTCGTGACAAAGGCAAGGCGTCTGCGCGAGGGCGATCCAAAATGCCCTTCGCACCGTGGCCCCGCTTTGCGCTATAGGGGTGCGCTTCAACGCAGACGATGATGGATCTGGGGGCGGCGGGGCATGAAGGTCGGCATCGACATGGGGGCGGCCATGACGGCTGGCGCGACGGGGGCGTCGGCGATGCTGGATCTCGAGGAGCTACTGGCGACCCGCCTGCTGGTGCAGGGCAACTCCGGTTCCGGCAAGTCGCACCTGCTGCGCCGTCTGATCGAGCAGAGCGCGCGTTGGGTGCAGCAGGCGGTGATCGACCCCGAGGGCGACTTCGTGACCCTGGCCGAGCGCTTCGGCCACATCGTGGTGAACGCCGACGAGCACAGCGAGGCCGCCCTGCAGAGCGTCGCCGCCCGCGTGCGCCAACACCGCGTCTCCGTCGTGCTGAACCTGGAGGGGCTGGACGCGGACATGCAGATGCGCCACGCCGCGGCCTTCCTGGGGGGGCTGTTCGACGCCGACCGCGATCACTGGTACCCCATGCTGGTGGTGGTGGACGAGGCGCAGCTCTTCGCCCCGTCGGCCGCCGGCGAGGTGTCGGACGAGGCGCGCAAGGTCTCGCTGGGCGCCATGACCAACCTGATGTGCCGCGGGCGCAAGCGCGGGCTGGCCGGGGTGATCGCGACGCAGCGCCTTGCCAAGCTCGCCAAGAACGTGGCGGCGGAGGCCTCCAACTTCCTGATGGGCCGCACCTTCCTCGACATCGACATGGCCCGCGCCGCCGATCTGCTGGGCATGGAGCGCCGCACCGCCGAGATGTTCCGCGATCTGGAGCGCGGGCACTTCATCGCGCTCGGCCCGGCGATCTCGCGCCGCCCGCTGCCGCTGCGCATCGGTGCCGTCGAGACGCAGGGGCGGGCGGGCAGCCCGAAGCTCATGCCGCTGCCCGACACCCCGCTGGAGGATGCGCGGGAGCTGATCTTCAAGCCGGGCGAGCCGGAGCCGCCGCGTCTGCCGGCGCGCCGCCCCTCGACCAGCGCCAGCGCCGACCTGCTGGCCCAGCTCTCCCGCCCGCGCCCCTTGCCGGTGGAGCCGGAGAACGAGGGCGCGGCCCCTGCGCTGCCCATGGAGGAACCGGAAACGCCGGAGCAGGCGGCGGAGCGCAAAGCCGCCTACGAGGCGATCCTGCGCGAGGTGCTGGCCGATCCGGAGGCGCCCTACCGCTCCATCGCCGTGCTGTATCAGGACTTCCTGGTGCGCTGCCGGACGCAGGGGGTGCGGGGCGAGCTTCTGGAATTGCCGGCCTTCCGGCGCAAGCTGGCGGCGGCCCGCGCCGGGGCGGGGGACGGCACCGAGGAGAATCCCGCCTGGGCGAAGGCGACCCAGGTCGCGGCGACCCTGCCGGAGGACATCCAGGTCGTCTTCCTGCTGCTGGCCCGCGCGGCGCTGGACCATCTGCCCTGCCCATCCGACGCCGAGGTGGCCCGGGCCTGCGGCAGCCGGTCGCGCGGGCGGGCGCGGCGCCTGCTGACCTATATGGAGCAGCGCGGCTTCGTCGCCACGCGCAGCGGGCTGGGCAACACGCGCAGCATCGCCCTGCCGGCGCTGGGCTGGGAAACCGCGCTGGGCGATCCGAACGCCGACCCGAACGCCGACGACGGATCGGAGGGGCCGGAGGACGGCGGGCTGTTCGCCACCGCCTGATTTTTCTTTACTCGTCGTCCGGCTCGATCCCGGTGGCCAGGGCGTGGGCCAGACGCCCGGCGGCGGCGACCGCGGCCATGGCCTCCTGCGCCTTGGCGGCGATGCGCGCGGTGCCCTCCGGCGTCGGCTGGTAAAGCTTCGGGTCGGGCAGGCGCTCGATGAAGTCCCAGGCGCTGGTGGCGGGGTCCCAGACCTCGAACACGTCGGGGTTGGGGCGACGGGCGACCCAGGCGCGGGCCGCGTTGCCCTCGGCGCGGAAGCGCACCCCGAAGAAGCGGCTGGCCGCCATGGCCCCGATGGCCGCGACCAGATCGGCGTCGGCGTCCGGGAAGCGCTGCGTCAGAGCGGCGCGCAGGGCTTCCGCCAGGGCGCGGCGGTCGTCATGATGGGGAAGGCCATCGGGATCGGTTCTCATGGCCCGCGATGGTAGAGGGATGGTGCGCCTCCGCAAGCGGGCGCGATGTCGCAAGCGCAGCCCGGAGTCGTCATGGTCAGCCTGTCCGAAGCCCTGTCCGAAGCCTACGCCATCGCCATCGGCCACCATCGGGCCGGACGGATGGGCGAGGCCGCCGGGGTCTACCGCGCCATTCTCGACGCCGACCCGCGGCAGGCCGACGCGCTGCATCTGCTGGGTGTCCTGGCGGGCCAGACCGGGCGGACGGAGGACGCGCTGTCGCTGATCGCCCAGGCCATCGCGCTGGATCCGGAGGCGGCGGACTATCACGACAATCTCGGCAGCCTGCGCCGCACCGGCGGGGATGCGGTTCGGGCCGCCGGCCAGCATGCGCGCGCCCTGGCGCTGGAACCGGCGCGGGCCAAGGCGGCCTTCAACCGGGGATTGGCGCTGGGCGACCTGGGCCGGATGGAAGAGGCGCTCGGATGCTTCCGCGCCGCCCTGCGGGTCGATCCGGGCTATGGGGCGGCGACGCTGGCGGCGGGACGGCTGCTGGCCGGCGGGCCGGAGCCGCTGGCGGCGGAGCGCTGGCTGGCCCACGCGCTGTCCCTGGCCCCGGACAGCGCCGACGGCTGGGCGGCGGTGGGACGCGCGCGGCTGGCGGCTGGGGAGACCGATGGGGCGGTGACGGGCTACGGCCGGGCGGCGCGGCTGCGTCCGGGTGACGGGGCGGCGCTGAGCAACCTTGCCATGGCGGTTTTGCAGGCCAGCGGCGCCCTGCCGGAGTTCCCTCGCGCCGACCACCCGGAGGCGAGTTGGGCCGAACCGCTCGCCCACGCGCTCGACCTGTTCCTGGCGGCGCTGGAGCGCGGGGCGGGCGAGGTGGCGGAGGCCGCGCTGTTCCGCACCGCCGTGCTGACCATCCACCGCGGCATGCTGGACGACGCGCGGCTGGAACGGATCGCCCGGCGGGCGCGGAACCGGCTGCGGCGCGCACCGGGGGACGGCGCGGCGGCGGCCTGCATCGCCCACGGCCTTTACCGCCAAGGGCGGCTGGTGACCGCCTCGCGCCTCGCCCGGCGCTGTTTGCGCGGCTGGTCGGAGGAGGCGATCCGCGCCGACCCACAGGCGACGAAATGGCGGCAGGTCGACGCGCGCCCTGTCTTCCTCGATGCGCTCGCCGGGTATCGGCCGCGCATCGTGGAGGCGGGAGAGCGGTCGATGCCGGTTTCGCCCGCGGCGGGAGGTGGCGCGATCCTGCTGGTCAGCGTCGATTCCGGCTATTGGCGGCGCTTCGGCGGCTGGTTCCTGTCCCATGCCCTTAAGGATGCGCCGGGCGACCGCGTGCATGTCCACATCGTCAATCCCAGCGCGGAGGATCGCGCCGACCTGGACCGCCGCTGCGCCGCTCGGCCGGGGCGGCTGTCCTGGTCGCTGGAGCGCATCGACCTGTCCGCCCACGCGCCGGGGGCGGAAACCACCTATTACGCCTGCGCGCGCGTCTTCGTGGCCCTGGACCTGCTGGAGCGGACGGGAACGCCGGTCTTCATCACCGACATCGACGCCCGCGGCACGGCGCCGCTTCCACCGGACTTGCGGGACGGGGCCGGGTGGGACCTGACCATCATGCGCGACCGCCGCGCCCGTGGGCCGTTCGACGAGATCCTCGGCGGCTTCCTGGGGGTGGCGCCGACCGCAGCGGGGCGGGAGTTTCTCAGGCTCGTCGGCGCCTATATCGGCTGGTTCTTCGACCGCGGCGAGGCGGCTTGGACGCTGGACCAAGCGGCGCCCTACTCCGTCCTTCACGACTGGATGCGGCGCGGGCGAACGCCGCGGCTGCGGGAGTACGAATTCCTGCGTCTGCCCTGGTTCGATTTTCCGGTGAAGGGGGAGGGGTGAGGGCCTGCTACGCCGCCTGGACGCTGTTGTCCTTGCGCCGGGACAACTGCAACTGACCGTCCAGGCACTTCACGTAGGTGGTCTTGCCGGCCTTCAGATTGTCGCAGACGGTGACCAGCGCGCGCGGGATGGCCGCAAATTCCTTCGAGCCGCGCGACTGCGTGTTGTAGGCGGCGAGATGCTGGCGCAGCCCCTCCTTCGACACCGGCTTTCCGTCGTTCCCGATCATGGTCGTCCCCGCGTGTGTGGTCCTTGAGGGACGAGGCTACGCGGGGACGGTGCCGGACTCAACGCTCCGGACTCAACGTCCGCTGCCGTCCGGGGGCTGGTCCGCCGGTTTCCCGCCGTCGCCGGTCCAGTCGTCGGTGATGTAGCGCTGCGCGTCGCTGATCTTTTCCACCTCGTCGCGGCTCGGCGGCTTGGGCACGCGCGACTGGCCGTTCTCGCGGTCCTGATCCATGGGTCCTCCATCGCTTTGCCAGTGATGTGGACGGACGGGCGGGATCGGCAAGCCTGTTGCGGACCGGGGTACGGCCTTCGCGTTTGGTCGCAGGGGACCGCTATGACCGCCGCCCGCTTGACAGGCGAACCCGCGCCGCCGGATCATCCGGCCGTTAACCGCTAAGAATTCCAAAGAGAATTCGCCCCATCCGGGGTCGTTCCGGGATCACGCAGGGAGTATGGGAACCATGAACACGCTCGCGCGCCGTCTGGCCGGCGCCGCCCTTCTGTCCGCCGGTCTTTCCTTCGGCCTTGCGGCCACGCCGGTCCTGGCCGACACGCCGAAGGACACGCTGGTCATGGCCTGGCAGTTCGACGACATCGTGACGCTCGATCCCGGCGAGATCTTCGAGCTGTCGGGGGCCGAATACGGCGCCCAGGTCTACGACCGGCTGATCCGCTTCGACGTCAACGACGTCAGCAAGATCCACGGGCAGGTCGCGGAAAGCTGGACCGTCTCCGACGACGGCAGGACCTTCACCTTCACCATCCGCGACGGGATCAAGTTCCACTCCGGCAACCCGCTGACGGCGGAGGACGTGGCCTACTCGCTCCAGCGCGCCGTGAAGATGAACAAGGGGCCGGCCTTCATCCTGACCCAGTTCGGCCTGACGCCGGAGAACGTCGATCAGAAGGTCCGTGCCACCGACCCGCGCACCCTGGTCTTCGAGACGGACAAGACCTACGCCCCGACCTTCGTGCTCTATTGCCTGACCGCCGACGTCTCCGGCGTGGTCGATGCCAAGCTGGTCAAGAGCAAGGAGGTCAACGGCGACTTCGGCGCCGCCTTCCTCAAGGCCAACTCCGCCGGGTCCGGCCCCTTCGTGCTGCGCCAGTGGAAGGCCAGCGAGCTTCTGTCGCTGGAGGCCAACGCCAACTACTGGGGCGGCGCCCCCGCCGTGAAGCGCGTGCTGATCCGCCACATCGCGGAGCCGGCGACCCAGCGCCTGCTGCTGGAGAAGGGCGACGTGGACGTGGCCCGCAACCTGAAGCCGGAGCAGTTCGAACCGCTGCGCGGCAACGACAAGATCCGCATCGTCCAGGCGCCCAAGGGCACGCTCTATTATTTCGGCCTGAACCAGAAGAACGAGGTGCTGGCCAAGCCCGACGTGCGCAAGGCCTTCAAGTACGCCGTGGATTACGACGGCATGGCGAAGACCATCATGAACGGCCTCGGCACCGTGCATCAGGCCTTCCTGCCCAAGGGCTTCCTCGGCGCGCTGGAGGAGAACCCGTACACGTATGATCCGGCCAAGGCGAAGGAGCTGCTCAAGCAGGCGGGCTATCCGGACGGCATCACGGTGACCATGGACGTCCGCAACACCTCGCCCAGCATGGACATGGCCCAGGCCATCCAGGGCAGCGCGGCGGCGGCGGGCATCACGGTCAAGCTGCTGCCGGCGGACGGCAAGCAGGTGGTCACCAAGTACCGCGCCCGCAACCACGAGGCGCTGCTGTACCAGTGGGGCGCCGACTACCAGGACCCGAACACCAACGCCGACACCTTCGCCGCCAACCCGGACAACGCCGACGACGCGAAGGCCAAGCCGCTGTCCTGGCGCAACGCCTGGGACATCCCCGAGCTGACCAAGAAGACCGCCGCCGCGGTCGAGGAGCGCGACACCGCCAAGCGCGCCGCGATGTACCAGGAGCTGCAGCGCGAGGTGCTGGAGACCTCGCCCTTCGTCATCATGTTCCAGCAGACCGAGGTGATCGCGGAGCGCAGCAACGTCGAGGGGCTGGTCTGGGGCCCGAGCTTCGACAGCAACTATTACTGGAAGGTCAGCAAGAAGTAAGGGGCGCGTTCTTCCCCAGCGCTTCGTTCCCTCTCCCCTCCGGGGAGAGGGTTAGGGTGAGGGGGATGGGCTTTTGCCGGACGTACGGGAGTCGCGAGACCCCCTCACCCTCCCCTCTCCCCAGAGGGGAGAGGGTTTTTTTGACGTTGCGTTAGGGTGAAACTTGGCCGCTATCCTGAAACGACCGGGGATGCCGGGGCGGCGTCATGCGATTCGCGGGGCGGGGCTGCTCGTCTCGGTGGCGCTGACCGTTCTCGGCCTCCTGCTCGTCACCTTCCTGATCGGGCGCGTGGTCCCCATCGACCCGGTGATCTCCGTGGTCGGCGACCGCGTGTCCGCCGACACCTACGCCCGCGTCCGGCAGGAGCTGGGGCTGGACCTGCCGCTGTGGCAGCAGTTCCTGCGCTACGTCGGCGACGTGCTGCAGGGCGATTTCGGCACCTCGGTGCTGACCTCCCGCCCGGTGCTGGAGGACATCCTGCGCGTCTTCCCGGCGACGTTGGAACTGGCCACCGCCGCGCTGGTCGTCGGCGTTCTGCTGGGCATCCCGGCGGGGGTGATGGCCGCCGTCCACCGTGGGCGTTGGCCGGACCATCTGATCCGGGTGATCGGGCTGATCGGCCATTCCATCCCAATCTTCTGGCTGGGGCTGATGGCGCTTCTGGTCTTCTACGCGCGGCTCGACTGGGCGCCGGGGCCGGGGCGGGTGGACGTCTTCTACGAAGGGCTGGTCGATCCGGTGACTGGGATCATCACGGTGGACGCCCTGCTGGCCGGCGAGAGCGACGTGTTCTGGAACGCGCTGCACCATCTGGTGCTGCCGGCGGGCATCCTCGGCCTCTACAGCGTGGCCTACATCGCGCGCATGACGCGCAGCTTCATGCTGGACCAGCTCCGCCAGGAATACATCACGACGGCCCGCGTGAAGGGCATGTCGGAGGCGCGGGTGATCTGGCGCCACGCGCTGGGCAACATCGCGGTGCCGCTGACCACGGTGGTGGCGCTGTCCTACGCGTCGCTGCTGGAGGGGTCGGTGCTGACCGAGACGGTGTTCGCCTGGCCGGGGCTGGGCTTGTACATCACCAACTCGCTGCTGTCGGCGGACATGAACGCGGTGCTGGGCGGCACCCTGGTGGTTGGGGCGGTCTTCATCGGCCTGAACCTGCTGTCCGACCTGCTGTACCGCCTGCTCGATCCCCGTGCGCGATGAGGGGGGCATGATGACCACACAGACTCATTCGACCGAAGGCGGGCTGCGGGCGTGGCTGACGGCGGAGACTCCGCACTCCCGCGGGCAGGCGCGGCTGGGCCGGGTCTATCTGGGCTGGCTGGCCTTCGCGCGCAACCGGCTGGCCATGATCGGGCTGGGCATCGTGCTGCTGCTGGTGCTGATGGCGGCGCTGGCCCCGCTGCTCGCCCCCTACGATCCCTACACGCAGGACCTGTCGCAGCGGCTGCTGCCGCCCAGCGCGGCGCACTGGCTGGGCACCGACGCCTTCGGGCGGGACATCCTGTCGCGCATCCTCTACGGCTCCCGCCTGACGCTGATGATCGTGGCGCTGGTCGCGGTCACCGCGCCGGTCGCCGGGCTGCTGATCGGGACGGTGGCGGGCTATCTCGGCGGCTGGGTGGACGCGGTGCTGATGCGCGTCACCGACATCTTCCTGGCCTTCCCGAAGCTGATCCTGGCGCTGGCCTTCGTCTCGGCGCTGGGACCGGGCATCGAGAACGCCATCATCGCCATCGCGATCACCAGCTGGCCGCCCTACGCCCGCATCGCGCGGGCCGAGACGATCACCATCCGCAAGAGCGACTTCATCAGCGCGGCCCGGCTCCAGGGCGCCTCGACGCCGCGGATCATCCTCGGCCATGTCGTGCCGCTCTGCTCCTCCTCGCTGATCGTGCGGGTGACTCTGGACATGGCGGGGATCATCCTGACGGCGGCGGGGCTGGGCTTCCTCGGCCTCGGCGCGCAGCCGCCCGCCCCGGAATGGGGCGCGATGATCGCCACCGGGCGCCAGTATGTGCTGGAGCAGTGGTGGGTCGCTACCATGCCCGGCATCGCCATCTTCGTGGTCAGCCTGGGCTTCAACCTGCTGGGCGACGGCCTGCGCGACGTTCTGGACCCGAAAGGCCAATGAGCCAACCGCCAATGAGCGACAAACCTCTGCTGGAGGTCGAGAACCTCCGCATCTCCTTCCCCACCCGGACGGGCGTGACGCAGGCGGTGCGCGGCGTCTCCTTCACCGTGGGCCGGGAAAAGCTGGGCATCGTCGGCGAGTCCGGCTCCGGCAAGTCGATGACCGGGCGGGCCATCCTGCGGCTGGTCCCGCCGCCCGGCGTCGTCACCGCCGACCGGCTGAGCTTCCAGGGCGAGGACCTGCTGACCCTGCCGGAGAAGCGGCTGCGCGGCATCCGCGGCCGGCGCATCTCCATGGTCATGCAGGACCCGAAATTCTCACTGAACCCGGTGATGACCATCGGTGCCCAGATCGCCGAGGCCTACCGCGTCCATTCCAGCGCCGGCACGGCGGAGGCGAAGCGGCGCGCGCTGGAGATGCTGGAGGCCGTGCGCATCCGCAACCCGGAGCGGGTCTACGGCCTCTACCCGCACGAGGTGTCGGGCGGCATGGGCCAGCGCATCATGATCGCCATGATGCTGATCCCCAACCCCGACCTGCTGATCGCCGACGAGCCGACCTCGGCGCTCGATGTGACGGTGCAGATGCAGGTGCTGGCGATCATGGACGAGCTGTGCTCCAGCCGCGGCATGGGGATGATCTTCGTCAGCCACGACCTCAACCTCGTAGCGTCCTTCTGCGACCGTATCCTGATCATGTACGCCGGCCGGGTGGTCGAGACCTGCCGCGCGTCGGAGTTGCACGCGGCCAAGCACCCCTACACCCGCGGCCTGCTCGACAGCCTGCCGCGCCTGGACGACACGCGGGCGGAGCTGCCGGTGCTGGCGCGCGACCCGTCCTGGCTTGAAGATATTTCTCCCTCTCCCCTCTGGGGAGAGGGTCGGGGTGAGGGGGATGTCGGGGGACCGGTGCGTTCGGCAACGGCCGGACCCCCTCACCCTAACCCTCTCCCCAGAGGGGAGAGGGGACATGGTCCGGCGGAGGGCGGGCGATGATCGACGTCAGGGATCTGCGCGTCACCTTCGGCCATGGGGCCGACGCCGTGGCCGCCGTGCAGGGGGTGTCCTTCGCCGTGCGGGAGGGCGAGAGCTTCGGGCTGGTCGGCGAGTCGGGGTCGGGCAAGTCCACGGTGCTGCGCGCCGTCGTCGGGCTGAACCACGACTGGACCGGGTCCATCGCCGTGGCCGGCGCCGCGCAAAGCCGGCGCCGCGAGAAGGGCTTCTTCAAGTCCTGCCAGATGGTCTTCCAGGATCCCTACGGCTCGCTCCACCCCCGCCACACCATCGACCGCATCCTGGCCGAGCCGATCGCCATCCACGGCCTGCGCGACGCCGACGCGCGGATCGACCGGGTGCTGCGCGACGTCGGGCTGGGATCGCAGTTCCGCTTCCGCTACCCGCACCAGCTCTCCGGCGGGCAGCGCCAGCGCGTCGCCATCGCCCGCGCCCTGGTGCTGGAGCCGCGCGTGCTGCTGCTGGACGAGCCGACCTCGGCGCTCGACGTGTCGGTGCAGGCGGAAATCCTCAACCTGCTGAAGCGGCTGCGGGCGGAACACGCGCTGACCTACGTGCTGGTCAGCCACAATCTGGCGGTCGTCGCCACCATGTGCGACCGGCTGGCCGTGATGAACCGCGGCCGCATCGTCGAGGAGATGGACGTGGACTCGCTGCGCCGGGGGGCCGCGCGGGAGGACTACACGCGGCAGCTCCTGCGCGCCAGCCAGGGCTACGACCGCGCGGCGGCGGACAGCTTCAAGGACTTCGCCTGAAGCGATCAGTCCGTGCCCGGAGCCTGTGGGCCCGGAGCCTGTGGGCTGGGCGGCGCGGCGGGGCGGGTGGCCAGCGCGTCGGCCCGGGCCTGGAGCTTGGCCAGCAGGCCGTCGAGCTGGCCCATCTCCTCCTCCGTCAGGGCGCTGGTCAGCTCCCGCTCGTAAGCCAGGGCGAGGGGGACGATCTCCGTGTAGATCGCCAGCGCCTTGGGCGTCAGGGTGAGCTGCGCCTTGCGGCGGTCGGTGGCGCCCGATTCGCGCAGGATCAGACCCGAATCGAGCATCCGGCTGATTGCCCGGCTGACCTGCACCTTGTCCATGGCGGTGCGCTGGGCGATCTCCCCCGCGCTCAGCGTCTCGCCGCCGCCCAGCACGGCGATGACCCGCCATTCCGGGATGGTGATGCCGAATCGCTTCTCGTACAGCTTTGCCACCGTGTGGCTGACCGTGTTGGACAGCACCGACAGGCGGTAGGGCAGGAAGCGGGTCAGATGCAGCACCGGCGCGGCGGGATCGGCGCCGGAACGCTTGCGGCGGGGGGAGGCCATGGGGTGTCGCGCCTTATCGGAATGCGGGAACCGGGAGACGGTTTCTCCATCCTGCCCCGGAAATTGGCGGACGCAACCGTTTCAGATAAAATTTTTCAGCCGCCGGGAATGAGCCGCCAAGAACAAGCTGCCAGGAATTCGCCGGACAGCCTCAGCGGTTGACGATCAGCGCCACCCCCAGCACCGCGACGATGGCGCCCGCCCAGGCTCCGGCCCCCGGACGCTGGCGGGTCCAGACCCACAGCATCGGCAGGATCAGAACCGGGCTGGTGGCCGACAGGGTGGCGACCACGCCGGCGTTGCCGTGGGCCAGCCCGATCAGCAGCAGCGTCATGCCCAGCCCCAGCCCGATGAAACCGTTCACCACTATCTGGGCGAAGATGCGCGGCGTCAGGCCGGGGCCGAAGCCGAAGCGCTGGCCGGGCAGCAGCCCGCCCGCGAACAGCAGCAGCCCCGACATGCCGACGCGCACCGCCGCCGCCGCGATGGGGTCGGCGCCCGCCGCCATCACCGGCCGGGCGATGACCGAGCCGGCGGCCTGGCAGACGGCGGCGATCAGGCAGGCGCCGACGCCGACCAGCAGGCGCCCCCGCACCGACTCCCAGTCATGGGGAACGGTGCCGGTGCCGTTCGGGACCGGGCTGGCGCGGAAGAAGATCGCCAGCATCACCCCGGCGGTGACCAGCGCGATGCCGACCGCCGTCCACGGCCCCAGCGCCTCCCCCAGCACGGCCCAGGCGAGCAGCGCGGTGATCGGCGCGTTGGTGGCGTAGATGACCGAGTTGCGGCGCGGCCCGATGCGCCCCAGCGCCCAGAACAGCGCGGTGTCGCCCATCACGATGCCGACCGCGCCGGACAGCGCCAGGATCGCCGCCCCCTGCAGGTCGAGAGTCTGCCAGCCGCCGAGCAGCGTCGCGGCCAGCGCCGTGCCGACGAAGACGATGCTCATGCGCAGGCGGTTGAAGGCGACCGAGCCGATGGCCCGCACCGGGCCGATGGCGATCAGCCCGCTGGCCGCCCAGCAGAGCGCAGCCCCCAGGGCGGCGAGGTTGGCGGTCAGCATGACGGGAGCTTCGGAAGGGCAGGGTGGGGCACAAAATGGGGCATTGTGCCCGCACCCTATCCCGAACCCCACCGGGACGGTAGTGCGACGGTGGCATGGCGGGGGAATGGTTTTTGGGAAGTGGGTGCGCTGGCCCTCTGTCCTCCCCCCACTTCGCGGGGAGAGGAGAAACACCCTCTCCTGCGAAGCGGGGGAGGGAAGGGGCCCGCGGCGAAGCCGTGGGAAGGGTGGGGGGAATCGGAGCCGATGCCCTACACCTCGATCAGCGCGTACGGCCTTCCCGACTCCTTCTCGATGGTCTGTGCGACGTTGTAGACCGGCGTGCCGCGCAGGGTCCGGCCGGCGTAGCTGCCGTGGTGGGCGTGGCCATGGACGACCGCCTGGACGTGGAAGCGGTCGATGGTCTCCGCCAGACGGGAGGAGCCGAGGAAGGGATAGATCTCGGTCGGCTCGCCGCGCACCGTCTCGGCGATGGGGGCGTAGTGCAGGACGACCATCGTCCGCTCCGTCTCCAGCTGGCGCAGGGCGCTTTCCAGCCGCATCGCCTCGTTCACCGCCTCGTGCACGAACTGCTTGATCGCCGGTTCGCCGAAGGCGTCGAGCATGCGGTTCTCGAACCCGCCGCCGAAGCCCTTCACCCCGGCGAAGCCGACGCCGCGGATCTCCACCGGGTTGCCATCGAGGAAGCGGACGCCCGCCTGCTCCAGGATGCGCTGAAGCTCCTCGACATGGCCGCATTCATGGTCGTGGTTGCCCAGCACGGCGACCACCGGGATGCCGATGGCGCGCAGGTCCTCGGCCAGCACCTCGGCCTCGCGCGGCTTGCCGTGGTTGGTCAGGTCGCCGGCCAGCGCCAGGACGTCCGCCCGGTCGGCGATCTCCTGGAACAGCTCGCGGTAGGGATGGGTGGAGGTCTCCCCCACATGGATGTCGCCGATGGCGGCGACCTTCAATGTTGCATCAGCCATGCTTGGTTTCCTCGCCGACGACGTCGGCGAACCCCCAGTCCGTGACGTCGATCCGATAATCCTCGCGCGAGAACAGCCGCCCCCGGCAGATGCGGGTCTGCGGCACCGGCAGCTTCGCGCGCTCGTTCAGCCGGTCCAGAAGTTCCTGCAACAGCCAGGCGGGGATGTGGTCGCGCTCCGTCGGGTAGATGAAGCGGAAGTTCAGGACGTGCATCAGAAGCACCTCCCAATACTGCTCCATGTGGCCGAGCAGCCGTTTCCAGTCGATGTGGGCGTGCTGCTTCAGGATCATGTGGGCAACGTCTGGGCCGTCGTACTTGTGCCGCATCTGCACGAAGGCCTTGGAGAAGACCATTTCCGTCGGCGGGATGAGCTGCACGTCGGCGCCGCAGACCAGCGCGCGGTGATCCTCCTCGAACCAGCGGTCGTTGACCGGGTTGATGGCGGCGGCGGAGTTGAAGATCACGTCGAAGAACAGGTCGCCGTGCAGGACCTTGCCGATCCAGCGCTCGTCCTCGATCTCCGTCGCGAAGCCGCGGTCCTGGAAATGCGCGAGGATGCGCGGAAAGTCGCCGCCCCGGCAGAAGATGTCGATGTCCTTGGTCGGCCGGGTGATCCCGGTGTAGGCGCTGAGCGCGTAGGTGCCGCCCAGCAGGAAGGGAATCCCGGACTCCTTCAGGACCTTCAGACTCTCCGTGTAGAAGGCCTCAGCCTCGGCCGAGACATCGGCACGGCCTTCGCGCCCCCGGCTTTCGCACCCACGGCTTTCACGGTTGCCGTCCATCGCACCCCCTCTCCCCCGCCGTTGTCCGTCGCGCCTTCAACAGGAGAAGCGGGCGAAACGGCACCACCGAATGGTGTCCATGGCGGGAAAAAGGCGGGCGGAACCGCAGCACCGCTACACCGGTTGAGGGTGGTATTGCTGATGGGGAGGCAACCGATGGCACGACATCCGATCCCACAGGGCCTTTTGCTCGCCGCCGGCCTCGTGCTGTGCGGTGCCGGTCCCGCTCTGGCGCAGGGAAGCTGCGCCGCGCTGGTCGACCGCTTCGCCGCCGAGAACAACCTGTCGGCCAGCCCGCCGCCGGTCGCGACGCCGCCGGGCAGCTCCGGCTCCACCGCGGGGGATGGAGCCTTGCCGAATGGCAGTTCCGGGGCGACGCCGGACCAGCTTGCCCGCTCGGGCGGGGTGGTGGCGCCGCCGGCCTCGGGCGATCAGGCGGTGATCGAGCCGCCGCGCACCGGCGCTCCCATGCCGACCGCTCCGGCGGTGCGGCCCGACGCCGCGCCGAACAGCGGCTCCTCGATGGAAAGCGGGTCGATGGGGCAGGCGGCGCGCAACGCCCAGATCGAATCGCTGGTGACCGCCGCGCGCTCCGCCGCGAAGGACGGCAACGAGCAGCTTTGCATGGACTCCCTGGACAAGGCGCGCGGCCTGACCCGCGCCGCGCCGGGTGCTACGGGTGGCACGATGGGCGGGGGCGGCTGATGGCGACGGTGCGGATGATGGCCGAACTGATGGCCGCCGACCTCAGCGTCGCCGGCCCCCTTCCTCCTTCCCCGCCGACTCCCGACATGCCGGTGCCGCCGCCCGGCATGCCGGACATGCCCGGCGACCCTTCGCGGCCTCCGATCAAGGAGCCGCCGGACGCCATCCCCGTTCCCCCGGAGGAACCGCCGCCCAACCCCGAGCGGCTGGTTTGAGCCCGCCTGTCGGGGAGAAAAATGGCACCAGGGCCGCGGGCGCGCGAAACGGTGCGCCTGCGGTCTTGTGATTCGCGCGGGGAAAGGCGATGTCTTCTCTCGGCACCGAAGGTCGGTGCCGAGTCGCCTCTTGGAGTTCAGTGGGTCTCATGCACCGTCAACCCCCGCGCCAGCACGTCTACCGCCAGCCCGTCGTCCTCGGCACCCAGGTTCAGGCCACCGTCAAGTGGTACGATCCCAACCGCGGCTTCGGCTTCGTCAAGTTCGAGGACGGGTCGCCCGACGCCCTGATCCCCGCCGCCATCGTCGCCACCGCCGGTCACGAGTCCCTGCCGGACGGCGCCACCGTCGTGGTGGACATCGTCGAGGGGCGCAAGGGCAACCAGGTCTCCGCCCTGCATTCGGTCGACACCTCCACCGCCGCTCCGGCGCGCCCGGCCCGTGCCCAGGGCCCGCGCCCGTCGTTCGGCGAGCGGGGTGGCTTCGGCGACCGCAACGACCGTGGGGGCGACCGCGGGTTCGGCAACCGTGGTTTCAACGACCGGGGTGGGGATCGCGGCGGTGATCGCGGGTTCGGTGGCCGGGGCGACAGCCGTGGCTTCAACGATCGCGGCGGCGATCGCGGCTTCAACGACCGCGGTGGCGATCGCGGCTTCAACGATCGTGGCGGTGACCGCGGCGGCTTCGGCGGCCCGCGCCGTCCGGCGGGCGGCCCGGCCACCCAGACCGAGGGCACCGTGAAGTGGTTCAACGCCACCAAAGGCTTCGGCTTCATCGCCCAGGACGGCGGCGGCCAGGACGTGTTCGTCCACATCAAGGCGGTGGAGCGCTCCGGCCTGCAGGGTCTGAACGACGGCCAGCGCGTCCGCATCTCCGTCCGCCAGGGCGACAAGGGTCCGGAAGCCGTCTCGGTCGAGGAGGCGTAAGGCCTCGGTCCATTGACGATGGTCCACCGAAGGTAAGGTGTCGTTCGGCTCGGTTGAACGGCGGCGCAAAGCCGCGCATCGTGGCGGGGCCGGGACGGCGGTGCGACGGCGCGCCGCCCCGGCCCGATCCGAATCAAGAAAGGACGCCCAGTGGTTCCCGTCACCTGTCCGACCACGCCCTTCGACGGCCAGAAGCCCGGCACCTCCGGGCTGCGCAAGGCCGTGAAGGTCTTCGAGCAGCCGCGCTATCTGGAAAACTTCGTCCAATCCATCTTCGACTGCGTCGACGGCCTGTCCGGTGCCACGCTGGTGATCGGTGGTGACGGGCGGTATCACAACCGCACCGCCGTGCAGACCATCCTGCGCATGGCCGCGGCCAACGGCGTCGCGCGCGCGGTGGTCGGGCGCGGCGGCATCCTGTCCACCCCGGCGGCCTCCTGCGTCATCCGCAAGCGCGGCGCCATCGGCGGCGTGATCCTGTCGGCCAGCCACAACCCCGGCGGCCCGGACGGCGATTTCGGCATCAAGTTCAACGCCGCCAACGGCGGCCCGGCGCCGGAATCGATGACCGACGCCTTCTTCGCCCGCTCCAAGGCCATCACCGAATACAAGACGCTGGAGTCGCCGGACCTCGATCTCGACCGGCTCGGCGAGACGGCGCTCGGCGGCATAGCGGTGGAGGTCATCGACCCGGTGGCCGATTATGCGGAGCTGATGGAATCGCTGTTCGACATGGCGGCG
This sequence comes from Azospirillum baldaniorum, assembly GCF_003119195.2. Lineage (NCBI taxonomy): Bacteria > Pseudomonadati > Pseudomonadota > Alphaproteobacteria > Rhodospirillales > Azospirillaceae > Azospirillum > Azospirillum baldaniorum. The sequence continues at coordinate 54,699 of NZ_CP022253.1, read as the reverse complement.
ATCCGCAAGCTGTTCGCGTCGGGCTTCCGCATGGTGTTCGACGCCATGCACGCGGTCACCGGCCCCTACGCCACCGAGATCCTGGAGCGCCGCCTGGGCGCCCCCGCCGGCACCGTCATCAACGGCACGCCGCTGGAGGATTTCGGCGGGCACCATCCAGACCCGAACCTCGCCCACGCCGAGGAACTGGTCGGGCGGCTGTTCGGCCCGGACGCGCCGGACTTCGGCGCCGCCTCGGACGGCGACGGCGACCGCAACATGATCCTGGGCCGCAACGTCTTCGTGTCGCCCAGCGACAGCCTCGCCGTGCTGGCGGCCAACGCCACCCATGTCCCGGCCTTCAAGGGCGGTCTGGCGGGCGTCGCCCGCTCCATGCCGACCAGCCGGGCGGTGGACCGCGTGGCGGCGAAGCTGGGGATTTCCTGCTACGAGACCCCGACGGGCTGGAAGTTCTTCGGCACGCTGCTCGACGCCGGGCGCATCAACCTGTGCGGCGAGGAGAGCTTCGGCACCGGCGCCGACCATGTGCGCGAGAAGGACGGGCTGTGGGCCGTCCTGATGTGGCTCAACGTGCTGGCCGCCCGCGGCCTGTCGGTGGCCGAACTGATGGCCGAGCATTGGGGGACCTACGGGCGCACCTATTACGGCCGCCACGATTACGAGGCCATCCCGCAGGAGGCCGCCGACGCCCTGATCGCCGAGTTGCGTGGCACGCTGTCCTCGCTGGCCGGCACGGACCTCGGCGGGCGCACGGTCGCGGCGGCGGACGAGTTCGCCTACACCGACCCGGTGGACGGCAGCCGGTCGGAGCGGCAGGGCCTGCGCGTCGGGTTCGAGGACGGGTCGCGCATCGTCTACCGCCTGTCCGGCACCGGCACGTCGGGCGCCACGCTGCGCGTCTATTTCGAGCGGTACGAGCCGGTCGGCGGCGAGCACGGGCTGGACGCCCCGGTCGCGCTGAAGCCGCTGGCCGATCTGGCGGCGGAGCTGGCCGGGATCGAGCGCCACACCGGGCGCACCAAGCCGGACGTCGCCACCTAAGGATTTGTTCTGAAAGAAGGCCCTTCCTCCCACGCTGGGGGAAGGGCCTTTTCCTTTTTTAGAACACCGCCTGGAGCAGGCCCAGCGTGCGCCGCTTGGCCAGGGCGGCGCTGGCCGCGTCGTAGCTGGCGCGCTCGTCGCAATTGAAGCCGTGGCCGGCCGGGTAGAGGTGCGTGATGGCGCTGGGATGGCGCTCGCGCACCGCCTCGGCCACCGTCAGGGGGATGGCGTGGTCCGTCTCGCCGAAATGCAGCAGCACGGGCGCGCGCGGCGCCTCGTCCAGCCGGTTGCCGATGCCGCCGCCGTAATAGGCGACGGCGGCGCGGACCGGCAGGCGCGACGCGGCGGCCCAGGCGATGGTGCCGCCCCAGCAATAGCCGGCGACGGCCGCCCCCTCCGCCCCGCCGAGATGGGCGAGACCCGCCGCCACGTCGGTCAGCGCGTCGTCGACGCTGACCGCGCCCATCAGGTCGCGTCCGCGCTGGACGCCGGCCTCGTCGTAGGGCAGCTCCACCCCGCGCTGCGCCCGGTCGAACAAGGCGGGGGCCAGCGTGTGATAGCCGTCCGCCGCGTAGCCGTCGCAGACGCGGCGGATGTGGCTGTTGATCCCGAAAATCTCCTGGACGATCAGAAGCCGCCCCTTCTCCGGCCCGACGGGCCGGGCTTCGTAGGCGGTCAGCCGGTGCCCATCGGACGCCGTCAGGTGCGTCCAGGCGCCGGTCGAGCCGGTGGTCGTTCCGGTCATGGCTGGTCTCTCCCTCCATTCGTTCCGTGCAGGGAAGATAGCAGCCTGACGCCGGGTGTCATCCGCGACCGACTGGCCCATATCCCCTAGGACCGTCACCCCGTCACTGGAGCCGCCCGATGTCCGCCCCCGCCGACCGTTCCCCGACCGCTGGACCCTTCGACCTGACGCCGCCGACACCGGAGCAGCGCGCGGTGCTGGTGGAGCGCCTGTCGGACGAGGAGCGGCATGTCCTGCTGAGCCACGGGACGGAGGCGCCCTTCTGCGGCGGCCTGCTCGACAACAAGAAGCCGGGAACCTACGCCTGCCGTCTCTGCGGCCTGCCGCTGTTCCGGTCCGGGACGAAGTTCGAATCCGGCACCGGCTGGCCCAGCTTCACCGCGCCCTATGAGAACGCGCATCTGAAGCTGGTGCAGGACAACAGCTACGGCATGGTGCGGGTGGAGACGCTGTGCGCCCGCTGCGGCAGCCACCAGGGCCACGTCTTCCCGGACGGCCCGCCGCCGACCGGCATGCGCTTCTGCATCAACTCCGTCTCGCTGGCCTTCCTGCCCGAGGGGCAGCCGCTGGCGAGGAGCGTTCAGGATTGGGTGGAGGAGGGGGCGGCGTTCTAGCAGACGCTTGGCCCCTCCGCCCCCTCCCTAACCCTCCCCCTCTACGAGGTGGAGGGGACTGCCGCCCCTTCGCGTAAGGCCCCCTCTCCCGCGCAGCGGGGGAGGGTTGGGGAGGGGGCCAAGGTTCGCACAGCCTGCACCTCCCCCGATCGTCCCGTTTCATTGGATACCCCCGTCATGCCGACCGACGACACATCCCGCTTCCCCATCTCCGTCCTCGACCTCGCCCCCGTGCCGGAAGGCAGCACGCCGGGCGACGCGCTGCGCAACACGCTGGACCTCGCCCGCCACGCCGAGCGGCTGGGCTACCGCCGCTACTGGCTGGCCGAGCATCACAACATGACCGGCATCGCCAGCGCCGCGACCTCGGTCGTCATCGGCCATGTCGCGGCGGGCACCGCGACCATCCGCGTCGGCGCCGGCGGCATCATGCTGCCCAACCACTCGCCGCTGGTCATCGCCGAGCAGTTCGGCACGCTGGAGGCGCTGTTCCCAGGCCGCATCGACCTCGGGCTGGGCCGGGCGCCCGGCACCGACCAGATGACGCTGCGCGCCCTGCGCCGCGACCCGTCGGTGGCGGAGCAGTTCCCCCAGGACGTGCTGGAGCTTCAGGCCCTGCTCGGCCCCGTCCAGCCGGGCCAGCGCGTGCAGGCGGTGCCCGGCGCCGGATCGAACGTGCCGCTGTGGATCCTTGGCTCCAGCCTGTTCGGCGCGCAGCTTGCCGCCGCCTTCGGCCTGCCCTACGCCTTCGCCTCGCACTTCGCGCCGGACGCGCTGATGCGGGCGTTGCAGGTCTACCGGGAGAACTTCACCCCCTCGGCGCAGCTCGACCGGCCCTACGCCATGGTCGGGGTGAACGTCGTCGCCGCCGAGACCGACGCGGAGGCGCGCCGGCTCTTCACCTCCGCCCAGCAGAGCTTCGCCCGTCTGATCCGCGGCACCCGCGGCCAATTGCCGCCGCCCATCGACGACATCGAGAGCTTCTGGTCGCCGTTGGAGAAGGCGCAGGCGATGAACATGCTGTCCTGCTCCTTCGTCGGCTCGGCGGAGACGGTGCGGCGCGGGCTGGAGGCCTTCCTCGCCGAGACCGGGGCCGACGAGATCATGGTGGCCTCGGCCATCCACGACCACGCGGCACGGGTGCGCTCCTACGAGATCCTGGCGGAGGTCCACGGGGCGCTGCGGGCCGCGGCCTGACGCGCTCCAAATTGGGGGAGAGGCCCGGCGCAACCGCACAGCGCGCTTCGCGGACTGCGCCATGGACCGCGCCCAAGGGAAGTCTTATCGTCTGTGGCCCGGCGTCGCGCGACGCGGTTCACAGAGATGGAGAGGGGATATGGCCGAGTTTCCCCACGCCAGCAGGGTCAACGTTACGCTTGATCTGCCGCTCGACGTCTATCGGCGTCTGGAACAGCAGGCGCGCTACATGAGCGTTACCGTCGAGGCGCTGCTGAAGACTATCCTAGCGCAGCAGCTCTACGACTCCAGTCTTCGCAATATGGATTAGTTCATTGTCGTGAGGCGGCGCGCACGGCGGCCTCAAGGTCGCCGTGACTCTCCAGAAGCGCCGCCAGCCCGGCCTCCTCCAGCACGCCGCGGATCGGACCGGGCACCGCCGCCAGCACGATCCGCACGCCGGACCGCACCCCTGCGCTTCCCGCGCCCGGCCGCGCCTGCCGCACCGCCAGCAGCAGCGAGCGCAGTCCCGCCGGGGTCAGTTGCGTCACTGCCGACAGGTCGAGCACCAGCCCGGCCGGCGTCTTTCCGGGCGCGTCCGATGCGGGGTCCGGGGTGGCGGGGGCCAGCGCCGCGAACAGCCGCGCCTCGAACCGGGGGGCGGCGGCGCTGTCGATCGGCCCCACCGGGCGCAGGATCGTCACGTCGCCGCGCACCTCTTCCGCGATTTGCATCAAACCCTCCGATTTCCCCATCCGGCTGGGCCTGCTATACCTCCTCCGGCGGGGGATTTCCCATCACACGGATCATCATACAGCAGAGCGGCGGCGGGGGCATGGAATCGGACGGACGCTTCGGCGGCGGGGCGGGCCTGCGGGACGGCGGGGAGTTTTCCGCGGAGTCCGGCGGTGGGCCGCGCGCGCTCCCGGCCTTCCTCGCGGCGGGGCCCGCCGTGGCCCCGGAAGACCGCCCGCCGGCGGAGGCGCCGCCGGATCAGCCGGCGCGGCTGCGTGGGGCGCTGAATCCGCTGCTGGCCGCCGCCGGGCCGCTGCTCGACCTCGCCGGGTCGCTGCGCGAACGCTCGGGGCACGAGAACCCGGAGGGACTGCGCGACGTCATCCTCGCCGAGGTCCGCCGCTTCGAGGAGGAGGCCGCCGCCATCGGCGTCCCGCCGGAGGAGGTGCGCGTCGCCCGCTTCGCCCTGTGCACCATGCTGGACGACGTGGTGCGGGCGACCCCCTGGGGCGCGCGCTGCCGCTGGGCGCGCGAGGGGCTGGCGGTGGTGGTCGATCCCGGCGCCGGCGGGCCGGACCGCTTCTTCGACCTGCTCGACACCATGCTGAGCGACCCGCGCCTGCACCGGCTGGAGCTGGAGCTGTTCTACGCCTGCCTGTCGCTGGGCTTCGAGGGCAAGTTCCGCGACAAGCCGCGCGGCGCCCACGACCTCGCCCACTTGCGGGACGAGCTGTTCCGCGTGCTGCGCCGCCTGCGCGGCGAGCGGGAGCGCGCGCTGTCGCCGCAATGGCGGGGCGTCGCCGAACGCTTCCGCCCGCTGGGGCACGTCCTGCCGCCCTGGCTGGCCGCGGTGGCGGTGGCGACGCTGCTCGGCGGGCTGTTCCTGACCCTGTCGGCCTCGCTGGGCGGCCGGGCGGACGCGGTGGTGGCCCGGCTGGGCGCGCTGCTTCCCGACCGGCCGCTGGAGCTGGTCCGCGCCGTCCCGCCGCCGCCGCCCAGCGCGGGTCCGGCGCTGGCCGTCCGCGTCACCGCCCTGCTCCAGCCGGAGATCCGTTCCGGCGCCGTGGCGGTGCTGGCCGGCGACGACGGGGCGCTGGTGATCCGCATCGAGGGGGCGGGCATGTTCGCCACCGGCAGCGACGCGATCCGCGCCCGCTACCGCGCCGTGGTCGACCGCGTCGGGCAGGCGCTGGGTCCCGAGGCGGGGCGCGTGGTGGTGGTCGCCCACACCGACGACCAGACCCCGCGCGGCGGCGGGCTGCCGACGCCGGAGGCGCTGACCGAGGCGCGGGCGGTGGCCGTTCTGAAGATCCTGGAGCGCACGCTGGGCGCCGAGCGCCTGACCGCCGAAGGGCGGGGCGAGCACGAACCGCTGGCCCCCAACACCACGCCGGCCAACCGGGGCGCCAACCGGCGCGTCGATGTCCGCCTCTACCCCGAATAGGCCGCGGTCCATGAGCGAACCGTCTCCGCACACCCGCTCCAAAAAGTCCCAGGGCAGGGTCCGCCGCGCCGATCCGGCGATGGCGCCGCGCCTGCGCTGGTGGACCACGCTCGCGGTCGCCCTGTCGGTCGGGCTGCTCGGCTGGGCGGTGATGCCGCTGCTCGGCTTCGGCGGCCTGGCCCGCCTGCTGCCGGCGCTGGTCCTGCTCGGCCTATGGTACGCGCTGAACCGGCACGAGGACGGCCGGCAGAGTGCGGCCAACGCCCGCTTCGTCGAGGCGCTGGCGGCGTCCCGCGATCCCGAGCTGAAGGCGTCGCTGGACGAGCTGGGCACGGTGCGCGAGCGGCTGGACGCGGTGATCGACCGGCTGAAGACGCAGCGCTTCGGCGCGCGCTGGGGCGGCCAGTATCTCTACCAGCTTCCCTGGTATCTGGTGATCGGCGCCCCCGGCTCGGGCAAGACGACGGCGCTGGCCAACGCCCGGCTGGGCGCGGCGCTGGGCGGCGGTCTGGACGGCATGCCGGTGCAGAATCTGGGTGGCACGCGCAACTGCGACTGGTGGTTCACCGACGAGGCGGTGCTGATCGACACGGCGGGCCGCTACACCACCCAGGACAGCCGCCGCGCCATCGACGGGCGCGTCTGGTCCGGCCTGCTCGACCTGCTGAAGGAGCACCGCCCGCGCCAGCCGGTGAACGGCGTGCTTCTGACCATCAGCCTGACCGATCTCGCCGGCTGGAGCGACGCGGAGCGGCACAACCACGCCATCACCATCCGCCAGCGGCTGGGCGAGCTGCGCGCCCATCTCGGCATCCGCGTGCCGGTCTATCTGCTGTGCACCAAGGCCGACCTCGTGGACGGCTTCACCACCTATTTCGACCCGCTGGACCGGGCGGAGCGCGCCCAGATCTGGGGCATCACCTTCCCGGTGGAGGACCTGCCGCCCGGCCCGCTGGCCAGCTTCCACGCGCAATACGCGGCGCTGCTGCGCCGGCTGGAGGAGCGGCTGCCCGAACGGCTGCACCAGGAGCCGGACATCCAGCGGCGCGGCGACGCCTTCGCCTTCCCGCTGCGCATGGCGGGCTTCGAGGCGGCTTTGGCCGACCTCGTCGACACCGCCTTCACCGCGGAGGCCGAGGAGGCGGTGCCGCTGCTGCGCGGCATCTACCTGACCAGCGCCACCCAGCCCGGCGCCTCCGCGGAATCGCCGGCCCAGACCTTCTTCCTGGAGCGTCTGCTGCCCGAGGTGGTCTTCCCCGAGGCCAACATGGTTGGGGTCGACCGCGCGCTGGAGCGGGCGCGGCGGCGGCGTCACGTCTGGGCGCTCGGCGGGACGGCGGCGGCTGGCCTGCTGCTCGGGTTGGCCGGGCTGAGCAGCCACCGCGCCAACGAGGCGCTGCTGGCGCGGGCGGAGGCCGCCGTGGCGGTGGCGGAGGAGCGGCTGCGCGTCCTCGACACCCCGCCGCGCTCGCTGACGCGGGTGGAGGATTCCGATTTCCTCGCCGTCCTGCCGGCGCTCGACGCGCTGCGCGCCCTGCCCGCCGGCTGGACCGAGCGGGCGGAGCGGCGGGCGTCCCTGCTCGGCTTCGGGCTGTCGCAGGGGGAGCGCGTCGGCCTGCCCGCCGAGGAGGTCTATCGGCGGGCGCTGCGCAGCGTGTTCCTGTCGCGCATCGTGCTGCGGTTGGAGGAGCAGCTGCGCACCGGCTGGGCGCGGCCCGACCTGCTGCGGCAGAGCCTGCGCGCCTACGCCATGATCGGCGGGCGGGAGCCGCTGGACCCGGCGGTTCTGGCCGAATGGCTGGCCGCCGACTGGCAGCGCACGCTTCCCGGCGCCGCCCATGAGGCGGAGCGCCGGGCGCTCGGCGACCATCTGGCCGCTCTGGTCGAAGCCGGCTTCGCCCCGGTGCCGCCGGACGAGGCGCTGGTGTCGCGCGTCCTCGACGTGCTGGGCCAGCCGACCGCGCCGATGCCCCGCACTCCCAACAACGGCGGGGCTGGCTGATGAGCCCCGGTTTCGCGGTGGGCTTCCACGGGAAGGTGCCGGCGCGCGGTGATTTTGTCGGCTACGGCCTGCCGCGCGGCGTGCTGCTTCCCTGGGACGCCTGGCTGACGGAGGTTCTGGACGCGGCGGTGCGCCAGCTCGGCTCGCCCTGGGAGCGGCTGTTCCAGTCGGCCCCGGTCTGGCGCTTCGCCCTGTCCCCCGGCCTGTGCGGGGAGCCGCCGCTGGCCGGCATCATGATGCCCAGCGCCGACCGGGTGGGGCGGCAATACCCCTTCACCATCGTCGGCACGCTGCCCTACGGCACCGACCTCGCGGTGGTGCCGGTGGCCTGCCTGCACTGGTTCACCCGCGCGGAATCCATCGCCGCCGACGCCTGCCGCGCGGGGGCCGACGTGGACGCGCTGCCCGCCCGCATGGCGATCCTGGGCCGCCCGGAGCCCAACGGCGCCGACCCCACCGTCGCCACCGTGGTCGAGGAGCGCGTCGGCCCGCTGCCACCCCGCGCCAGCCTGTGGTGGAGCCGCGGCGGCGGGCGGGTTCCGCCCTCGGTGCTGACCTGCTGCGGCCTGCCGCGCTCGTCCCGCGCCGCCGCCTTCATCGACGGCGCCTGGGAGCGGCGGGGCTGGGACGATCTCGACGGGTAGGGGGTGGTTGTGTTTGTCCCCTAAAGTTGTCGCGTCGGGCCCCCACCCAACCCTCCCCCGCTTCGCAGGGGAGGGCTCTTCTCCTCCCCCTGCGAAGCGGGGGGAGGTTGGGAGGGGGGCCCAGCGCAACCACCTCTCCCTATCCCCCCAGATTGACGATCTCCACCCGCCGGTTCTCCGCGGCCTTCGGCTTTTTGGGCAGCAGCGGTTCCCGCGCGCCCATCCCGGCGGTGTCCAGCCGGTCGCGGCGCACACCGTGCTGTTCCGCCAGATAATCCGCCACGGCGTCGGCCCGGCGCTGCGACAGCGCCCGGTTGGCCGCATCGCCGCCCACCGCGTCGGTGTGGCCGACGATGCGGAAGCGGGCCTTCGCCGTCTCCGGCGCCGTCATCACCGCGCCGATGCGGTCGAGCACCGCCCGCGATTCCGGGCGGATGCGCGCCGAGTTGAAGTCGAAGCCGATCCGGAAGGCGGCGCGCAGCCCGGCCTTCAGCGCCGCGACGGGCGGGTCCGGCGGCGGCCCCGGCAGGGCGGGCACGGACACCGCGGCGGGAGCCGGTGCGGGAGCCGTGGGCGATGCCGCCGCGACGGGCGGCGGTGGCGGGCGCTTCATCACGATGGGCGGGCAGCCGGGTCCGGCGGCGCCGAACAGGGCGGCCTGGATCTCGCATTCGCTGGGGTTGGGACCGAGCGGGACGGCGGGCGCCGCCGATTGCGCCAGGGCCGGCCCCGTGGGAAAGGCCAGCCCCCCCCGAGAAGCCCCAAGGCCAAAAACCCGATTGTTGGGAACATCCGCATTTGCATGCCCGCATTGTCCCAGGCTTGGGGGCGGGCCGTCAAATTCCGCGTGGAACAGTCGTGCGTGCCTCTGTACGATCCCGGTCCGATCTTTCGTTTGCGGTATGCGGGAGGAAACAAGAATGAAGTCGATGAAGGCGCTGTTCGCCGGTCTGGCTCTGGCCGCCATGGTTCTGCCGGGCGTGGTCGCCAACGGCGCGGCGGCGGCGGACTACAAGGCCGAGTACAAGCTGTCCACCGTGCTGGGCAAGCCGTTCCCCTGGGGCATCGGCGGCGACCGCTGGGCCGAGCTGGTCAAGGAAAAGACCAACGGGCGCATCAATGTGAAGATGTATCCCGGCTCCGCCCTGGTGAACGGCGACCAGACCAAGGAATTCACCGCGCTGCGCCAGGGCGTGATCGACATGGCGGTGGGCTCCACCATCAACTGGTCGCCGCAGGTGAAGGAACTGAACCTCTTCTCGCTGCCCTTCCTGATGCCCGACCACAAGGCGATGGACGCGCTGACCCAGGGACCGGTCGGCAAGCAGCTGTTCGACCTGCTCGCCACCAAGGACGTGGTGCCGCTGGCCTGGGGCGAGAACGGCTTCCGCGAGGTCTCCAACTCCAAGCACGCCATCAGCAAGCCGGAGGATTTGAAGGGCCTGAAGATCCGCGTCGTCGGCTCGCCGCTCTACCTCGACACCTTCACCGCGCTGGGTGCCAACCCGACGCAGATGAGCTGGGCCGACGCGCAGCCCGCCCTGTCCACCGGCGCCGTCGACGGGCAGGAGAATCCGGTCGCCGTCTTCACCGCCGCCAAGCTGCCGACGCTCGGCCAGAAGCACCTGACCCTGTGGGGCTACGTCGCCGACCCGCTGATCTTCGTGGTCAACAAGGAGGTCTGGAACAGCTGGTCCAAGGAAGACCAGGAGGCGGTGCGCGCCGCCGCCGTCCAGGCCGCCGCGGAGGAGGTCGCCATCGCCCGCAAGGGCATCACCGCCCAGGACGACAGCCTGCTGAAGGAGTTGGCCGGCCAGGGCGTGGCGGTCGTGCAGCTCACGCCCGAGCAGCAGAAGGCCTTCCAGGCGGCGACCCGCGCCGTCTACGACAAGTGGGCCAAGACCATCGGCCCCGACCTCGTGAAGGCCGCCGAGACCTCGGTTGCCGGCCGCAACTAAGCCCGTCCGGCGCCCGTCCGCTTCCGCCCCCGTGGCGAGCGGACGGGTGCCCTTCCTTTTCAAAGTCCGTTCCAGCCCGCCCGTCCCCGTCCAGAGAACCCGTTCATGACCGAAGACCCCGAACTGACGCCGCGCGAAGAGCCGCGCCCGCGCGTTCCCATCCGGATCGAGGAGGCGCTGGCGGCGCTGGCCATCGCGGCGATGGGGGTGATCACCTTCGCCAACGTGATCACGCGCTATCTGACCAACATCTCGCTCGCCTTCACGGAGGAATACGCCATCGCCCTGATGGTTGTGATGACCATGCTCGGCGCCTCGGTCGCGGTCGTGCGCAACCATCACATCCGCATCACCTATTTCGTGGACCGGCTGCGCCCGGTCCTGCGCCGCCGGGCCGAGCTGTTCGCCATCGCCATCACGGCGCTGGTCTTCCTGGGGCTGGCCGTCTACGGCGCGCGGATGGTCTGGGACGAGTACCGGTTCGAGGAGACGTCGCCCGGCCTGGGCGTGCCGCAGTGGATCTACTCGATCTGGCTGCCGGTCCTGTCGGTGGTCATCGTGCTGCGGGCGCTGGGCCGCGGCATCCGCGTCGCGCGGGGGAACGAGCCATGATCACCGCGCTGCTGTTCGGCGGATTCTTCGCGCTGCTGATCGCCGGCGTGCCCATCGGCGCGGCGCTGGCGCTCGCCGGGGCCGTGGTGATCGGTGTCGCCGGCCTTGGCATCATGTCGCTGCCGACCACCGTCTACACCGGCATGGCAAAATACCCGCTGCTTGCCATTCCCATGTTCGTCCTGACCGGCCTGATCTTCGAGCGGTCGGGCGTGGCGGAGCGTCTGGTGAAGTTCGCGCTGGCCGTGATCGGCAAGCGGCAGGGCGCCCTGCCGGCAGTCGCCATCATCGTGGCGATGTTCATGGGCGGCATCTCCGGTTCCGGCCCGGCGACCTCCGCCGCGGTGGGGGCGGTGATGACCGCGGCCATGCTGCGCGAGGGCTATCCGCGGGCCTTCACCGCCAGCGTCATCGGCGCGGCGGCGGCGACGGACATCCTGATCCCGCCCTCCATCGCCTTCATCATCTACAGCGTGATGGTGCCGCAGGCGTCGGTGCCGGCCCTGTTCGCGGCGGGCATGATCCCCGGCATCCTGGCCGGTCTGGCCCTGGTCATTCCGGCGGTCTGGATGTCGCGCCGCAACGGTTTCGGCGAGGTCGCGCGGGAGGGCGAGACGCGCCCGTCGATCTGGAAGGCCTTCAAGGAGGCGATCTGGGGCCTGATGGCGCCGGTGGTCATCCTGGGCGGCATGCGCGCGGGCCTGTTCACCCCGACCGAGGCGGCGGTGGTGGCCGCGGTCTACGGCCTGTTCGTCGGCTTCTTCATCTACCGGACGTTGACCCTGCGCATGGTCTACGACGTGCTGGTGGAGTCGGCGGAGATCTCCGCGATCATCCTGATGGTGGTGGCGCTGGCCGGCGTCTTCGCCTGGGCGACCGGGACGCTGGGCGTCATCGACCCCATCGCCCGGGGGATCGTCGATCTCGGCATCGGGCAGTACGGCGTTCTCGCCCTGCTGATCGCAGCGCTGGTGGTGATCGGGATGTTCCTGGACGGGGTGTCCACCTTCCTGATCCTGCTGCCGATCCTGGTGCCCATCGCCAACCACTTCAATTGGGACTTGGTGTGGTTCGGCGTGATCCTGACGATGAAGCTGGCCATCGGCCAGTTCTCGCCGCCGATGGCCGTCAACCTGATGGTCACCTGCAAGATCGCCGGCACCACCATGGAAGCCACGGTGCGCTGGGTCGGCTGGCTGATCCTGGCGATGTTCCTGGCGCTGGCCGCGGTGGTGGTCTTCCCCGGGCTGGCGCTCTGGCTGCCGCGCAGCCTGGGCTACTGAGGGTGACGGACGCGGGGGCGCCTTGCGCGTCCCCGCCTCAGCCCTTCCGGCGGGTCGCCAGCAGGATGCCCGCCGCGATCAACCCGATGCCTGCGGCGTGGTAGAGGTGGGGCTGCTCGCCGAGGAACAGGATGGCAAGGATGCTTCCGAACACCGGCATCAGATGGATGCACATCCCCGCCGTGTTGGCGCCCACCAGGGCCACGGCGCGGTTGAAGCAGAGATAGGCGGCGATTGACGGGAACAGCGCCACATAGGCGACCGCCCCCAGCGCCGTCGGGGTGATCGGCATGGGGTTCCCGCCGACGCTTTCCCAGAGATAGAAGGGCAGCAGCATCGCCGCCCCGCCCGCGAAGGTGACGGCGATGAAGCTGAGGCCGTGCACCGCCGGGCGGCGGCGCAGCAGGGCGGTGTAGGCGGCGTAGCCGAGCACCGCCGCCAGCACCCACAAATCCCCGGCGGCGAGCTGCAACCCGATCAGCACCGCCGGGTCGCCCCGCGCGATCAGCGTCAGGGCGCCGGCCAGCGACACGGCGATGCCCACCCCCTGCAGCGGGGTCACCCGGTCGCCGAACAGCGCCAGGCTCATCAGCACGATCAGCACCGGCATGGAGGACTGCATCATCACCGCGTTCAGCGCCGTGGTGGTGTGCAGCCCGACATAGAGGAAGGTGTTGAAGACCGCGATGCCCAGCGCCGACAGCAGCAGCACGACCGGCCATTGGGCGGCCAGCGCCCGCGCGTCGTGCCGCAGGTGCCGCCACGCGAAGGGCAGCACCAGCAGCATCCCCAGCGTCCAGCGCCAGAAGGCCAGCCCGACCGGCGGCACCTCGCCCGACACCGCGCGGCCCAGGACGGCGTTGCTGGCCCAGAACAGCGGCGGCAACATCATCAGAAGCCACGCCTGATCGAACAGGCGGCGGCGGGCGGGGGTGGCGTTTTCGCTCACGGCTGGCAACTCATCGGACTGGACGCCTCAAGGTGGGTTCCGCGGCTCAGCCGCGGCGGCGCGGGGAGGCGAAGGGGGAAAGGGGGCCGTCGCCACGAGAGCCCTCGCCGCGCGAACCGTCACCACGGGGACCGTCCGACCGGAAGCTCTCGCTGCGGGAGAAGCCCTCGCGGCGCGGGCGGTCGCCCCGGGGGCCGTCACCACGGGGACCATCGCCACGGGGGCCGCGCCCCTCGCCACGGGGACCGTCGCCGCGGCCTTCGCGCGGCGGCTTCGGCGGCTGGCGCATCTCCGCGTCCAGCTCGGCGATGCGCTTCACCAGCGCTTCACGGATCGCCGGGGCCGCGTGGGACTTCAGGGTGGCGAGCTGCTCCTTCAACTGCTGGAGCTGAAGCTGCTTCTGCTCCCGCGTGCGCTTGATGGCGACGTTGTCGGAATGCTGGCCGTCGAAGGCGCGCATGAAAAGGTCCTCGTTGCAGAAAATAAGACACCCGCCGCGGCGTCCCAGCGGACGCCCGGTCGGGGAGCGCGGAATATTGGAAAGGCACCGGCGCCAAAGCAAGCCGGGAGTTTGCTCCGCCTGTGCGATAAAGCGGTTGACGGCGGCGGCCCGGATCACTCCGCACCGATCACTCCGCGGGCGACCGCCGGCTGCGGAACAGCGCCGCCGCCTCGTCGAGATAGCGCGACAGGTCGGCGGCGGCCTCCGTCGGTCCGGCGCGGCGCGACCCTTGGACACGGGCCTCCGCGGCGGCGGCGGCCAGGGCGGCGGGGTCGGCAGCCAGGGCGGCCAGCCGCTCGACGAAGGCGCCGTAGTCGGGGTGGGTGAAGCGCGGGCCGACGACGCTGGCGACGTCGCCGCCGGGAAGCGACAGCGGCACCGCCCCGGCGGCCAGGGCCTCGGCGGCGCTGGCGCCCCCGCCGGTCCGCAGGGGATTCACATAGGCGTCGCAGACCGCCAGCAGGGCGCCCATGTCCGACACATAGCCCAGGCATTGCAGCCGTGCCGCATGGGGTGACACGGCCAGCCGCCGGGGCAGGGCGTCGGCGTGTCCGGCGAAGACGGCGACGGCGCGCGGCGCGCGGTCGAACAGCGCCTCCAGCATGGCGAGGAAGGCGCCGTCCGCCTCATCGTCCAGCCGGTTGCCGATGACGGCGCAGACGAAGGCGCCGTCATCGAGCCCGAAGGCGGCGCGCGATCCTTGTTTCCTCGGGGTGGCCCCGGCCAGCGAATGCAGAAAGCGGAAGGGCCGCCAGGACCGGGCCAGCGGCCCGTGGGCGGGTGCCGCGCCTCCGCCGAAATCCAGCACGATGTCGGCCAGCGACAGGGTGGCCCCGGTGGTGGTGGGGATGCACAGGGTGGGGCGCGTTCCGGCCATCAGGTCGGCCACGACGCAGGACCCGCCGAGCGACAGCACCACATCAGGATCGAGCGCCGCGATGGCCTCCAGGAACCAGCCGATCTTGCCGGGGCTGACGCAGGGTTCGACCGAGGACAGCATCCGGTAGATACGCCCGTCCGCCTCGATCCGCTGATCGCCGGAGAGGGTGGGCTCCACCGACGCCGCGAAGGAGGGCACGAACAGGCTGTGCACCTCCGTCGGCATGATGTTGGTGTTGAGAATCACCACCTCCCGCCCGCAGCGGTCCTCCAGCAAGGCGGCGTAGGACAGCAGGTCGCGCGACGGCTGGTGGCGCAGCGAGAGGAACTGGTTGGTCACCAGCACGACCCGCCCGGTGTCTGCTCCCCCGGCCCGGCGGATGGCCGGGACGATGGCCTGACGGCGGCGGATCTCGTCGAGGATGCGGCGGTAAAAGGGGAACTGCCGCTCCTCGAAGAAGCCGGGGCGGCTCGCCGGGTTCATGCGCATCAAAAAGAGCTGGCGTCCGATGCCGGCGTGGATGTGCAGCAGCCCCTCCAGCCCGGATTGCACGATGTTGGCCTCCACCGCGTCGAGCAGTTCGTCGTAATAGCGCAGATCGCCCGAGACGGCGGCCATGGCCGACAGCAGCAGGACCGTGTCGGCCCCCGGCGCCAGCCGGGGCAACTCCCGCGCCGCCTGCGCCCGCTCCGCCTTGGGCCGGTCAAGAAAGGCCGCGCAGAGGGTTTCGATGGCTTTCAGGTCGTGGCCGTTCGTCACAGGCCGGCGCAACGCGGCGGTGAGGTCGGCGAGGAGGGAAGGGGCGGGCGGTTGGGGCATCGGCCTTGCTGGGAAAAGGGCGCGATGAGTCATGCCACATATGGAAAGGCCCCGGAAGGCGTTACCTTCCAGGGCCTTAGAGTGGTGCCGCAGCAGGGATTTGAACCCCGGACCTACTGATTACGAAAACTATGACATTGTTGGAAATCCAAGGCTTTTCCCACTTGTTCTGTGTTCGTGCACGTATGGAATATCAATGACTTGCAATGGAGGTGGGAAACTTGGAAGCCCCTCCAGTCGGAAGCCGGATCAAGGAATTCCCTCATCGCCACCCTGTTGAGCAGTTGGCGTCAGTGCAAACGCCGCGTCCATCAAGGCCCTTCGGGAGGTGAGCACCGGAATAGCCTTCTTTGGGCAAACCGGTCACCGCTGAACAGTTTAGCAAACCGATCCCCGAAGCCGCCGGACATCACCGAAACCCTCTGAAAGTCATCGGCGGTGCGGGTTTTGGCAAACGCAATGCGTGCATTGCGCGAGAACAAATCCTATGCCTTATAAGAGTGCGTAACAAAACCGGCCAGGAACGGTTGGTAGGGGCATGGCAGCCCCTCTTGTTTCCGACGCCTTGTGGGCGATCATCGAACCGCTGATCCCGCCGGAGCCGCCCAAGCCAAAAGGCGGACGGCCCCGGTTGGACGATCGTGCGGCGCTGACCGGCATCCTGTTCGTGCTGCGCACGGGCATCCCTTGGGAGCTTCTGCCGGTGGAGATGGGCTGCGGCTCGGGGATGACCTGCTGGCGGCGTCTGCACGAGTGGCATCGGGCCGGGGTATGGGAGCGACTGCATCGCGTGCTGCTCGACCGGCTCGGCTATGCCAACGCCATCAACTGGGATCGGGCGGCGGTGGACAGCGCCAGCGTTCCAGCAAAAAGGGGGGCGAGGAGACTGGCCCGAACCCGACGGATCGCGGCAAGCCGGGCTCCAAGCGTCACATCCTCGTCGATGCCAATGGCATCCCACTCGCCCTGAAGATTTCGCCGGCCAACCGGCACGATAGCAAGCTGCTGGAGACGCTGGTCGATGCCGTGCCGGCGATCCGCCAGTGTGCGGGCCGGCCACGGCGCCGCCCGGCCAAGTTGCACGCCGACAAGGGCTACGACTTTGCACACTGCCGGCGGGCGCTGCGCCAACGAGCGATCATTCCGCGGATCGCCCGGCGTGGCGTCGAGAGCAGCGAGCGTCTTGGCCGACACCGATGGGTGGTCGAGCGGACGCTCGCATGGTTCGCCCGCTTCCGCCGCATCGCCGTCCGATACGAACGGCGCGCCGACATCTTCACCGCCTTTCACCACATCGCCGCCAGCCTCATCTGCTGGCGCTTCGTCCAAAGATGGTTCTGTTAGGCGCTCTAAGCAGCGAAGGCTACAGACCGAACGTCGGACTTTGCGCGCTGTCCCGGTCTGGCGCGTTGTGTGCTGCAACCGACCAGTTCTACCCGTCGTGAAGCGAGCCCCTTCGCGACATTCCTACCAGGGCAGCCCCATGCGTCGCGCTGCGGTGGGGAAGTTCTCGTCGCGATCAGCCATTCAGCGCAGCGCACACACCGGGCTGCCTGGAATAGGAGCAAGCCGAAACCGATCGTTACCGCCATCGTCTCCGCTCCGAAATCGTCATCCTGCCTGATTTGGCGGTGATTGAGCGCACCGGCTCCGCCGGGCGCGCCCGTCCGCAAGCGGGCGGAGGATGCTTTGCTTGCCAACCCTACTGACCAGCAACTAGCCAAACTCGACCGGCTACTGGAGGTCGGTCGCAATGCCGATTGACGCGTAGCGCTTCCCGAACGCGAATGGCGACATAACGGCGCACCAAAAAACAAACATGCTTTAAATTTTTGCAATTGCTGATTGATTTAACGTATCATTTTCTTGATATATTAGAAATTATTGAGGATCAGTCATGAACGCGATTGTCGCCGGTGCCGAATCCCGTGTGAACACGCACACGCCGAGCAGCCAGGGGGCGCCGGACGTGACGGTGCTGCCGAATGGCAACTACGTCGTGACGTGGCACTCGCTGGGGCAGGACAACAACACGGTCAACCCCAACACATCCTGCGGTGTCTATTCCCAGCTCTACCGCGCCGACGGCACGCCAATCGGCGGCGAATCGCTGGTGAACACCTACACCCTCTACGCCCAGTATGGGCAACGCGTGACGGCACTATCCGATGGCCGCTACCTCATCGTCTGGCAATCCGAGAACCAGGATGGTTCGGGCTGGGGCACCTACGGCCAACGGTTCGCCGCCGACGGCTCGCGGATCGGTGACGAATTCCGCGTCAACGCCAATGCTCCTGATACTCAGTACCTGCCGAGCGTGGCCGGCTTGGCCGGAGGTGGCTTCGTGGCGTCCTGGACGTATGGTTTGAACCCGCAAAGCCACACGGACATCCATTTGCGGCGCTTCGACGCGTTTGGCAATGCGGTGACCGGGGACGTCCTGGTCAACGGCACGACCGCCGGCCATCAGGACAACTCAGAAGTCGTTGGGCTGAGCGACGGTGGGTTTCTGGTGCTGTGGCAGTCGCAGGGCCAGGACGGCAGCGGCTACGGCCTCTACGCCCGGCGCTACACGGCGGCCGGGGTGGCGCAGCCGGAGTTCCGCATCAACACGACCACCGCGGGCGATCAGTCGCAGCCGGCGGTCGCGGTGCTCGGCGACGGCGGGCTGGTGGTGGCGTGGCAGTCGGCGGGACAGGACGGCAGCGGCTCCGGCATCGTCCTGCAACGCTACGACGCGCTGGGCCAGGCGGTGGGCGGCGAGGTCGTGGTGAACACCACCACCGCCGGCGCCCAGACCGCGCCGGACGTCATCGCCCTGGCCGACGGCGGCTATCTGGTGGGCTGGGTGTCGGCCAACCAGGACGGCAGCGGGCTGGGGATCTACGCCCAGCGCTTCGACGCGGTGGGCAACCGGGTGGGCGGCGAGATCGCCGTCACCCAGGCGACGCTGGGCGATCAGGTGGAGCCGGCCTTCGCCGCCACCGCCGACGGCGGTTGGATCGCCACCTGGAGCGGTTACAACCCGGCCACCGGCACCCTCGACGTCATGCAGCGCCGCTTCACGGTGGCGGAGGTCACGGTGACGGTGACCGCGCCCGACCGGGTTCTGGCCGTTGGCCAGCCGGTCGCCGCCGCAACGCTGTTCTCGGTGGCGTCCGATGCGCCCGCCGGCACGGGCGTGGTGATCCAGAGCTATGAGTTCACGGATCTCAGCGTGGGCGGCGGGCACTTCCTGCTGGACGGCGTGACGCAGGCCGCCAACACGCCGATCGTGCTGGCCGGCGACCAGCTGCACCGCCTGACGTATGTGGCGAACGCGACCACGGGCGGCCACGACACCATCCGTGTGCGCGCCTTCGACGGCACGTCCTGGGCGGAGGACACGGCGGCCCTGGCGGCCACGGCGCCGCGGGCGATGGTGGTGGCCGGTGCCGAGTCCCGTGTGAACACGCACACGCCGAGCGACCAGGGGGCGCCCGACGTGACGGTGCTGCCAAACGGCAACTACGTCGTGACGTGGCACTCGCTGAATCAGGATGGCTCCAAGTACGGCGTCTATTCCCAGCTCTACCGCGCCGACGGCACGCCGATCGGTGGCGAAGCGCTGGTGACCAGCTACACACTCAACAATCAGAACGGACAGCGGGTGACGGCGCTGCCCGACGGGGGCTACCTCATCGCCTGGCAGTCCGAGGGCCAGGACGGTTCCGTCTGGGGCACCCATGGGCAGCGCTTCGCCGCCGACGGCACACGGGTCGGTGGCGAGTTCCGCGTCAACGCCGGCACCCCCGACAACCAGTACCTGCCGAGCATGGCCGGCCTCGCTGATGGTGGCTTCGTGGTGACTTGGACGCACGGCCTGTACCTGCAGAGCACCTCGGACGTTTATCTGCGGCGCTTCGACGCGTTTGGCAACGCGGTGACCGGGGACGTCCTGGTCAACGGCACGACCGCCGGCAACCAGGACAACTCGGAAGTCATCGCCCTGGGCGACGGCGGGTTTCTGGTGCTGTGGCAGTCGCAGGGCCAGGACGGCAGCGGCTACGGCCTCTACGCCCGGCGCTACACGGCGGCCGGAGTGGCGCAGCCGGAGTTCCGCATCAACACGACCACCGCGGGCGATCAGTCGCAGCCGGCGGTCGCGGTGCTCGGCGACGGCGGGCTGGTGGTGGCGTGGCAGTCGGCGGGACAGGACGGCAGCGGCTCCGGCATCGTCCTGCAACGCTACGACGCGCTGGGCCAGGCGGTGGGCGGCGAGGTCGTGGTGAACACCATCACCGCCGGCGCCCAGACCGCGCCGGACGTCATCGCCCTGGCCGACGGCGGCTATCTGGTGGGCTGGGTGTCGGCCAACCAGGACGGCAGCGGGCTGGGGATCTACGCCCAGCGCTTCGACGCGGTGGGCAACCGGGTGGGCGGCGAGATCGCCGTCACCCAGGCGACGCTGGGCGATCAGGCGGAGCCGGCCTTCGCCGCCACCGCCGACGGCGGCTGGATCGCCACCTGGAGCGACTATAACCCGGCCACCGGCACCCTCGACGTCATGCAGCGCCGCTTCACGGTGGCGGAGGTCACGGTGACGGTGACCGCGCCCGACCGGGTTCTGGCCGTTGGCCAGCCGGTCGCCGCCGCAACGCTGTTCTCGGTGGCGTCCGATGCGCCCGCCGGCACGGGCGTGGTGATCCAGAGCTATGAGTTCACGGATCTCAGCGCGGGCGGCGGGCACTTCCTGCTGGACGGCGTGACGCAGGCCGCCAACACGCCGATCGTGCTGGCCGGCGACCAGCTGCACCGCCTGACGTATGTGGCGAACGCGACCACGGGCGGCCACGACACCATCCGTGTGCGCGCCTTCGACGGCACGTCCTGGGCGGAGGACACGGCGGCCCTGGCGGCCACGGCGCCGCGGGCGACGGTGGTGGCCGGTGCCGAATCCCGTGTGAACACGCACACGCCGAGCAGCCAGGGGGCGCCGGACGTGACGGTGCTGCCGAACGGCAACTATGTCGTGATGTGGCACTCGCTGGATCAGGACAATCCAGTCAAGCTCTACGTGTCCAGCGGTGTCTATGCCCAACTGTACAGCGCCGATGGCACACCGATTGGTGGCGAAGTGCTGGTGAACACCTACACCCCTTACATGCAGATGGGGCAGCGGGTGACGGCGCTGCCCGACGGGGGCTATTTGATCGTCTGGCATTCCGAAGGGCAAGATGGTCACGCTTGGGGGGTGTACGCACAGCGCTTCTCCGCCAATGGAGCGCGGGCCGGTGCCGAATTCCGAATCAACATCACGACCTATGACAATCAGTATTTGCCGGATGTCGCTGCTCTGGCTGACGGTGGCTTCGTGGTGACCTGGACGCACGGTTTGAACCCACAGAGCCAAACGGACGTCTATCTGCGGCGTGCCGACGCGCTGGGCAATGCGGTGACCGGGGACGTGCTGGTCAACGGCACGACCGCCGGCAACCAGGACAATTCGAAGGTCGTCGCGCTGGGCGACGGCGGGTTTTTGGTGCTGTGGCAGTCGCAGGGCCAGGACGGCAGCGGCTACGGCCTCTACGCCCGGCGCTACACGGCGGCCGGGGTGGCGCAGCCGGAGTTCCGCATCAACACGACCACCGCGGGCGATCAGTCGCAGCCGGCGGTCGCGGTGCTCGGCGACGGCGGGCTGGTGGTGGCGTGGCAGTCGGCGGGACAGGACGGCAGCGGCTCCGGCATCGTCCTGCAACGCTACGACGCGCTGGGCCAGGCGGTGGGCGGCGAGGTCGTGGTGAACACCACCACCGCCGGCGCCCAGACCGCGCCGGACGTCATCGCCCTGGCCGACGGCGGCTATCTGGTGGGCTGGGTGTCGGCCAACCAGGACGGCAGCGGGCTGGGGATCTACGCCCAGCGCTTCGACGCGGTGGGCAACCGGGTGGGCGGCGAGATCGCCGTCACCCAGGCGACGCTGGGCGATCAGGTGGAGCCGGCCTTCGCCGCCACCGCCGACGGCGGTTGGATCGCCACCTGGAGCGGTTACAACCCGGCCACCGGCACCCTCGACGTCATGCAGCGCCGCTTCACGGTGGCGGAGGTCACGGTGACGGTGACCGCGCCCGACCGGGTTCTGGCCGTTGGCCAGCCGGTCGCCGCCGCGACGCTGTTCTCGGTGGCGTCCGACGCGCCCGCCGGCACGGGCGTGGTGATCCAGAGCTATGAGTTCACGGATCTCAGCGTGGGCGGCGGGCACTTCCTGCTGGACGGCGTGACGCAGGCCGCCAACACGCCGATCGTGCTGGCCGGCGACCAGCTGCACCGCCTGACGTATGTGGCGAACGCGACCACGGGCGGCCACGACACCATCCGTGTGCGCGCCTTCGACGGCACGTCCTGGGCGGAGGACACGGCGGCCCTGGCGGCCACGGCGCCGCGGGCGACGGTGGTGGCCGGTGCCGAGTCCCGTGTGAACACGCACACGCCGAGCAGCCAGGGGGCGCCGGACGTGACGGTGCTGCCGAACGGCAACCACGTCGTGACGTGGCACTCGCTGGGGCAGGATGGCTCCAGCTATGGCATATACGCGCAGCTCTACCGCGCCGATGGGACTCCGGTCGACGGCGAGGTTCGGGTGAACAGCTATACAGCCAACGCTCAACACGGGGAGCGGGTGACGGCGCTGCCCGACGGGGGCTTCCTCATCGTCTGGCATTCCGAGGGCCAGGACGGTTCCGTCTGGGGCACCCATGGCCAACGCTTCGCCGCCGACGGCACACGGGTCGGTGGCGAGTTCCGCGTCAACGCCGGCACCCCCGACAACCAGTACCTGCCGAGCATGGCCGGCCTCGCTGATGGTGGCTTCGTGGTGACCTGGACGCACGGCCTGTACCTGCAGAGCACCTCGGACGTTTATCTGCGGCGCTTCGACGCGTTTGGCAACGCGGTGACCGGGGACGTCCTGGTCAACGGTACGACCGCCGGCAACCAGGACAACTCGGAAGTCATCGCCCTGGGCGACGGCGGGTTTCTGGTGCTGTGGCAGTCGCAGGGCCAGGACGGCAGCGGCTACGGCCTCTACGCCCGGCGCTACACCGCGGCCGGAGTAGCGCAGCCGGAGTTCCGCATCAACACGACCACCGCGGGCGATCAGTCGCAGCCGGCGGTCGCGGTGCTCGGCGACGGCGGGCTGGTGGTGGCGTGGCAGTCGGCGGGACAGGACGGCAGCGGCTCCGGCATCGTCCTGCAACGCTACGACGCGCTGGGCCAGGCGGTGGGCGGCGAGGTCGTGGTGAACACCACCACCGCCGGCGCCCAGACCGCGCCGGACGTCATCGCCCTGGCCGACGGCGGCTATCTGGTGGGCTGGGTGTCGGCCAACCAGGACGGCAGCGGGCTGGGGATCTACGCCCAGCGCTTCGACGCGGTGGGCAACCGGGTGGGCGGCGAGATCGCCGTCACCCAGGCGACGCTGGGCGATCAGGCGGAGCCGGCCTTCGCCGCCACCGCCGACGGCGGCTGGATCGCCACCTGGAGCGGTTACAACCCGGCCACCGGCACCCTCGACGTCATGCAGCGCCGCTTCACCGTGGCAGAAGCCATGCCGGAATTCATCACGATTCATGGAACGCCAGGGGCCGATGTGCTGACCGGCACTCCATTGCAAAACCACATCCTCGGATATGAGGGCGACGATAAGCTGTCGGGCTCGACGTCCCGAGACACTCTCGATGGCGGCGAAGGGGCGGATACGTTAAGCGGCGGTGCCGGTGACGACGTCTACATTGTGGACAACGTGCGTGACGTGGTTCGGGAATTGGTCAACGAAGGCGTGGACGAGGTGCGGACCTCGCTGAACAGTTACACTCTTGGTGCCAACCTGGAGCGGTTGACCTTCATTGGTACCGGTAACTTCGCCGGTACCGGAAACACGCTGGATAACATGATCGTCGGTGGTTCAGGCAACGATACGCTGACCGGTGGAGCAGGGGCTGATACGCTGATCGGAGGCGATGGCGACGACCGCTTCTACTTCGACGATGCCGACGCGCCATTGCAGGGTGGTGCCGGCTTCGATACCGCCGTCGTTCAAGGCAGCGTCGGCGCCAGTCTCGATCTGGCAGCGTGCAGCATTGAACAGGCCTATGGCGGAGGCGGAGACGACAGCCTGATCGGCACCGGCGCCCTCCTCGGCCTTGCGATCAACGGGCGTGACGGCGACGACCTCATCCTTGGTAGCGCTTTCAACGACACATTGACCGGCGGCAATGGCAGCGACACCCTAATCGCTGGAGACGGCGATGATGTGCTGTACATCGACGCGGACGATGCTCTGGTGAGTGGCGGGGCCGGGTTCGACACCGTCTATGTCCAGGGGGACGGAAACCTCACCCTGGACCTTACCGCCAGCGGCATCGAGCGGGTGTTCAGCGGCTCCGGCAATGACATCCTGACCGCTACTGGCTCCGTCACGCTGGTGGAGATCAACGGCGGCGCGGGCGATGACCTGCTCGTTGGCAGCGCCTTTGACGACACGCTGCGTGGTGACGCTGGCAACGACACGCTTTATGGCGGCGACGGAAACGATGTGCTGGTTGGCGGCAGCGGCGACAACGTGCTGTTCGGAGGCGCTGGTGATGATCGCCTGTATGTTGATACCCAGACCGCATCCTTGGATGGCGGTGCCGGTAATGACACGGTCTATGCCCGATACTCCGGTGGCGTGACGCTGGACCTTTCAGCCTCCATCGAACTGTTCAGCGGCAGCGTCGGCAGCGACACCGTGACGGCGGTCAATGCCTCCGCCGCGGTGGAACTGATCGGTGGGGATGGCGACGACTCGCTCACGGGTGGTGCCTATGCCGACAGCCTACGCGGTGACAACGGCAACGACTGGTTGGACGGCGGGGACGGAAACGACACCCTGTCCGGCGGCAACGGGAACGATTGGCTTTTGGGAGGGGGCGGAAACGATACCCTATCCGGCGGCAGCGGAAACGACACGTTGATCGGTGGCTTCGGCGACGACTCGTTGGTTGGCGGAAGCGGTGCCGACCTGTTCGTCTTCTCCAACGGCGGCGGCAACGACATCCTGCGAGATTTCAACGCCGGGCAAGGCGATCTCATCGGTTTGGCGGAAGGTCAAACCTACACATTGGCCGCCGATGTGAGCGGCAACGTACAGATCGTTTTCGGCGCTTCGGATACGGTCACTTTGGTCGGTGTGCAAATCACCGCGGTCTCAAGCTCCTGGTTTGTGACTGTGTAATCTGGTGACGGAGAAGGTGGCGCACCTTCTCCGCTCCAATATTGGAATACAATTCAAAACGGACGAAGAACAGACGCGTCCCGTGGAATGAAGGTTTTGCGACTGGACTCCGAACGCCGGTTCTTGTCCATGACAAAGAGAAACGCACGTCAGCCGTGCCGCGCCCACAGTTCGCCGACGCGACATTGCCGCTCACCAGCCCGCAGACGGCCAGGGACTGCAACTCGGTCAGCCAGAAGACGCCCGGTGCATCCCCCTTCCCTACCGTCTCCTTCGCCTGCGGGACGTTCACGATCCGGCCCAGGCCAGCCAACAGGCTCCGGTGGGAACGGATCAGCTTGCGCACGGTGTGCATGTCCGGCAGCCCGAGCTGGACCGCAAGCCGCTGGTCGGAGATGCGCGGCTCGTCCCATTCCATGCTGATGTCCTGCACCGTCAGGGCGGTGGAGCCCGGCAGGAAGCCGCCCTTGAAGATCGCCCGGATGTGCGGGGCCGCGCCGATCAGGGCGACGCGCTGGCGCAGGTCGGCCAGCTCCGCGGCGAGGTGGGCGATGGTCTGTTGCTGTTCCTCGGCCACGGGCAGCACGCCCCGCCTGTAAGCCAAGAACACCTCGATGATCTGCCGGCGCACCAGGGCGGCTTGCGGGGTGCGGGACAGGGCGCAGATGACCAGCGCTTGGCCTTCGTTCAGGTAGTAGGCTTTGCCGGGGCGGCCTCCTTTGTCGGAGGTTTGGGACACGGTGTCCCGAACCTCCCCGTAGGTTTCCGCTTGGCGAGCGGAAACCCCATCCACCTCGACGAGCGGGCCGTAGCTCTCCAGCTCGGCGCGGTTCTTCACGATGAGGGAGCGAATCTTGTGACGGTCAGCCATCCCCAACCGCTCAGCAATCGTCAGGTCGAGCACCCGCGGCTCGCCGTCTTGGTCGTTCAATTGATCGGGGGTCAGGGGCGGCAAGTCGGCGGGCTTGGTCGGCACCAGGGCGCCAGCCGATTTCCGGCGGCCAGCGCCGGGCAAAGGTGTGGTATTGACGGAATCAGCCATGATCCGTAGCTCCATGCAGCTCGATTGTGGTCAGGCCGGGCCGGATGCTCCCAACACCCGGTTCGGCCGCGCTTGCTATGTCACTAAAAGTGCCATATCGTGACGACATCGGTCAACAATGAATGTCACTAAAAGTGCCATGTCGATAACACCAGCCCAATGCCGTGCGGCCAGGGGACTCTTGAACTGGAGTCAAGATGAGCTTGCCGAAGCAACCAACGGAGAGGTTGCGAAGCGATCCCTTGTCCGGTTTGAGAAAGGGGATACAGCACCTCAGCCGCGCACCCTCAACGCTATCCGCACGGCCATGGAAGCGGCTGGCGTTGAGTTCATCCCGGAGAATGGCGGGGGTGCGGGGGTACGGTTGAGGAAGGGCGGCGAAGGATGATGACCGGTCTGTGCCGTCGTTGGCCGACAGTATCATCAAGACTTAGTGGGCAGAAGCATACAGAGTATGCAGTTCTACAAACGACACGATCTGTTCGGCAGGCACCAGTAGCATGCATAACTAGCTGATCGTAAGTAGTCTGGCCGAAATGCGTCGAGAAGAGTGCCAATACGCGCCCAGTGATAACACGCAGCGAATTACAAAACGGCGCCGACGGGAATTCCCTCAGCGATTTTGCTCAATGCGGGATTGCTCTAGATTGCAATCTGGCTTACCCATAACAGTGGATACCTTTATCATTTATGAGGCATCAATGTATCGCCCCATCCTCTCTGCGGTCGGCCTACTTACCCTCGCGGCATGCGCCGGCGGTCTTTCAGTTTCGCCTCCCGTCCTCATTGGTGAAAAAGACGGACTGCCGCTTTGGCAGTTTTCGGCGAGTTCCCATGCCGACAACGACATCCGCACCGACGCAGCCCAGCTATCCCAGGATCTATGCGCCTCACCGGCTACGCTAATCGACGTTAAGGAAGCTCACCAGCATGCCCTAGGCGCCCTACGACGCTGGAATGCACTTTTTACCTGCGCCAAACGAAGCTAGTGGCCCGCGCCTGACGCTCAGCCACCGAGCACACCCAGGTGGAGGGGCCACACATTAGCCCCTCCCCCGCAGACCGCACCCACAGGCCACCAGAGTGCGATCTGTCGGGCATCCGCCAGCGGTGCACCGGTCGCGGTGCCCCCTAGCGCCAGAGGGGCACAACGCCCCTCCCCGCCCGGCTGGCGAGCTGCGTGGCGATCATCACCATGCAGGTGAGCAGCTCCAGGCCGGCGGGTGAGTGACCCGATGGGATCGGGGTTGTCGCCCCCCTACGGGCTGGACGGCGACAAGGTAGTAAAGCGGGAATGATTTGACATCCGAAGGGAAAGCCTATCTGAATTCTATTCGGCCTTCTCAGCGGCTTTTATGAATTCAAGTTTCAGCAACCGCTTTAAAAGAGCAGAGCGGCGTTCCTTAACGCCATTCAGTCCGTACTCAACACTGAGCATTTCAATCATAACATCAATCGAAAAGTAAATTGCCGTAAAACACGAAAGGAAGTGCTCATACAAGTTCTCAATCATCTCCTCTCTTGAAGAAGCAGGACCTCTTACAAAAATATTAGGCGCGAAAAAGTACCTAACACCAAATAAAGTCCCATGCAGTATCTCTGAGGAATGCCTGTACAGAGACATCCTTGCCGCAGCAAGAGTTGTTCCTAAATGAATAGGATGCGATTCAGCTATTATGTCTATTTTTTTATCGATACTCATATCTATCCAGTCCCTAACTTCGCTCCCATCTTTTCTTGAGAATTCTTTTATTGCCTCATTAAGGCCAGGAATTGTAGAAGGATCAATCTTACTGGCTAGTTCACTCTTCAAATTGACTTTGACGTTAGTTAAATGAACTTTTCTATCTAGGTCCCTAAAGTATTTCTGAAGAGCGTGCCGTTCGGCTCTATTAACCGCATCAATTCCCAATGTATGCAGAAGGCAAATATTAACACAAGTCTCTAATATAGACCTGCCTATAGAATAACAATCTCTAATATTCATACTTGTGTAAGAAGATAGCTGATATATAGAGCTTTCCGATACGCCGACAGCTTGAATCATAAGGAGCAGAGACCTAATGACATTGGTATTGCCTTTTATCTTTTCAAAATTTGCATATGAGCCGATATCATTTCCAGCAAGATTATGAATAAGATAGTCAATTAACTGCCTCTGTTGATCTAAGATGTACCTTAACTCATTTTTCCACCGAAGATACTTTTTTTCTCCGTCCTCAAATTCAGGAGTTATTGTTTGATATCCATTTTCTGCATAATCTGCGGCTTTCAACATTGCAATCAGCCTCGATAAATTTTCCGTATTTCCAACACCCTCATGAAGAGAGCCGTCATATACTCGATATGTTGATATCCATTTCTTACTTCCGATATCATAATTAACAGAGATTATCATACCTAAAGGCACTTTTTTCATTTCTCGTTTGATGTCTGATTTCAATTTTTTTTCTTCACGTTTGTTTTTTTTGGCCATATTACACCCCTAAGTTAAAACGATCTGTAGAATACAAACACTCGACTGAAGCACACTCGCAAGATTCCCTCAATGCACAGGCGATGATAGGACGCCCAGGCACCTGACACCGTACCAGAGAAGGTGGGCACAGGTTCTGCCCTTTCCAGCCACAGGCGCAATAGCCACCACCGCGGCCACCAGCTCACCAAGCAGCGGTCCAGCCGGGCGCAGCGCCGGCCCGATCCCCCTCCCCTCGATGCCGCTGGCCGGCGGCGGAACCGCAGGCCAGCCCCATCCGGGGAAGCGCGCCAGAAGGCCGAAGAGCGCAACGAACCCGAACGGGCCTCTGGTAGCGCTCACCTCCCCAGAAGCCATCCACAAGCCGCCGGGGCTTGAGCTAACGGGTTTGGATCGTCATTGACCGGAGGGCGGACACTCTGCGCGCGCCGGCACGGCTCCACAAACCGGCTGCACCTCTTAAACTGGTTGAATATGATCATGCCAACCACTCACATACGTGCAGAGAAGCCTACCATGAAGA
The DNA here is from genome assembly GCF_003119195.2 of Azospirillum baldaniorum. Classification (NCBI taxonomy): domain Bacteria; kingdom Pseudomonadati; phylum Pseudomonadota; class Alphaproteobacteria; order Rhodospirillales; family Azospirillaceae; genus Azospirillum; species Azospirillum baldaniorum. The sequence continues at coordinate 26,001 of NZ_CP022253.1, read as the reverse complement.
CGAAAACCAAACTCACATGGCTGGCCGTAGCAGCTGGCGCGATCTGTTTGGCCTTCAACGCCTATGCTCTATACCGGTTCGGATGGGGATGGGGCACCGGTACCACCGCCATGAACGAGGCTGGTGGCTTCCTAGGCGGTGTGGTTGGGCCTTTTCTCAACTTCATAACGTTGATCGCCGTGCTTTACACAACTGCGATGCAGGCAGAAGAGTTGCGCATCTCCAACGAGACTCTTGCCGCAACGAAAGACGAACTAGCTCAAAGTAGAGAAACTAGTCAAAAACAACTAGGCCATACTGAGACCGAATCCCGGAAAAACAGCATTTTGAAAGTTATTGGCCTTCTTGACACTGATATACAGACTCTTTTAGGTTGCAAATTTGACGGATTTGCAAATTATTCCGATTCAATGGAAAGCGCTCTTTTATTCATGGAAACTTGCAAGAAAGCCGGAGCAAATATTGAAAAAAATAGTAATTACAAAATACTTAGCGAAATATCAAGTCTTCTAATGAGGATGAATGAATATTTAGAAGCTTACGAGATTGAGGAGCCATCATCTCCGGTTGTTGCTTACTATGAATTCAAATATTGCGGAATTGCACAAAAAATGGAAAGACATGAGCTTGTCAGGCAGGAACGGGCGAGTGTATTTCTTCGAATATAACCCTTCCCGCCCCCCGTCGGCGCTGTGGAGGCTCGGGCCGGTGTCGCCGGCCCGAACCTCCCCTACCCCTTCACCCTCTCCGCCAGGAGTCGGGACTCGTTCGCCTTCCGCCAGCTCTCCACCGCCTCGACATCGAGAAGCCCATCGTCCCGCACCGGCATTCCCCGCTTCACCCAGCGCGTGAGCGTCGGGTTGGACACGCCGATGTGCGCGGCGTACTGGAGGCGGGTCATGACGCCTTCCAGGTCCGCGGCGGCGATCAGCCTTTGCTGTTGACTGGCCACCTTGGCTTGCCGGCCGGCCTTGCCCCGGAGGTCGGCGACATGCGCCTCCAGCACCTCCACACGGCGCAGGACATCGGCTATGGCGCCGGCCGCGGGATCGGGCTGGCCTTCGGGTGTGGGATCGGGCTGGATCTGGTGCGCGGGCTGGCCGTCCACCTGTGTTGCGGCCTGTAACACACCCCGCGATCCAAGCCGTAACACAGGCTGTATGACAGGCTGTGTCACACCCTCCCCCAGCGCGGCGCGCAGCGCGTCAGCAAAGCCGGGATCGGCCTTCAGCCGGGCCGCCACGTCTCGGACAAGCCCTTGATGTTCTGGAGATACGCGGAGGGACATCGGAGGTGTCGGCATCTGGCATCCCCTGTATGACAGCCTGTATTACATAGCCTGTGTGACAGCCGGCCTCAAGGTGTCATACAGGACAGGTCGACACCTTCTGTTCCGTTCAGCATCCCTACTACTCCGCCTCCTATACCCTGGGGACTTTTCCAGCACAGCGGCGGTAAGGTCGAGGAACATGCCCGACAGCGGCGCCCTGAGCTGGTTTTCACTTGCTGACTCGAGTGTGAAAGCCGCCACGCAAGGGCGTGCATTGTGTTCACGATGCTTGCCAAGCTAACCTCTTGCGATTCGTTCGAGTTTCCGACGTGGTGTGTCGGGGTGCATAGTTTTCTTCAGCACTTACGCTCGCTTGTAACGTTGACGGGGAGGGACTTCTTTAAGTAGACACCTTCGCGAAAACCGTTCTTAAGCAAGCTTGTGACCGGCCACGTGCCGCGTCCAATCATTTGCCGCCCAAACGGTTCCCTGTTGATTGCCTTTATGAAGGTGTCCTTATGACCAGCCATGAACCAAGCGTCGCTGAAGCTTTTACTGCATTATTTAAGAAAGAAGCCGCCGCAACTAACAATAAAGTTGCCTCTTATGCGCTGGGCGGGCAAGATAGAGATGCTGGAGCTGATTATCTTTATCATGACAACATGAGATTTAGCATTGTTGAGTTTAAGTACAACGAGGGCAATATTCTTAGGGAATCAGAAAAGCCGCGGCGCCTAAAGCTTTGTCACAAACTTGCGCTTCCCGAGAACAAGGAAATGCGCGAAATGCATGATAAGTGCCACTTCATCGCTTGGAAGGAGTCGTGGACCATGAAGCGGCTTATCAATATTTATAGAAATGAGGTGTGTAATACCTCGATATTTGGTGATAGCTGCGGCCTATCTGATGCTGAGCCATATAAAGGGAGTCGCACAAAAGACGGCGCGTTCATCAGGAATTTTTTACAACTTACCAAAGATTATACCTTGGATGTTCATGAATTTTCTAGCTATATGGAATGGGTTCTAAAATGTACAAGCGACAGCTCCACCGGAGACTTAATATTAATGACATTTGACGAAGATACGGAAGACTTCGACCTTCTAAAGTACAGCAGCATAAAGGACGCATACGATGCCTTTATTGATAAGCGCAACAACTATCTTTCAAGCATAATTCAGCCACCGATATAATATTGACTCGAAACTGGGGAGGGACAGAACCGCAGTCCCGCCCCTCTCCTTCGGCCCAGCTCCTGCCGAACCCTACATAGCCGCCGCGGTGCTCACGCCGTCCAGCCGCACCGTGACGGTGCTGGTGTCGTTGCCTGCAGCCCTCTCCCCCTCGGCCGCGTCGAGGATCGCCACCTGTTCGCGGACATGCCGCAGCATTCCCTCTATCGGCTCCCCGGAGTTCAACGCCCGTACCAGGGAGGGCAGAATCCGGCGGAGGTGCACGGCCTCCTCGGGTGTCGCGTCGGCGGCGTAGATCAGCAACAGCGGGCGCGGCGGGGGAAGCTTCATTCTCGCGGCCATGGTCCACCTCAGATCATCAGCAGCCCGTCACGGCGTTCCTCGGTGCTGTAGATGCTGGGACCGGTGTCGTCGGCCAGGATGCGGCCCACGGCCATAGCCGCCGCCACCGCTCCCTCGATTCGGCCCGTGCTGCGCTCCTTTGACCAATGCACCTATCAGCGCATTCGCCATCTGCCCCCGCTCGTCGGCATTGTTTGGTATGTGTGGGCCGCTGGTTGGCAGACGGCTGCGACGCATCCGTCAGCCGGTCCTTCTGCTCGTCCAGCTTGGCAAACAGGGAAGCCGAGTCTGCCGGTGCTAGCGGGATCGATTCGGCGACCATTATCGGCGGGAGCGGCTCTTCCGGATCCGGAGCCCTCGCGTCGGGCGCAGCCGGGGCCGCTTCCGCGCTGGGCGCGGCGATCAGCAGGCCGATGCCGGCGTCCTCGATGGCCGGCACCCCCTTGCCCTCGCAACCACTCTTGAACGCCTCCAACTGGCGCTTTGCCGCCTTCGGGCTCACCAAGTCGCGGCTGCGCGCTGCCCCCAGCTGCTCCGGTGTCAGTGTCGCCAGGATGAAGATCTTGCTGTAGTGCCCGGGCAGGTCCTCCTTCGGTACCGCACCGGATTCCACGAACTCCGCCACGAAGCGCAGCCGGTAGGCCGCGGAGGGGTCCAGATCCAGGTCCTCCCGCAGCATGGCCTCGAACTCGCCATGGGGCAGAGCGGCCTTGGCCTCGGTGAGGCGCCGCCCGGCCTCCACCATCGTCTCCAGGCCCTGGCCCACCAGCCGGTTGATCTCGGCAGCGAACTCCACCCGCGTGGACAGCTCGCGGCGAACGTTCAGCATGGCCAAGCGGGTGTTGGCGGCGGCGGACTTGCCCGACTTTGCGAACATGGTCATCGAGTCACCCCCATGGTGTCGGCAACGTAGGTCCAGAGGTCCGAGAACAGCGGGCCGGTGCGCGTCCCGGAGATTTCCACCGTGCCCAGGCTGCGGCTGAAGCTGGCGGGCACCTCCGCCAAGTGTGGGATCTCCACCGGCGCCGGCGCGCCGAAATCCTTGATCCGTTCGCGCGCGTCGGCCGTCTGGCGGCTCCGGGAGGTCTGGCTGAGGAGGAGGCGCGTCGGCCGGCGCCGCGACCGGATGTAGGGCATCATGCCCTCCATGCTGACCAAGTCCTCCGGGCCGGGCCGCACCGGCACCAGGACGAGATCCGCGCAGTCGAACAGAATGGCGGTCGCCTCGGGGAAGAACTCCACCGCCGTCGGCGTGTCGATGATCAGCAGATCGATGCCGGCGATGGGCATCGGAGCGCCGACGATCCGGGGCAGGGGGACCTGATCGGCCTCGATCGGCGTCGCTTCCTGGGGGCGCCGGCTGTGCCAGTAGGTCAGGGAGCCCTGCGGGTCAGTGTCCAGCGTGGCGACCCGCTGACCGGCTACGGCGGCAGCGACGGCCAGGTTGCGCGCGGTGGCGGTCTTCGGGCCGCCGCCCTTGCCTTGGGTGACCAGAACCTTTCTCACCGTCCTGCCCTCCCGCCCAAACCGTTCACCGGTGAACGGTTTGCCGAATGCCCAACGATGTGCTGGATGACCTGCCGTTCGACCACGCATGTGCACCGGCCAACCGGCAACCTATCTAATAGATTTCCGTCCTTTGGCATCTTCATGTCCCTATGCTGAGGGGTGGAGGCCCGCCGCGGTGACTGCAACGCCGCGGCGGGCTGGCTCCCGGTTCTGTGGATGAGGCTGGCGGCGACACGGGGATCGAAGCGCGCCCCAGCGAGGAGAGCGCGCCAAGCCTTCAGCCACTCCCGACCAGTTCGTATGCGAACAATCTCGCCGTGGCTCATGCCCTCCCCCCGGCGACGGCATGCAGCGTCGGTCGCGTTCTGGCCGGGGACATCGCCGGCGGAGCGCCCACGCGCACCTCGAGGCTGTAGATGCCGAGCGCGCTCTTCAGCCGGTCGGTGAGCCGCGCATCAATCCAATCCCGTTGGAAAGCGTTGGGCACCCACAGCACCGCCGAGCCACCGTCAAGCTCGATGGCCACCCCCTCGAACCATCGCATTTCGGTCGGCGAGAAGTGGACGGCCAGCACCGCGGCCAGGGCGCCTTCGCGTGTGCGTGCGGGTGCCGGCGTGCCTGCGCGCCCCAGGTTGATTCCAAGGTTACAAGGATAGGAGGACTCCGGTGTCCTCCGTTGGGCGGGGGTTTTGTCCTCCGTTGCCGGCGCTGGAGTCCTCCGTTCATGGGCACCGAGGACTCCGGAGTCCGGGACACCCGTGTCCTCCGTTGCCGCTTCGGCGACCTCGCGGCGTTCCAGCCAGGCCCGGTTGAACCGAACCTGCGTGGGGCGTCCCTTCGCCGGCCTCCCAACGTCTTCGATCACGCGTTCCTGGCGCAGGGCCGCCCGTGCCCGCACCACGTCGCGCTCACACAGCGACGTGTCGGCGGCCAGGGCCTCGACGCCGACGGCATCCCACACCGTCAGCTCGCCACTGGCGGCGAAGGCCTGCCGGTCGAGGCGATCCAGCATCGCCCACGCCACCACCTTGTCGCGCAGCTTGAGCCGTGGATTGGCGCGAATCGCCGCCTGAAACCGTCCAACGATTCTGCGAAATTCTACGTTCGCTTCGCTCATGGCGCACCTGTCCCGTCTCCGGCGATCCCGTGACCAGCCGGCGGTTCAGCCGTCATCAAGGCGCACGCATCCGTGGCCGGAAATGACGGCAATCGAGTCGCAATCAAGTCGCGGTTGAAGTATGATGACGGCGCACACGTCCCCGTTCGCACCGGTGGTCAAGGCCGGGCGCCTGAACGGTTCCTGAGCGCAGTCCTGGGGCGGCCGGTCGCAAGGCCGCCCCAGCTCAGGGCGGTGCCCTTGGTGTCGTCAAAGCGAAAGCCCTCCCGTTCACGGCCACGCCCTGCGCAGCCGTGTTGTTGATGAGGACACAAGTCTTTCCGTGCGCCGGCCAGCCGACCGACGTGGGATTCAAGTGCCCTGGACGATGCTGGCCGGACGAGCGGCCGCGATTCGAGGTGATCGGCCCCGGATCATTCCGCGCGCAGATCTTCTCCGTTCACAGCCACGTTGGGACGCGGCTGCGGCAGAAAACCTCTCTGCTCCGCTCATGGGGTGAGCGGCGCACAGGCGCAGGAATGATCAGGCGATCAGCCTCGGGGGGAACTGGGGGGAGCGCGTGGCATCGATGGCCCTCCGATCGGTGTCAGGGATGCACCGCGCCCGCACGGGCACGGTATGACGTGGCAGCGCGCGGGCAGCCGGAGACGGCGCCGCGGAGCGCGCAGCGAAGCCAGAGGTAGGAGTCGGATTTCGAATCTTGTTGAGTGCTCGGTGCCGTGGGGTGGCAGCGAGTCGACCTCATGCCGAGCCTCGCCCGCAGTTCCGGGAAAGAGTCGGACGGCGCCGTGCCGGCGCGACCATGTGCAGGCGGGTGATGGCCGTCTTCAGCAAGGCTTCCAACTGGTCGGCCTCGTCGTCGGGCAGATCGGCCAGGCCGGTGCGATCATGGAAGATGGCGCGCACCACTTGGTCCAGGCTCGTCCATCGCATCGCGGCGGCTGCCTGGAATTCCGGCCACAGCGCGAGTACTGCCTGCTGATGCCCAGTCAGGGTGGAAGCATCGTATGGCGTCCCAGATGAATCGTGGGCGAATGGCGCCATCATGCTGGCTCCCTTCGCAACAGAGCATTTCCCTCCGCCGTCTTGCCTACGTCCATCGCCTCTCCCTTCCCCTCAGCCATGGCTGTTGCCCAGCTCACGCCTTGCGAGCGATGCTTCCGAACGCGACAGATGTGAGTTCTTGCGCATGCTGCTTCCCCTTCTTCACCGCCACCCGCTTGGCGCGGTTACGCTCTGCCACTGGCGCCCCGGCTATGCGGGATGGCCAATGAGTTCAGCAGACATTTCATCTGGTATGGCGGTGATTGAATCCGGGGTCTTGCGAGACTGGGCGATCTTTGCAAGACGCTCCAGAGTTACGTTCTCAAATCCGCGACGTCGGGCTGCCTCGACAACTCTCAGCCACTTCTCGCCGGGTATCGAGTTTCTGCGCTTCCAAGCGCGTACCGTCAATCCGGTCTCGCCGACATCATTGCCCATTGCAACGGCATTCGGCCAAAGATCAATGACGTTGGAAAATGTGTCGAGGTCATCCATGGTCAAAACAGTACATCATGTACTGTCGCCTTGCAATACGCTTTGTACCGGACCGTCGCGTCGCGTAACGATACAATTCCGCACATGAAGGATGAAAAGGCCAGAGGCGAACGCCTGAGAGCCATACGAAAGAAGGCTGGATACAGCTCTGCGGAGAAATTTGCAGAGACGCATGGCTTTTCGGCCGCCACGGTGCGTAGCGCCGAGAATGGTAACCGCCCCCTCACAGTTCGCAACGCAAAACTATTCGCTACACAACTTGGTGTTACTTGGCAGTGGCTTTATTTCGGTGACGATAAGCATCCTGAGGCCGAGTATGCCGAGGCTGTCGAATACTTGAAGACGCTTCACCCGCGGCGCCGAGCTGCAATTCTTCAGATGCTCCGGACTGAGGCGGAATTGGCTCAGGAAGATCAGCAGCATACTCCCGAATCACGTTGAGCATTCGCTTTCTGACGTGATCGGGGAGGCTTCGCAAGATCTGCTCCGCTTCAGCCAACTCACGTCCGCGCACCGGCATCCCCTTTCTCGCTGCACCGCGTTTACATCCGCGTTTGTTTGAACCGCAAGCCCAAATAGGAACGAACCGGAAACAAATTATCTTAACCTTTGGTTGCCGTATACTATCTAGTTGTAGGTGCGGAGGTACGGAAAAGCATAGGGTTGCATACCTCCGTATGCGGCAACCTCGTGCTGCGCCGATGAGCTTAGCGGCTTGCGCGGGAACAGTACATTATGTATTGATATGAGACGATACATAATGTACCGCTCATTGGAGGCGCTTGTAAGAGCGCGTCGCCCGATGCCGGTTTGAGGAAGGTCCGACCATGCCTCTCCCCTTAGACTCTATGCACTGCTCCGACTTCACCGCCTTAACGGACGATCTGGATAGCCTCGTGGACCGGCTGCATGTCGCTCATGCAGCCGGTCAGATCGATGCGGACGATGTTAGGAACGCCCTCGCTGCCCTGCGCTGTTCGAGCGACGGAAGAGAAAACGGAGCCGGGGACGCCGGTTCACGCTTCGGGCAGGAATCCGTCGTCCATCATCTGATCAAACGACCACGGACAATCCTTTGGAAACGTCGTTTCCGGCAGACCGGTTTCCCGCTCCGCGCCGATCAGCGCGTCGCTGTAGGCATCGACGATGGTTTCGTCGAGCATGGCCTTCAGGCTTGGATTTTTCCGAAGGTGGCGCTCGATCCGGTTGCGCTGCTCCTTGATCGTCAGGCGCCAACTGTTCCCCCGGAGGCCGGGCTGGAAACGCCATTTCAGCAGATGGAGCAACAGCACGGTCAACCGGCTCTCCAGTTGTTGCTGCTCACTCCGCCCCATGCTTTCGATCTCCTCGGCAAGGTTCTCCAGGTCCAGATCGACATTGCTGCGCTCCGCGGCCAGCCGCCGAAGCCGACCGGCCTGATCCTGCGTCCAGGCAAAGAAGTCGCTGTCGTAGAGCCGTGTATCAGGCATGGGAAGACCCTCCGGTCTCTAAGTATGACTTGCGCCAATCCATCTGTCCAACGCACCCGCATCGGCTTGGAGCGGATGTCGGCCAGCCCGGTCTTGCCGAATGAGGGCATCCGCCTCCCGGATATGAGCCACCTGAACAGCGGGGCCAGGGCAGCATGAGCGACCAATTACCCCGCGTGCTGCTCGGCTTTCAGCCACGCGAAGGCCTCTTCGTCGTGCAGATCGAAGGCGAGGCCGGGCCGCTGCTGAAAACGCCCGATCCTTCCGCGGCAGTCTCCGCCGTCGGATTGTCCTCCATCTCGTGCCGTACCGCTCCCCATGCCTCCCGGCGCGCCCTGCGTGCTCTGAAATCCTGCGGAGTCGACGTATGACATCCATCACACACAGCATGGCGCACCCACCCGTGCCGATTGCCGCCGGATCGGCAACCATCCGCCTTCCGGATTGCCACGCCGCCCGCCACCGCGATGCCTGCGCGACCATGGCTCCACCACCCGGCGCCCGGCGCATCCGGGCCGTGCGCCGGGCCGACGGGCGCGTCGCGTATCCGGAGGTGGTCCGGTACCGGCTGTACCGCTGGAACGAGGCGGAGGAGACCTATCGCCCCGCCGAGCTGGTGGACCTGCCGCCCACGGTGGAGAGCCATCCCGACGAACACATGCGGGAGAGGGCGCGGGCATCGCGCCGGCCCTTCCTGCCGGTGACCCTGCCCTATGTCGCCGACGTCCAGGATCTCGTCCTATACGAACGCCTGAAGGCTCGTGGTGTGCTTGAGCATGGCCACCGAGTCGCGGTTGACGAACTGGATCAAGGGCAGGGGCGGAGGTGAGCATGGCTGCAAGGCTAAGCGACATGGCCGGCCTGCCAGATTGGCCGCGCTGCCTCTCAAGGGATCAGGCAGCGGCGTATGTCGGTGTGAGTCCTGGCAAGTTCGATCAGGAAGTGGCCGACGGGATCTGGCCATCCGGCGAGACGCGCGGCGGCCGAATCCTTTGGGACCGCGTGCTACTCGACAAGTGGCAGGACGAACGCAGCGGCCTTGTGCAACAATCCATGCCGGCGGCGGGAGCGGGCACGTCGGAATGGGCAAAGTGGAGTTGAACGTCCCTCGCATGAAGCGAGTGGCCGGGCGGTGGTACTGGCGCACCACCCCGACCGTGAAAGCGCTTGGCTTCTGTGACGAGCCACTCGGCGACGACACCGAAAAAGCGATCGCCCGAGCGCGGGACCTGAACGCACAGGTCGAGGCCGAACGCACGCGGCGTGCCGGCCTGGAGCCCTCCATCATTCCCGGCAGTGTGGCGGAGCTGATTGGCAAATACGAAGCTTCGCCACAGTTCGCGAAGCTGGCGCCGAAAACCAAACAGGATTACCGGCTGCTGCTCCGCAGAATTGAGAAGGTCGCGGGGTCGAAGCTGGTCAGCTCAATCACGCGCGCGTGGCTGGTGCAGGGCTATGAAGTGGTTCAGGGCAAATCCGGGCTGGCGACGGCGAACGCCGTGATGCGGGTCTGGCGGATTTTGCTGGGGCACGCCTGCGACCGCGGCATGATTGACTTCTCGCCGGCCGACGGCATGCGCCTGATCGGCACCGCGGCTCGAACCCAGGTGTGGACCCGTGACCAGGTGGAGACGTTCTGCGCGGCGGCGGAGAAGCACGGCCGGCCGTCCTTGGCGCTCGCCGTGCGGCTGGCCCTCGACATCGGCCAGCGGCAGGGGGACATCCTGGCGCTGAAGTGGAGCGACTACGACGGCACGGCCTTCGCGATCGTGCAGGGGAAGACGAAGCAGCCGGTGAGGGTTCCTGTCACGGCGCAGATGCAGAAGCTCCTGTCGACCGTGAAGCGGGACGCTGTGCAGGTCATCGTGTCGGAAGCGACCGGGCGGCCCTACGCCAAATTTCATTTCGTACACGAATTTTCGCGCGTGCGCGCCCTGGCGGGGCTGCCGACCGATCTCCAGTTCCGCGACTTGCGGCGGACGGCGGCGACGGAACTGGGCGCTGCCGGCGCTACCGATGACGAGATCCGATCCGTCACCGGGCACAGATCGCGTGGAGTGGTGGCCGTCTATGTACAGCCCGATGGGCGAATGGCGGAGTCGGCACAAAAAAAGCGCCAGCGGCTTAGCAAGCCGAAGCGCTGATCAGACGGGCTTGGGAGGGTGCCACCGCCCTTCCGACCGTTCGCTAGTGGGAAACGGATGGGAAGGGCGGTGGGAAAACTGGTGCCGCAGCAGGGATTTGAACCCCGGACCTACTGATTACGAAAACTATGACATTGTTGGAAATCCAAGGCTTTTCCCACTTGTTCTGTGTTCGTGCACGTATGGAATATCAATGACTTGCAATGGAGGTGGGAAACTTGGAAGCCCCTCCAGTCGGAAGCCGGATCAAGGAATTCCCTCATCGCCACCCTGTTGAGCAGTTGGCGTCAGTGCAAACGCCGCGTCCATCAAGGCCCTTCGGGAGGTGAGCACCGGAATAGCCTTCTTTGGGCAAACCGGTCACCGCTGAACAGTTTAGCAAACCGATCCCCGAAGCCGCCGGACATCACCGAAACCCTCTGAAAGTCATCGGCGGTGCGGGTTTTGGCAAACGCAATGCGTGCATTGCGCGAGAACAAATCCTATGCCTTATAAGAGTGCGTAACAAAACCGGCCAGGAACGGTTGGTAGGGGCATGGCAGCCCCTCTTGTTTCCGACGCCTTGTGGGCGATCATCGAACCGCTGATCCCGCCGGAGCCGCCCAAGCCAAAAGGCGGACGGCCCCGGTTGGACGATCGTGCGGCGCTGACCGGCATCCTGTTCGTGCTGCGCACGGGCATCCCTTGGGAGCTTCTGCCGGTGGAGATGGGCTGCGGCTCGGGGATGACCTGCTGGCGGCGTCTGCACGAGTGGCATCGGGCCGGGGTATGGGAGCGACTGCATCGCGTGCTGCTCGACCGGCTCGGCTATGCCAACGCCATCAACTGGGATCGGGCGGCGGTGGACAGCGCCAGCGTTCCAGCAAAAAGGGGGGCGAGGAGACTGGCCCGAACCCGACGGATCGCGGCAAGCCGGGCTCCAAGCGTCACATCCTCGTCGATGCCAATGGCATCCCACTCGCCCTGAAGATTTCGCCGGCCAACCGGCACGATAGCAAGCTGCTGGAGACGCTGGTCGATGCCGTGCCGGCGATCCGCCAGTGTGCGGGCCGGCCACGGCGCCGCCCGGCCAAGTTGCACGCCGACAAGGGCTACGACTTTGCACACTGCCGGCGGGCGCTGCGCCAACGAGCGATCATTCCGCGGATCGCCCGGCGTGGCGTCGAGAGCAGCGAGCGTCTTGGCCGACACCGATGGGTGGTCGAGCGGACGCTCGCATGGTTCGCCCGCTTCCGCCGCATCGCCGTCCGATACGAACGGCGCGCCGACATCTTCACCGCCTTTCACCACATCGCCGCCAGCCTCATCTGCTGGCGCTTCGTCCAAAGATGGTTCTGTTAGGCGCTCTAAGCAGCGAAGGCTACAGACCGAACGTCGGACTTTGCGCGCTGTCCCGGTCTGGCGCGTTGTGTGCTGCAACCGACCAGTTCTACCCGTCGTGAAGCGAGCCCCTTCGCGACATTCCTACCAGGGCAGCCCCATGCGTCGCGCTGCGGTGGGGAAGTTCTCGTCGCGATCAGCCATTCAGCGCAGCGCACACACCGGGCTGCCTGGAATAGGAGCAAGCCGAAACCGATCGTTACCGCCATCGTCTCCGCTCCGAAATCGTCATCCTGCCTGATTTGGCGGTGATTGAGCGCACCGGCTCCGCCGGGCGCGCCCGTCCGCAAGCGGGCGGAGGATGCTTTGCTTGCCAACCCTACTGACCAGCAACTAGCCAAACTCGACCGGCTACTGGAGGTCGGTCGCAATGCCGATTGACGCGTAGCGCTTCCCGAACGCGAATGGCGACATAACGGCGCACCAAAAAACAAACATGCTTTAAATTTTTGCAATTGCTGATTGATTTAACGTATCATTTTCTTGATATATTAGAAATTATTGAGGATCAGTCATGAACGCGATTGTCGCCGGTGCCGAATCCCGTGTGAACACGCACACGCCGAGCAGCCAGGGGGCGCCGGACGTGACGGTGCTGCCGAATGGCAACTACGTCGTGACGTGGCACTCGCTGGGGCAGGACAACAACACGGTCAACCCCAACACATCCTGCGGTGTCTATTCCCAGCTCTACCGCGCCGACGGCACGCCAATCGGCGGCGAATCGCTGGTGAACACCTACACCCTCTACGCCCAGTATGGGCAACGCGTGACGGCACTATCCGATGGCCGCTACCTCATCGTCTGGCAATCCGAGAACCAGGATGGTTCGGGCTGGGGCACCTACGGCCAACGGTTCGCCGCCGACGGCTCGCGGATCGGTGACGAATTCCGCGTCAACGCCAATGCTCCTGATACTCAGTACCTGCCGAGCGTGGCCGGCTTGGCCGGAGGTGGCTTCGTGGCGTCCTGGACGTATGGTTTGAACCCGCAAAGCCACACGGACATCCATTTGCGGCGCTTCGACGCGTTTGGCAATGCGGTGACCGGGGACGTCCTGGTCAACGGCACGACCGCCGGCCATCAGGACAACTCAGAAGTCGTTGGGCTGAGCGACGGTGGGTTTCTGGTGCTGTGGCAGTCGCAGGGCCAGGACGGCAGCGGCTACGGCCTCTACGCCCGGCGCTACACGGCGGCCGGGGTGGCGCAGCCGGAGTTCCGCATCAACACGACCACCGCGGGCGATCAGTCGCAGCCGGCGGTCGCGGTGCTCGGCGACGGCGGGCTGGTGGTGGCGTGGCAGTCGGCGGGACAGGACGGCAGCGGCTCCGGCATCGTCCTGCAACGCTACGACGCGCTGGGCCAGGCGGTGGGCGGCGAGGTCGTGGTGAACACCACCACCGCCGGCGCCCAGACCGCGCCGGACGTCATCGCCCTGGCCGACGGCGGCTATCTGGTGGGCTGGGTGTCGGCCAACCAGGACGGCAGCGGGCTGGGGATCTACGCCCAGCGCTTCGACGCGGTGGGCAACCGGGTGGGCGGCGAGATCGCCGTCACCCAGGCGACGCTGGGCGATCAGGTGGAGCCGGCCTTCGCCGCCACCGCCGACGGCGGTTGGATCGCCACCTGGAGCGGTTACAACCCGGCCACCGGCACCCTCGACGTCATGCAGCGCCGCTTCACGGTGGCGGAGGTCACGGTGACGGTGACCGCGCCCGACCGGGTTCTGGCCGTTGGCCAGCCGGTCGCCGCCGCAACGCTGTTCTCGGTGGCGTCCGATGCGCCCGCCGGCACGGGCGTGGTGATCCAGAGCTATGAGTTCACGGATCTCAGCGTGGGCGGCGGGCACTTCCTGCTGGACGGCGTGACGCAGGCCGCCAACACGCCGATCGTGCTGGCCGGCGACCAGCTGCACCGCCTGACGTATGTGGCGAACGCGACCACGGGCGGCCACGACACCATCCGTGTGCGCGCCTTCGACGGCACGTCCTGGGCGGAGGACACGGCGGCCCTGGCGGCCACGGCGCCGCGGGCGATGGTGGTGGCCGGTGCCGAGTCCCGTGTGAACACGCACACGCCGAGCGACCAGGGGGCGCCCGACGTGACGGTGCTGCCAAACGGCAACTACGTCGTGACGTGGCACTCGCTGAATCAGGATGGCTCCAAGTACGGCGTCTATTCCCAGCTCTACCGCGCCGACGGCACGCCGATCGGTGGCGAAGCGCTGGTGACCAGCTACACACTCAACAATCAGAACGGACAGCGGGTGACGGCGCTGCCCGACGGGGGCTACCTCATCGCCTGGCAGTCCGAGGGCCAGGACGGTTCCGTCTGGGGCACCCATGGGCAGCGCTTCGCCGCCGACGGCACACGGGTCGGTGGCGAGTTCCGCGTCAACGCCGGCACCCCCGACAACCAGTACCTGCCGAGCATGGCCGGCCTCGCTGATGGTGGCTTCGTGGTGACTTGGACGCACGGCCTGTACCTGCAGAGCACCTCGGACGTTTATCTGCGGCGCTTCGACGCGTTTGGCAACGCGGTGACCGGGGACGTCCTGGTCAACGGCACGACCGCCGGCAACCAGGACAACTCGGAAGTCATCGCCCTGGGCGACGGCGGGTTTCTGGTGCTGTGGCAGTCGCAGGGCCAGGACGGCAGCGGCTACGGCCTCTACGCCCGGCGCTACACGGCGGCCGGAGTGGCGCAGCCGGAGTTCCGCATCAACACGACCACCGCGGGCGATCAGTCGCAGCCGGCGGTCGCGGTGCTCGGCGACGGCGGGCTGGTGGTGGCGTGGCAGTCGGCGGGACAGGACGGCAGCGGCTCCGGCATCGTCCTGCAACGCTACGACGCGCTGGGCCAGGCGGTGGGCGGCGAGGTCGTGGTGAACACCATCACCGCCGGCGCCCAGACCGCGCCGGACGTCATCGCCCTGGCCGACGGCGGCTATCTGGTGGGCTGGGTGTCGGCCAACCAGGACGGCAGCGGGCTGGGGATCTACGCCCAGCGCTTCGACGCGGTGGGCAACCGGGTGGGCGGCGAGATCGCCGTCACCCAGGCGACGCTGGGCGATCAGGCGGAGCCGGCCTTCGCCGCCACCGCCGACGGCGGCTGGATCGCCACCTGGAGCGACTATAACCCGGCCACCGGCACCCTCGACGTCATGCAGCGCCGCTTCACGGTGGCGGAGGTCACGGTGACGGTGACCGCGCCCGACCGGGTTCTGGCCGTTGGCCAGCCGGTCGCCGCCGCAACGCTGTTCTCGGTGGCGTCCGATGCGCCCGCCGGCACGGGCGTGGTGATCCAGAGCTATGAGTTCACGGATCTCAGCGCGGGCGGCGGGCACTTCCTGCTGGACGGCGTGACGCAGGCCGCCAACACGCCGATCGTGCTGGCCGGCGACCAGCTGCACCGCCTGACGTATGTGGCGAACGCGACCACGGGCGGCCACGACACCATCCGTGTGCGCGCCTTCGACGGCACGTCCTGGGCGGAGGACACGGCGGCCCTGGCGGCCACGGCGCCGCGGGCGACGGTGGTGGCCGGTGCCGAATCCCGTGTGAACACGCACACGCCGAGCAGCCAGGGGGCGCCGGACGTGACGGTGCTGCCGAACGGCAACTATGTCGTGATGTGGCACTCGCTGGATCAGGACAATCCAGTCAAGCTCTACGTGTCCAGCGGTGTCTATGCCCAACTGTACAGCGCCGATGGCACACCGATTGGTGGCGAAGTGCTGGTGAACACCTACACCCCTTACATGCAGATGGGGCAGCGGGTGACGGCGCTGCCCGACGGGGGCTATTTGATCGTCTGGCATTCCGAAGGGCAAGATGGTCACGCTTGGGGGGTGTACGCACAGCGCTTCTCCGCCAATGGAGCGCGGGCCGGTGCCGAATTCCGAATCAACATCACGACCTATGACAATCAGTATTTGCCGGATGTCGCTGCTCTGGCTGACGGTGGCTTCGTGGTGACCTGGACGCACGGTTTGAACCCACAGAGCCAAACGGACGTCTATCTGCGGCGTGCCGACGCGCTGGGCAATGCGGTGACCGGGGACGTGCTGGTCAACGGCACGACCGCCGGCAACCAGGACAATTCGAAGGTCGTCGCGCTGGGCGACGGCGGGTTTTTGGTGCTGTGGCAGTCGCAGGGCCAGGACGGCAGCGGCTACGGCCTCTACGCCCGGCGCTACACGGCGGCCGGGGTGGCGCAGCCGGAGTTCCGCATCAACACGACCACCGCGGGCGATCAGTCGCAGCCGGCGGTCGCGGTGCTCGGCGACGGCGGGCTGGTGGTGGCGTGGCAGTCGGCGGGACAGGACGGCAGCGGCTCCGGCATCGTCCTGCAACGCTACGACGCGCTGGGCCAGGCGGTGGGCGGCGAGGTCGTGGTGAACACCACCACCGCCGGCGCCCAGACCGCGCCGGACGTCATCGCCCTGGCCGACGGCGGCTATCTGGTGGGCTGGGTGTCGGCCAACCAGGACGGCAGCGGGCTGGGGATCTACGCCCAGCGCTTCGACGCGGTGGGCAACCGGGTGGGCGGCGAGATCGCCGTCACCCAGGCGACGCTGGGCGATCAGGTGGAGCCGGCCTTCGCCGCCACCGCCGACGGCGGTTGGATCGCCACCTGGAGCGGTTACAACCCGGCCACCGGCACCCTCGACGTCATGCAGCGCCGCTTCACGGTGGCGGAGGTCACGGTGACGGTGACCGCGCCCGACCGGGTTCTGGCCGTTGGCCAGCCGGTCGCCGCCGCGACGCTGTTCTCGGTGGCGTCCGACGCGCCCGCCGGCACGGGCGTGGTGATCCAGAGCTATGAGTTCACGGATCTCAGCGTGGGCGGCGGGCACTTCCTGCTGGACGGCGTGACGCAGGCCGCCAACACGCCGATCGTGCTGGCCGGCGACCAGCTGCACCGCCTGACGTATGTGGCGAACGCGACCACGGGCGGCCACGACACCATCCGTGTGCGCGCCTTCGACGGCACGTCCTGGGCGGAGGACACGGCGGCCCTGGCGGCCACGGCGCCGCGGGCGACGGTGGTGGCCGGTGCCGAGTCCCGTGTGAACACGCACACGCCGAGCAGCCAGGGGGCGCCGGACGTGACGGTGCTGCCGAACGGCAACCACGTCGTGACGTGGCACTCGCTGGGGCAGGATGGCTCCAGCTATGGCATATACGCGCAGCTCTACCGCGCCGATGGGACTCCGGTCGACGGCGAGGTTCGGGTGAACAGCTATACAGCCAACGCTCAACACGGGGAGCGGGTGACGGCGCTGCCCGACGGGGGCTTCCTCATCGTCTGGCATTCCGAGGGCCAGGACGGTTCCGTCTGGGGCACCCATGGCCAACGCTTCGCCGCCGACGGCACACGGGTCGGTGGCGAGTTCCGCGTCAACGCCGGCACCCCCGACAACCAGTACCTGCCGAGCATGGCCGGCCTCGCTGATGGTGGCTTCGTGGTGACCTGGACGCACGGCCTGTACCTGCAGAGCACCTCGGACGTTTATCTGCGGCGCTTCGACGCGTTTGGCAACGCGGTGACCGGGGACGTCCTGGTCAACGGTACGACCGCCGGCAACCAGGACAACTCGGAAGTCATCGCCCTGGGCGACGGCGGGTTTCTGGTGCTGTGGCAGTCGCAGGGCCAGGACGGCAGCGGCTACGGCCTCTACGCCCGGCGCTACACCGCGGCCGGAGTAGCGCAGCCGGAGTTCCGCATCAACACGACCACCGCGGGCGATCAGTCGCAGCCGGCGGTCGCGGTGCTCGGCGACGGCGGGCTGGTGGTGGCGTGGCAGTCGGCGGGACAGGACGGCAGCGGCTCCGGCATCGTCCTGCAACGCTACGACGCGCTGGGCCAGGCGGTGGGCGGCGAGGTCGTGGTGAACACCACCACCGCCGGCGCCCAGACCGCGCCGGACGTCATCGCCCTGGCCGACGGCGGCTATCTGGTGGGCTGGGTGTCGGCCAACCAGGACGGCAGCGGGCTGGGGATCTACGCCCAGCGCTTCGACGCGGTGGGCAACCGGGTGGGCGGCGAGATCGCCGTCACCCAGGCGACGCTGGGCGATCAGGCGGAGCCGGCCTTCGCCGCCACCGCCGACGGCGGCTGGATCGCCACCTGGAGCGGTTACAACCCGGCCACCGGCACCCTCGACGTCATGCAGCGCCGCTTCACCGTGGCAGAAGCCATGCCGGAATTCATCACGATTCATGGAACGCCAGGGGCCGATGTGCTGACCGGCACTCCATTGCAAAACCACATCCTCGGATATGAGGGCGACGATAAGCTGTCGGGCTCGACGTCCCGAGACACTCTCGATGGCGGCGAAGGGGCGGATACGTTAAGCGGCGGTGCCGGTGACGACGTCTACATTGTGGACAACGTGCGTGACGTGGTTCGGGAATTGGTCAACGAAGGCGTGGACGAGGTGCGGACCTCGCTGAACAGTTACACTCTTGGTGCCAACCTGGAGCGGTTGACCTTCATTGGTACCGGTAACTTCGCCGGTACCGGAAACACGCTGGATAACATGATCGTCGGTGGTTCAGGCAACGATACGCTGACCGGTGGAGCAGGGGCTGATACGCTGATCGGAGGCGATGGCGACGACCGCTTCTACTTCGACGATGCCGACGCGCCATTGCAGGGTGGTGCCGGCTTCGATACCGCCGTCGTTCAAGGCAGCGTCGGCGCCAGTCTCGATCTGGCAGCGTGCAGCATTGAACAGGCCTATGGCGGAGGCGGAGACGACAGCCTGATCGGCACCGGCGCCCTCCTCGGCCTTGCGATCAACGGGCGTGACGGCGACGACCTCATCCTTGGTAGCGCTTTCAACGACACATTGACCGGCGGCAATGGCAGCGACACCCTAATCGCTGGAGACGGCGATGATGTGCTGTACATCGACGCGGACGATGCTCTGGTGAGTGGCGGGGCCGGGTTCGACACCGTCTATGTCCAGGGGGACGGAAACCTCACCCTGGACCTTACCGCCAGCGGCATCGAGCGGGTGTTCAGCGGCTCCGGCAATGACATCCTGACCGCTACTGGCTCCGTCACGCTGGTGGAGATCAACGGCGGCGCGGGCGATGACCTGCTCGTTGGCAGCGCCTTTGACGACACGCTGCGTGGTGACGCTGGCAACGACACGCTTTATGGCGGCGACGGAAACGATGTGCTGGTTGGCGGCAGCGGCGACAACGTGCTGTTCGGAGGCGCTGGTGATGATCGCCTGTATGTTGATACCCAGACCGCATCCTTGGATGGCGGTGCCGGTAATGACACGGTCTATGCCCGATACTCCGGTGGCGTGACGCTGGACCTTTCAGCCTCCATCGAACTGTTCAGCGGCAGCGTCGGCAGCGACACCGTGACGGCGGTCAATGCCTCCGCCGCGGTGGAACTGATCGGTGGGGATGGCGACGACTCGCTCACGGGTGGTGCCTATGCCGACAGCCTACGCGGTGACAACGGCAACGACTGGTTGGACGGCGGGGACGGAAACGACACCCTGTCCGGCGGCAACGGGAACGATTGGCTTTTGGGAGGGGGCGGAAACGATACCCTATCCGGCGGCAGCGGAAACGACACGTTGATCGGTGGCTTCGGCGACGACTCGTTGGTTGGCGGAAGCGGTGCCGACCTGTTCGTCTTCTCCAACGGCGGCGGCAACGACATCCTGCGAGATTTCAACGCCGGGCAAGGCGATCTCATCGGTTTGGCGGAAGGTCAAACCTACACATTGGCCGCCGATGTGAGCGGCAACGTACAGATCGTTTTCGGCGCTTCGGATACGGTCACTTTGGTCGGTGTGCAAATCACCGCGGTCTCAAGCTCCTGGTTTGTGACTGTGTAATCTGGTGACGGAGAAGGTGGCGCACCTTCTCCGCTCCAATATTGGAATACAATTCAAAACGGACGAAGAACAGACGCGTCCCGTGGAATGAAGGTTTTGCGACTGGACTCCGAACGCCGGTTCTTGTCCATGACAAAGAGAAACGCACGTCAGCCGTGCCGCGCCCACAGTTCGCCGACGCGACATTGCCGCTCACCAGCCCGCAGACGGCCAGGGACTGCAACTCGGTCAGCCAGAAGACGCCCGGTGCATCCCCCTTCCCTACCGTCTCCTTCGCCTGCGGGACGTTCACGATCCGGCCCAGGCCAGCCAACAGGCTCCGGTGGGAACGGATCAGCTTGCGCACGGTGTGCATGTCCGGCAGCCCGAGCTGGACCGCAAGCCGCTGGTCGGAGATGCGCGGCTCGTCCCATTCCATGCTGATGTCCTGCACCGTCAGGGCGGTGGAGCCCGGCAGGAAGCCGCCCTTGAAGATCGCCCGGATGTGCGGGGCCGCGCCGATCAGGGCGACGCGCTGGCGCAGGTCGGCCAGCTCCGCGGCGAGGTGGGCGATGGTCTGTTGCTGTTCCTCGGCCACGGGCAGCACGCCCCGCCTGTAAGCCAAGAACACCTCGATGATCTGCCGGCGCACCAGGGCGGCTTGCGGGGTGCGGGACAGGGCGCAGATGACCAGCGCTTGGCCTTCGTTCAGGTAGTAGGCTTTGCCGGGGCGGCCTCCTTTGTCGGAGGTTTGGGACACGGTGTCCCGAACCTCCCCGTAGGTTTCCGCTTGGCGAGCGGAAACCCCATCCACCTCGACGAGCGGGCCGTAGCTCTCCAGCTCGGCGCGGTTCTTCACGATGAGGGAGCGAATCTTGTGACGGTCAGCCATCCCCAACCGCTCAGCAATCGTCAGGTCGAGCACCCGCGGCTCGCCGTCTTGGTCGTTCAATTGATCGGGGGTCAGGGGCGGCAAGTCGGCGGGCTTGGTCGGCACCAGGGCGCCAGCCGATTTCCGGCGGCCAGCGCCGGGCAAAGGTGTGGTATTGACGGAATCAGCCATGATCCGTAGCTCCATGCAGCTCGATTGTGGTCAGGCCGGGCCGGATGCTCCCAACACCCGGTTCGGCCGCGCTTGCTATGTCACTAAAAGTGCCATATCGTGACGACATCGGTCAACAATGAATGTCACTAAAAGTGCCATGTCGATAACACCAGCCCAATGCCGTGCGGCCAGGGGACTCTTGAACTGGAGTCAAGATGAGCTTGCCGAAGCAACCAACGGAGAGGTTGCGAAGCGATCCCTTGTCCGGTTTGAGAAAGGGGATACAGCACCTCAGCCGCGCACCCTCAACGCTATCCGCACGGCCATGGAAGCGGCTGGCGTTGAGTTCATCCCGGAGAATGGCGGGGGTGCGGGGGTACGGTTGAGGAAGGGCGGCGAAGGATGATGACCGGTCTGTGCCGTCGTTGGCCGACAGTATCATCAAGACTTAGTGGGCAGAAGCATACAGAGTATGCAGTTCTACAAACGACACGATCTGTTCGGCAGGCACCAGTAGCATGCATAACTAGCTGATCGTAAGTAGTCTGGCCGAAATGCGTCGAGAAGAGTGCCAATACGCGCCCAGTGATAACACGCAGCGAATTACAAAACGGCGCCGACGGGAATTCCCTCAGCGATTTTGCTCAATGCGGGATTGCTCTAGATTGCAATCTGGCTTACCCATAACAGTGGATACCTTTATCATTTATGAGGCATCAATGTATCGCCCCATCCTCTCTGCGGTCGGCCTACTTACCCTCGCGGCATGCGCCGGCGGTCTTTCAGTTTCGCCTCCCGTCCTCATTGGTGAAAAAGACGGACTGCCGCTTTGGCAGTTTTCGGCGAGTTCCCATGCCGACAACGACATCCGCACCGACGCAGCCCAGCTATCCAGGATCTATGCGCCTCACCGGCTACGCTAATCGACGTTAAGGAAGCTCACCAGCATGCCCTAGGCGCCCTACGACGCTGGAATGCACTTTTTACCTGCGCCAAACGAAGCTAGTGGCCCGCGCCTGACGCTCAGCCACCGAGCACACCCAGGTGGAGGGGCCACACATTAGCCCCTCCCCGCAGACCGCACCCACAGGCCACCAGAGTGCGATCTGTCGGGCATCCGCCAGCGGTGCACCGGTCGCGGTGCCCCCTAGCGCCAGAGGGGCACAACGCCCCTCCCCGCCCGGCTGGCGAGCTGCGTGGCGATCATCACCATGCAGGTGAGCAGCTCCAGGCCGGCGGGTGAGTGACCCGATGGGATCGGGGTTGTCGCCCCCCTACGGGCTGGACGGCGACAAGGTAGTAAAGCGGGAATGATTTGACATCCGAAGGGAAAGCCTATCTGAATTCTATTCGGCCTTCTCAGCGGCTTTTATGAATTCAAGTTTCAGCAACCGCTTTAAAAGAGCAGAGCGGCGTTCCTTAACGCCATTCAGTCCGTACTCAACACTGAGCATTTCAATCATAACATCAATCGAAAAGTAAATTGCCGTAAAACACGAAAGGAAGTGCTCATACAAGTTCTCAATCATCTCCTCTCTTGAAGAAGCAGGACCTCTTACAAAAATATTAGGCGCGAAAAAGTACCTAACACCAAATAAAGTCCCATGCAGTATCTCTGAGGAATGCCTGTACAGAGACATCCTTGCCGCAGCAAGAGTTGTTCCTAAATGAATAGGATGCGATTCAGCTATTATGTCTATTTTTTTATCGATACTCATATCTATCCAGTCCCTAACTTCGCTCCCATCTTTTCTTGAGAATTCTTTTATTGCCTCATTAAGGCCAGGAATTGTAGAAGGATCAATCTTACTGGCTAGTTCACTCTTCAAATTGACTTTGACGTTAGTTAAATGAACTTTTCTATCTAGGTCCCTAAAGTATTTCTGAAGAGCGTGCCGTTCGGCTCTATTAACCGCATCAATTCCCAATGTATGCAGAAGGCAAATATTAACACAAGTCTCTAATATAGACCTGCCTATAGAATAACAATCTCTAATATTCATACTTGTGTAAGAAGATAGCTGATATATAGAGCTTTCCGATACGCCGACAGCTTGAATCATAAGGAGCAGAGACCTAATGACATTGGTATTGCCTTTTATCTTTTCAAAATTTGCATATGAGCCGATATCATTTCCAGCAAGATTATGAATAAGATAGTCAATTAACTGCCTCTGTTGATCTAAGATGTACCTTAACTCATTTTTCCACCGAAGATACTTTTTTTCTCCGTCCTCAAATTCAGGAGTTATTGTTTGATATCCATTTTCTGCATAATCTGCGGCTTTCAACATTGCAATCAGCCTCGATAAATTTTCCGTATTTCCAACACCCTCATGAAGAGAGCCGTCATATACTCGATATGTTGATATCCATTTCTTACTTCCGATATCATAATTAACAGAGATTATCATACCTAAAGGCACTTTTTTCATTTCTCGTTTGATGTCTGATTTCAATTTTTTTTCTTCACGTTTGTTTTTTTTTGGCCATATTACACCCCTAAGTTAAAACGATCTGTAGAATACAAACACTCGACTGAAGCACACTCGCAAGATTCCCTCAATGCACAGGCGATGATAGGACGCCCAGGCACCTGACACCGTACCAGAGAAGGTGGGCACAGGTTCTGCCCTTTCCAGCCACAGGCGCAATAGCCACCACCGCGGCCACCAGCTCACCAAGCAGCGGTCCAGCCGGGCGCAGCGCCGGCCCGATCCCCTCCCCTCGATGCCGCTGGCCGGCGGCGGAACCGCAGGCCAGCCCCATCCGGGGAAGCGCGCCAGAAGGCCGAAGAGCGCAACGAACCCGAACGGGCCTCTGGTAGCGCTCACCTCCCCAGAAGCCATCCACAAGCCGCCGGGCTTGAGCTAACGGGTTTGGATCGTCATTGACCGGAGGGCGGACACTCTGCGCGCGCCGGCACGGCTCCACAAACCGGCTGCACCTCTTAAACTGGTTGAATATGATCATGCCAACCACTCACATACGTGCAGAGAAGCCTACCATGAAGACGAAAACCAAACTCACATGGCTGGCCGTAGCAGCTGGCGCGATCTGTTTGGCCTTCAACGCCTATGCTCTATACCGGTTCGGATGGGGATGGGGCACCGGTACCACCGCCATGAACGAGGCTGGTGGCTTCCTAGGCGGTGTGGTTGGGCCTTTTCTCAACTTCATAACGTTGATCGCCGTGCTTTACACAACTGCGATGCAGGCAGAAGAGTTGCGCATCTCCAACGAGACTCTTGCCGCAACGAAAGACGAACTAGCTCAAAGTAGAGAAACTAGTCAAAAAACAACTAGGCCATACTGAGACCGAATCCCGGAAAAACAGCATTTTGAAAGTTATTGGCCTTCTTGACACTGATATACAGACTCTTTTAGGTTGCAAATTTGACGGATTTGCAAATTATTCCGATTCAATGGAAAGCGCTCTTTTATTCATGGAAACTTGCAAGAAAGCCGGAGCAAATATTGAAAAAAATAGTAATTACAAAATACTTAGCGAAATATCAAGTCTTCTAATGAGGATGAATGAATATTTAGAAGCTTACGAGATTGAGGAGCCATCATCTCCGGTTGTTGCTTACTATGAATTCAAATATTGCGGAATTGCACAAAAAATGGAAAGACATGAGCTTGTCAGGCAGGAACGGCGAGTGTATTTCTTCGAATATAACCCTTCCCGCCCCCCGTCGGCGCTGTGGAGGCTCGGGCCGGTGTCGCCGGCCCGAACCTCCCCTACCCCTTCACCCTCTCCGCCAGGAGTCGGGACTCGTTCGCCTTCCGCCAGCTCTCCACCGCCTCGACATCGAGAAGCCCATCGTCCCGCACCGGCATTCCCCGCTTCACCCAGCGCGTGAGCGTCGGGTTGGACACGCCGATGTGCGCGGCGTACTGGAGGCGGGTCATGACGCCTTCCAGGTCCGCGGCGGCGATCAGCCTTTGCTGTTGACTGGCCACTTGGCTTGCCGGCCCGGCCTTGCCCCGGAGGTCGGCGACATGCGCCTCCAGCACCTCCACACGGCGCAGGACATCGGCTATGGCGCCGGCCGCGGGATCGGGCTGGCCTTCGGGTGTGGGATCGGGCTGGATCTGGTGCGCGGGCTGGCCGTCCACCTGTGTTGCGGCCTGTAACACACCCCGCGATCCAAGCCGTAACACAGGCTGTAGTGACAGGCTGTGTCACACCCTCCCCCAGCGCGGCGCGCAGCGCGTCAGCAAAGCCGGGATCGGCCTTCAGCCGGGCCGCCACGTCTCGGACAAGCCCTTGATGTTCTGGAGATACGCGGAGGGACATCGGAGGTGTCGGCATCTGGCATCCCCTGTATGACAGCCTGTATTACATAGCCTGTGGTGACAGCCGGCCTCAAGGTGTCATACAGGACAGGTCGACACCTTCTGTTCCGTTCAGCATCCTACTACTCCGCCTCCTATAACCCTGGGGACTTTTCCAGCACAGCGGCGGTAAGGTCGAGGAACATGCCCGACAGCGGCGCCCTGAGCTGGTTTTCACTTGCTGACTCGAGTGTGAAAGCCGCCACGCAAGGGCGTGCATTGTGTTCACGATGCTTGCCAAGCTAACCTCTTGCGATTCGTTCGAGTTTCCGACGTGGTGTGTCGGGGTGCATAGTTTTCTTCAGCACTTACGCTCGCTTGTAACGTTGACGGGGAGGGACTTCTTTAAGTAGACACCTTCGCGAAAACCGTTCTTAAGCAAGCTTGTGACCGGCCACGTGCCGCGTCCAATCATTTGCCGCCCAAACGGTTCCCTGTTGATTGCCTTTATGAAGGTGTCCTTATGACCAGCCATGAACCAAGCGTCGCTGAAGCTTTTACTGCATTATTTAAGAAAGAAGCCGCCGCAACTAACAATAAAGTTGCCTCTTATGCGCTGGGCGGGCAAGATAGAGATGCTGGAGCTGATTATCTTTATCATGACAACATGAGATTTAGCATTGTTGAGTTTAAGTACAACGAGGGCAATATTCTTAGGGAATCAGAAAAGCCGCGGCGCCTAAAGCTTTGTCACAAACTTGCGCTTCCCGAGAACAAGGAAATGCGCGAAATGCATGATAAGTGCCACTTCATCGCTTGGAAGGAGTCGTGGACCATGAAGCGGCTTATCAATATTTATAGAA